>CAZCFQ010000036.1:0-16592 GCA_964497955.1 uncultured Clostridiaceae bacterium
GACATCATTTTTTATAGATTGTCTTTATGGAGGCGTTAAGCCAGTTGTTTTTACAGGAGCTATGAGAAACAAGTCTCAATTAGGTTATGATGGATTTACAAATTTAATTAATGCAATAGAAGTTGCAAAGGATGACTCATCTAGGGGATATGGTGTTACTGTTAGTTTAGCAAGTGAGATTCACGCGGCTAGAGATGTAACTAAAACACACACATTTAAGCTAGAGACATTTAAAAGCCCTGGGAAAGGACTTTTAGGAGTTATAGATAATGGCAAAGTAATTTATTATAGAAATCTAAAAAGACTAATTTCTGTTAGACCAAAAAAGGTTAATGCTAAGGTTTCATTAATAAAAACAGCCGCTGGCATGAATAGTGACTTCGTTCATTACTCTATAAGAAATAATTACCAAGGAATTATTATTGAGGCTATGGGTAGAGGTAATATACCCCCAGAGATAGCAAGGAAACTAGTGGAAGCAATAAGTTTGAATTTAGTAGTAGTAATTTGTTCTAGATGTCCAGAAGGCAGGGTTTCTCCTGACTATGGATATGAAGGAGGAGCTAGTGAACTTAAAAGAAGTGGAGCTATTTTAGCAGGAGACATGTCAGGAATAAAAGCTAGGATTAGATTAACTACGGCATTGAGTGCTGGATTAGATAAGAATGCTATAGAAGCAATTTTTGATAGTGATATTAATTAAGATATGAATGGGGTGTTATAGTGGAGAAAATTCTTAAGGTATTATTAGTATTGTTTGTTATTGCAGGTAATACAGTTGTAATTTTAGCTATGAACGCTGGAATACTAGAGTTATACATAGGTGTTGGAATCGTTGCTTTGTCTTTATTTTTCTTAGCATCAATGTATTTAGATTTAAGAAGGAATAATGAATCAGTCAAAGAAGATATAATTGAGAATGAAAACACAGACGATGAAGAGATAGTTAGCTACTATAACCAAAAACTTTATGAAACTAAAGAATTAGAAGAGGTTCAACAAGATGAAAAGAAAGAGCAAACTATAGATAAAACTTTAAAACTAGAAAAGCAAGATTTGAAAACCAGTAATAAAGAGGAAGAGGAAGAAATAGAAACTAATAGCTCAATAGAAAAATCACAACCTATGATGAACATAAGTGATTTTAAAACTAATGGGTTTAATGTGAGCGGGATAAAAAATCAAAAACGAATTAAAGAAGAAAGCTCTTTTGAAAAACCCCAAAAAGATTTGGTTATTGAAGAAGATAGTCAAAGCCATATCACAAAAAGGGTGAGATATTTTAAAAGATATGAAGATGAAGACGGTTCAATTAGTTATAGACCTGTAAAAAAGGAAAAAGTTGAAGTGGAAGTATCAAAAATACCAGATGAAACAATCATTGAAACTCAAAGCGATTTTTTAGAAGAAGTTGAAAAAGTTGAGTTAAATTTTGATAGTAATAGAGACATAATAACAAAAAAGACTCAAGATGCTTTTGCAAATATTGAAACAAGTGTAATACAAAAAGAAGAATTAGAAAAGCTTAAGGAAGAAGAGAGTTATTCAATTCCAAAAGATATAGTAATTAATAGTGATGACTTAGGAAACTTAATAACAAAAATACTGGCTTCATTAAAAAAGGAATATTCTGTGGTTGAGGAAGTATCATTAAGTGAGTTATTCACTTATCAGTTTAGTCAGCAAGAACTAGATCAAGAGCAGGTTTCTTTTATTATTCAAAATAGAAATAAAGAGCCAGTAGCTGGAGTTCAAATATATAATTATTTACACAAGCTTAAGGATAAACTATTTATTGCAACAATTTTTAATAAAGCTAATTTGCCACTTATAGCTTTCCATGAGAACTCCAAATACAAGGTGTCAGATATAAAAGAGCTTTTAGAAGAAATATTAGAATAGCTTTAACTGTTTTTGTTTGACTTCTTGGATAGATAAAGGACTATTAGTTCTAGAATTATTAACAATAGGATTGACTTCTTTGAAAGTTAATCCTATTGTTTGTTCTGTAAATGATCTGGTTTTTAAATACATTATAGCAGATTCTCTATCGGGAACAATTAATGGCATTCTATGATGGATATGAGCTACATCTTTTTGAGCTTCTTTTGTTAAAATAGCAAATCCTTCAGTTTTATATAAACCAGCAAAAAGCATGGGAGCACCGTCTTCTTTTGTGAAATAATAAGGAACTTTATTTTGCCATTCATAATAACCATCTGCTGGTATTAAGCAATTAAAAAAGGATCGAGATTTGCTGAAGTAACCTTCACTTCTAATATTAATAACAAAGTTATTTTTATGAGAGAAACCCCATTTTTCTTCTTCAATTTTTCCGCTTTTTAATATTGGCAAACTATTACTTGGTGAGAAGTTGTACTGGGGCTGCCACTGATTTGTTTTATAATAATCAAACCCATATTGTTTAAATATCTCAGCTATATCAACCACAATTGTAAATCTACCACACACTTAAATCACTCCTTTTTTAAGCTAAACCAAAACTTAACACCATTTGGTTCATTTTCTGCTCCAAAAATAGCATTATGTCTTAAAAATATTTGTTTAGCAATTGCTAAGCCTAGACCACTTCCACTGCCAGACTCTTTCTCAATATTAGTAGTATAAAAGCTATCCCAAATGCTTGCTAAGTTATCCTCTGGGATATAAGATCCTGTGTTAAATATCTCCAATGTTATTTCGTTATTCTCTTCAATTAAATTTATATGAATTTCTCCGTTTTTGTTAGTATGATTCAATGCATTTTTAATAATATTATTAATAGCTTGTTCTAATCTGTTTTTATCTCCATAAACAATAGGTTTTGCATCTAGACCATTAAAATGAAATGAAATATTCTTTGTTTTTTCAATAGATGCTTCTTGAAATTTCTTCACAATTGATTTTACAAATGAACCAAACTCAAAATCTTTTTTGTCAAAATTGTATTCAGGATTTTCAAGTTTTGATAACTCAAGAAGTTCTAAAACCATTTTGCTAAGTTTTTGTGTTTCTGACTCAATGATTGAATAATACTCTTTTTGTTCTTCAAGTGAATCAACTACATCATCATTTAATGCTTCGGTATAACCTTTAATTATTGAAAGAGGTGTTTGTAGCTCATGTGAAGCTCTTGCTACAAAATTCCTTCTAAGCATTTCACTTTGCTTTTCTTTTGAAAGTTCTTGTTTAAGTCTATCAATAGTTTTCTGAAGTTTTGTGGCCATACTATTTAAAGTTTGTGATAGCTGTCCAATTTCGTCTTCTCTTAAAGAATTATGTCTAACATCTAGATTAAGATTGGCTAGTTCATTTGCAACTTCATTAAGTTCAACTAAAGGCTTTGAAATATGCCTACCTACCAAATAAGAAACAATTAAAGCTATTAGTAGAGAAGCTAAAAATAGATAATTATATAAATTTGATAAAGTATCAATGCTTTCTTCAATAGCTGGGACAGTTAAAGATGTGGTAATTAGGTATCCATTAGTTTCTAAATCATAATTGATTAACTCATAATTACCTGTTTCATCTAAGCTAAAGTACATGTCATCTCTTATCCGTCTCATTTGACTCATCATTCCGCGCATATGCTCTGGTTGTTCTGAATTTGGGCCATATTGGCTTGAATAAACTATGTTATTTGACGTATCTGTAACTCTTATGATTCCACCAAGTTTAGCTGCTTGTAGGAAAACTTCATCATTTATTTGTCTTTGAGTTGATGCATTTTCTAAAAATAAAGCTAGCTCATGAGCTGTATCAGAAAGGGTATCCATTTTTTGTTGATAATAATATTCTGGAGCATAATATTGGAATATTAATCTACTAAAAACTAAAACAGCTAGAAAAGATAATAAAACTATCAGGAAAATTCTTAGGGATAAAGACTTTTTTATTTTAGTCACTTTTCTTCCCACCTATATCCAATGCCTCTAACAGTAGTAATAGAAATATTAGAACAATCAATTTTCTCTCTCATTCTTCTTATCCTTGTATCAACTGCTCTAATGTCTCCATCATAATTCTGTCCCCATATTCTTTCTATAATTTGTTCTCTTGTTAGGGTAATATTTCTATTAAGAATAAAATAATAGAGGAGTCTAACTTCACCTGGTGAAAAATCTATGTTTTCACCATTACAATATGCATTATATGTGTTAACATCAAATTTAAAATTGCCATGTTCATATATATCTTCTTTAATAATATGGTTGAATCTTTTTAGCTGAACCTTTACTCTTGCCACTAACTCTCTTGGACTAAATGGTTTAGTAACATAGTCATCAGCTCCTTTAGAAAATCCATCTAGTTTATCTTCTATGGAAGCTCTGGCAGTGAGCATTATTATAGGTATGTCACTATATTTTCTAAATTGCTCGCAAATTTCATAACCACTTATATCGGGTAACATAAGATCTAATATTACAAGGTCAATCTTATTCTCATAAAAAGTATCATAAGCTTCTTGACCGTTTTTAGCTTTATATACAATGTAGTTTTCTCTTGTTAAATATTTTTCTACTAAGTTTAATAAGTTTTCTTCATCTTCAATTACTAATATCTTAATATCTATCATTATGGGCACATCCTTTGTTTAATTATATCATTTAGAAAGATCTAATTTATATTTTATTACACTAATGTGTCAGAAATTTGTCAAATTGTTGTAACAAAAACGTTTTATTTATTGCAAGAATGAATAAAATAAGCTATATTATCTTTATACTAAAACTTTGAACATCAAAGTAATTTTAGGAGGAAAAAAGATGAGTCTTAATAATAAAGTTGCTTTAGTAACGGATAGCTGTATAGATTTGGATAAAAAATATCATGATTATAATTTTGTTAGGGTGGTGCCGCTAAATATTACCTTCCCTGATGGAAGCACTGTACAAGATGGTATCGATTTAACAATTGAGGAGTTTCATAAAAAAGTTGATAGTAGTTCAGATTTACCAGTTACATCACAACCTTCGCCTGAACAATTTTTGGAAGTTTATGAAGAACTCTTGGATGATTATGAGTATATAATTTCCTTACATCTATCTAGTGAGCTAAGTGGTACATATAACTCAGCACAACTGGCTAAACAAATGATAGATGACGAGAATAAAAGAATCCGTATTAAGGTCATAGACACAAAGTTTGCTTCTTTACTGGAAGGTTTTGTATATATTGATGCACTAGAAGCTATAAAAGAAGGCAAGCCTTTTGAAGAAATAATTGAGATTATAAATAAAGATTGCAACTCTTTAAGCACAATATTTACTGTAAGAAGTTTAGACAACTTGAAAAAAGGTGGAAGAGTAAGTCATTTAAGTGCTATTTTAGGAGGATTTTTAAAGGTTAAACCTATTATGGGAATAGGTTGTACTACTGATGGTAAAATCGAAGCGATTTCTAAAGTAAGGGGCCGTAATAAATCAATCAATGAATTACTAAAAATAGTAAAAGACAGAGCTAAAGATTTACCAAGCCAAAAAATTGGAATTATGCACAGCTTAATTGATGGAGATGAAGACATTAATCAAATCATCAAAGGAATAGAAGATGAGCTAAATCCAAAAGAGATTTTTATATCAAAGATAGGTTCCACAATAGGAACTCACACAGGTAAAGGTGCAATTGGTATCGTTTTTGAAGAAAACTTGGAGCAATAAATGTAAATAACCTTTGCAAAAGAGCAAGAAAAGTTAAAGTATGGATTGCCACTTGAGCTAAATTCTCTAATAGCAAAAGAGCGTAGGACATCTAATGTATATTCTTTAGTTGCCTATGACTCAAATGGTATAAAGCAAGTAATAAATATTAATAACAATAAAGAAGCATTAGAAAAATTAGAAACTACTGTAAACAGATTAATTAGTAATAAAGGCGGGAGTTTCCATTATAGATATGATAGTTATAAGAAAATGATGGATAAACAGCACTGTCCTGTTTGCAATCAACTACCAATGCCAAAAGGAGAAGTTGATATAAAAGAATTAAAATATTCAACTTTGGGAGCTCAAATAGAAGCACAGGGTAAATTATATGGAAAGTGCCATTTAATCAGTAAGGTTCACAATGTTCATTTTTATGATATGAATGAAGAAGATATGAATAATTTTATTAGTGATTTACAATTAGTAGCTAAAGTATTGCATAAAGTAACAGAAGCTATAAAGATTAACTATGAGATTCATGGTAATTCAATGCCACATCTTCATTGTCATTTGTTCCCGCGATATATTGATGATGATTATGCTTCAAAAGCAATAAATTATAGAGAAGTTGAGCCGTCCCCATATAAGACAAAAGAAGATTTTTATTACTTTGTTAAAAGAATGCAAGAAGAGCTTGATAAAGAGCTAAATAATTAATTACTTGACATAAAATAGTGTATTATATAAAATTAGAGCAATAAGTCAAGACAATGATAGGAAGAGTAAATCAGACTAACTTTTTTAGAGAACCCTATTAGGTGAAAGTGGGTAAGTATTATTCTGATTGAAGATGGCCCTGGAGTCATATTATTGAAGATTTAGTAGATAATATCGGTTTGCCACCGTTATTGGTTAAGTGTTTTCACTTGTTGAGGTTACTTATGTAAGTAAGTAGCGAAACAGGAGTGGTACCGCGTATCACCTTCGCCTCCTGAAAATTGGGTAGCGAAGGTTTTTTATTTTAAAGGAGGATTTATAATGGCTGTATTAATTGGTGGAGCATGGCCTTATGCTAATGGTTCATTACACATTGGACATGTAGCAGGCTTAATCTCAGGAGATGTGTTAGCTAGATATTATAGACTTAAGGGTGAAGATGTTTTATATGTTTCTGGAAGCGATTGTCACGGAACACCTATTGCAATAAGAGCAAAGAATGAGGGAATTGAACCAAAAGAGATTACTGACAAGTATCATAGTGAAATAGTAAAATATTTTACAAAATTAGGTTTTAGTTTTGATAACTATTCAAGAACAGATAATGAGTTTCACAAAAAAGAAGTTAAGAGAATATTCAAAAGAATTTGGGATAATGGATACCTTTACCCTAAAACAATTGAACAACTCTATTGTGAGTTTGACAAACAGTTTTTGCCTGATCGTTATGTGGAGGGAACTTGCCCTCATTGTGGAGCACAAGCTAGAGGAGATCAATGTGATAGCTGTACTACTTTATTAGATCCATTAGAATTAATAGATAGAAAATGTGCATTGTGTGGGAATGAACCAGTAGTTAAAGAAACTACTCATTTATATTTCAAATTAAGCGAGTTTCAAAAAGAACTTGAAGAGTTTGTAGAAAATGCTAAGGATTGGCGTGAAAACGCTATAAAGTTAACTCAAAGATATTTAGATGAAGGCCTTATAGATAGAGCAGTAACTAGAGATATTGATTTGGGTATAACAACACCTATAGAAGGATATGAAGATAAAAAGATTTATGTTTGGATGGAAGCTGTCTGTGGTTATTTAACAGCAAGTATGGAATGGGCTGAAAAAGAAGGCGGAGACTGGGAGAAATTTTGGAAAGGCGAAGGCATTAAAGCATATTATGTCCATGGAAAAGATAACGTTCCGTTTCACTCTATTATTTGGCCAGCTATTCTATTGGCTCATGGCGATTTACACTTGCCAGATAGTATTATATCAAGTGAATACTTAACTCTAGAAAGAAGAAAGATTTCAACAAGTCAAAATTGGGCTGTGTGGTTACCTGATATTGCTAGTAGGTATCAAGCAGATTCTATCCGCTATTTCATAATTATCAATGGACCAGAAAAAAGAGATGCTGACTTTTCATGGAGAGAATTTGTTAATAGTAATAACGGAGAACTTTTAGGAGCTTTTGGTAATTTTGTCAACAGAAACTTAGTGTTTTTAGAAAAGTCTTTTGAAGCAAAAGTTCCTAATGGGAGCATGGATGAAGAGATTAAGAAAAATATTTTATCACTTTATGAAAGTTCTGGAAAATTAATTGAACAAGGTGAATTTAAAGCTGCTTTAGAAGAAATATTTGCATTTATAAGAGATTCAAATAAATATTTTGATGAAAAACAACCTTGGTTTCAAGTAAAAGAAGATAGACAAGCAGCAAATAATACACTTTACACATGTGTTCAGATAATAGCAAACTTAGCTAATTTAGTAGAACCATTTACTCCATTTGCATCTCAGAAAATAAAGTCATTCTTAAAAATGGATGATCTTTCTTGGAACTACGTTGAAGTAGAAAGGGAAGTAAATATCGGTGAAGTTGAAATATTATTTGAAAGATTAGATGAAAAGGTTATTGATGAAGAATTAGAAAGATTAAAAAAATAGTATTTCTTTATTTCATTACTCTCAAAAAGCTCTTATAATAGAGATATGGGAGGAATGATTATGACAACGGTTATAAAAAACGTAAAAGTTTATGATGGCAGTGGTAAAGACTCTTTTAAAGCAGATCTTTTATTTGATGAATATATACATCAGATAGGTCTGCCTTTTTCTTTAAATGGAGATAATGAAATCGATGGGACCACCTTAGCACTAGCGCCTGGATTTATCGATTCTCATAGCCATAATGATTTAGAGGCAATAAAGAATCCAAAGCTTATTCATAGCATTAGTCAAGGAATAACTACTGAATTAGTAGGACAAGATGGTTCTTCTGTTACACCAGTAAAGGAAGAAAATCTTGATGAGCTAATGGATAATATGGCCCCTTTGGCAGGCACTTTGGATAAACCATATTGGTGGAGAGATGTTGATGAGTACTTAAAAGCAGTAAAAAAGAGCAACCCTAGTACTAAAATCGAGACATTAATAGGACATGGAACAGTTAGGATGATGGTTATGGGCAGCCAAGATCGTAAACCTACAGAGTTAGAGCTTAAAAAAATATGTGATGTAATTGACAAAAACCTAGCTCAAGGTGCTAAGGGAGTTTCCATGGGGTTAATATATCCACCTGGAAGTTATGGAGATACGGATGAGTTGGTTGAAGTAGCAAAAATAGTTTCTAAGTATGATGGGATATTAATGGTGCATATGAGAAATGAACAAGATGAAATTATGAAGTCATTAGATGAGATGGAGAGAGTTGTAAAAGAAAGTGGTGTTAGGCTTCATATTTCTCACTTAAAAGCGCTTGGGCAAAAAAATTGGGGTAATTCAGCAAGAATATTAAAGAGATTAGATAGATTAAAGAATACGGGTAATAAGATTACTTTTGACCAGTATCCTTATGCAGCTACTTGTACTGGTCTAAAAGTAATAGTTCCAATATGGGCTTACTCAGGCGGTGAAAAAGCTTTTCAAGCAAGACTTAATTCAAATGAATATAGCAAAATTAAAGAAGAAACAAAGCAAAATATACAAGCAAGAGGTGGCGCAAGTTCTATTATGATTGCATCTGTTGCAAGTGAGAAAAATCAATGGATGAGTTCAAACTATCTTGATTATATTGCCAAAGAAATGGATTTATCTCCTGAAGCAGCAGCTTTAGAGATTTTAAAACAAGAAGGACCAGCAGTTGTAGCAATCTACTTCTCTATATCAGAAGATGATGTTAAAACTATAATGACTCATAATTTGCATGGTGTTTGCACAGATGGAATAATTGGAGATCATCCTCATCCAAGAGCATATGGTTCTTTTCCAAGATTTTTGGGCCATTTTGTAAATGAGCTAAAACTAATGACTTTAGAAGAAGCCATCTCACAAATAACTTTTGAGCCAGCACATAGGTTGAGATTGTTTGATAGAGGTCTTATTAGAGAAGGATTGAAAGCTGATTTAGTACTGTTTAACCCAAAAGAGATAAATTCAACCAATTCTTATATAGAACCAAAGAAACTGTCTGTTGGAATTGAAAAAGTTTTTGTAGATGGAATTGAGAAATATAATATTGAAATGAGGAATAAATATGAAACTAGCAATTAATTTAGAAGACATAAAAAGAGCAAGTATTAGTTTAAAGGGAATTATTAATAAAACACCATTAATAGAAGCAAGCAGTTTGAAAGAAGCTTTAGACTGTAATGTCTTCTTTAAACCAGAAAATTTACAAAAAACAGGTTCATTTAAAATTAGAGGAGCTTCTAATAGAATTTTAAATTTAAGTGAAATTGAAAAGAAAAAAGGTATAATTGCATCATCATCTGGTAACCATGCTCAAGGAGTTGCTTATGCAGCAAAACTAATTGGTGTTGATGCAAAAATTGTAATGCCAAAGAATGCACCTAAATCAAAAATTATAGGAACAGAGAAATACGGAGCAGAAGTTATATTGCATGGATATGATTCAATAGAAAGATATAAACATTTATATAGTTTGGTAGATCAACATGGCTATACAGTAGTACACTCATTTAATGATCCTGATTTAATTGCTGGCCAAGGTACTGTAGGGCTTGAAATTATTAATGAAATGCCTGAAGTAGATTGTGTTGTAGTTCCATTAGGTGGTGGAGGTGTACTATCAGGAATAGCTGTGGCTATTAAAGAATCAAATCCTAATTGTAGAGTAATAGGTGTAGAACCAGAGGCAATACCTAGGTTTAGTGAAAGCTTAAAAGCAAATAAGCCAGTTGAAGTTCCTTTTAAAGATACAATAGCTGATGGTTTAATGCTTACAAAAACAGGAGACAATACATGGCCAATCGTAAAAGAATATGTAGATGAAATTGTCACTGTAAAGGACGAATATATTAAAGATGCATTAAAAATGATTTTAATGAGCTCAAAGCTTTTGGTAGAACCATCTGCTGCTATAGGAGTAGCTGCGGCTTTAGCTAACAATATTGATAATATTAAAGGTAAAAATGTTGTCTTTGTCTTAACCGGAGGAAATATAGACAAAGACAGATTGATTGAAATAATAAGTTAAAAGAGACCTAAAAGGTCTCTAGTCACTAAATTATTGGTAAGGATCTATTCTTTAAGTCACTTCTATCACGATTTAAGAAATCTAATACAGCTTTTGTGGATGAATTTATTATTTGATTTTCTGTTAGGCCAGCTTCTTTTGCGTATTTAAGAGAGTGTTTGAAGTTGCCAACATCTAGATAAATATGAGCATCACTACCAAAAGAAACCATACCATTTAGCCTTTTTACTGTTTTTGCAATTTTTAAACAATTTTTAGTACTTCCTCTTCTAGAGACTGAAAAAGAACTATTATTGATTTCAATTAAAACATTGTATTCTATAGCTGCAGAAACAAACTTCTCAATATTAACTGGGTAATCAGGGTTACCAGGATGAACAATTATGTCTATGAATGGATTTTTCATTGCATTAATCAAAGAATTAGTATTTTCTTCTACATTACTTCCTGGATAACAAAAATTATGAAACCCAGCTAATACTATGTCAAGGTTCTTTAGGTATCTTGTAGGCATATCTAAAGAACCATCATAGTCTGTAATATTGGCTTCTACACCTTTTAGTATTTTTACGCCTTGTATTTCTTTTGGAATTACTTTCATATTGCCAAAGTGATATAAATGAGGTCCTCCTGGCATCATAGGACCATGATCTGTTGTTGCTAACAATTTGATTTTATTTTTTTTAGCACCTTGTATCATCTCTAATAAAGAACTATAAGCATGGCCACTAGCAACCGTATGAGTATGTAAATCAACTGATAATTTCATTCATTTCACACCTTTCATATATATTATATAAATAAAAAGTGATATTAGTGTTAATTTTATGTAAATAATATAAAAAGATTAATTAAGATGAGTATTTTAGCAGGGTAATTTAAATAAATATAGAAAGTATAGATAATTAGAAAAGGAGAATGTTTATGTTATATGATTTAATCGTTAAGAATGGGCAAATTGTTTTACCAACAACAGTAATGAAAGCAGATCTTTTAGTTAATGATGGAAAAGTATGTGGAATAGTAAAAGACTCAAGTGAACTAAGCTGTAAAGAGGAGGTAGATGCTAGTGGTAAATATGTAATGCCAGGAGCAATAGATCCTCACGTACATGCTGGACATGGAGAACCCCACAGGGAAACTTTTGAAACCGCAAGTATGGCAGCAGCAGCTGGAGGTGTAACAACATTTATTGATATGCCTCTGTCACAGCCATCAACAGTTACAATTGATGAGTTTAATAAAAAGATTGAAGCAGTGAATGAAAAAAGTGTAGTTGATATTGCTCTATATGGTGGATTAGTAAAAGATTTTTTTGATGAAATTCCAGAAATAAATGAAGCAGGTGGACAAGCTTATAAAGCATTTATGTGTAGGTGTTCTAACTTCTATATGACAAATGATGGCGATTTGCTTGAGGGAATGGAACTAGTTGGTGAGTTAGGTGGAGTTGTAACAGTGCATGCTGAAAACGATACCTTGATAAATAATTTAGTTGAGAGATATAAAAAAGAAGGAAAAAATGATATTGAAGCATTTTTGAATTCTCATCCAATGTATGCAGAGTTTGAAGCTGTTCAAAGATTTCTCTATTTTGCAGAATTAGTACCTGAAGTCGCTTCTCACATAGCTCATATGAGTATTCCTGAAGGAGCAGAAGAAATAAAATATGCAAGAAGCAATGGAGTCAATATCAGTGTAGAAACTTGTCCTCAATATTTAGGATTAAATACTGATGATCTTTTTGCAAAAGGCGGCATTGCTAAATGTGATCCACCAGTAAGACCACAGGCAGTAGTAGATCATTTATGGGAATATGTATTTGATGGGACAATTGATATGATTGCCTCAGATCATTCTCCACACACTTTTGATGAAAAAGTTGTACCTTTAGATGAGTTTGATAAAGCAAAAAATGGTTGTACAGGACTTCAAACAATGATACCTGTAGTAGTAGATGAGGGAATTATTAAAAGAGGTATGCCATTATCTCTTTATGCAAGATTTACCGCTTTGAATGCTGCATATAGATTTGGTCTATATCCTCATAAAGGTAGTTTGCAAATAGGTTTTGATGCAGATTTTTATTTGCTTGATTTAGAAGATGATTGGACTTGCAATGCTAAAGAGTTATTTTATACTAATAAACACTCTGCTTATGATGGGAGAACTTTCAACGGGAGAATCACATCAACCTATGTAAGAGGAATTAAAGTATATGACGGTAAAGATATATTAGTTAAGCCTGGTTACGGAAAATATGTTCCAATGAGTATTGAGTAGGTAAGATTTTGAATATAACAATTATAACCCAACCATATAATGAACAAGGTCGGGAAATTTCCGGTGGTGCAGGACCAAAAACCTTGTTAGAAGCTAATCTAGTAAATCTATTAAAGAGCGATGGCCATAAAATCAAAGATGTAATTGATATAAAAATGTCAAAAGAAGACGAAAATCGTTATGGTAAATGGTTAAAAGTAGCGAATGCTAACAATTACTTGTCCAAAGCATCAACTAAAGCACTTGATGATAATAATTTTGTGTTAGGTTTGTTTGCTAATTGTAATAGTGTAATTGGACTATTAGCAGGGATGCAAAGAAATGATGTTGATGAGTACCATCCACATAGAGTTGGATTGGTATGGATAGATGCACATGGGGACTATAATACTCCAGAGACTAGCCCTTCAGGAATGCTTGGTGGAATGCCAGTAGCAATTTCTGCAGGGAAATGCTTAAAATCAATCAGAGAGAAAAGCGGGTTAAAATACCCTCTAAACTCATATGACATAATTATGTTGGGACTTAGAGATTTAGATGATCAAGAGGCTTTAATGATAAAAGAAGATAACATTTTAACTTTTAATGAAGATGAGATTAAAAGATTTGATGATAGATTAGATAAAGCTATGAAGTATTTTGAATCTAAAGAAGACAGAGTATATGTCCATGTAGATTTAGATATTTTGAATCCAGAATTAGCACCTGCTGCAGGTCTGCCTACACCTGGTGGATTAAGTGGGGTGCAACTTGGAGAGTTATTACAAAAGTTAATCAATTATAGAAATGTTTCAGGACTAGCTTTAGTTTCATACAAGCCAGAAAGAGAAAATAAGCAAAAGACCACAAAAGATGAAATTATTCAAGCAATTAGGATAGGACTTAAAGGATTGGACGATAGGAGGAAGTAAAAATGGATATTAAACTACTAAAAGATGTTAAAGTACCACCAACCAGTGATGCTGTTGGAGTGTTTTTAACAAAAGAATTAGATTTAGAATTTGAAAACTCAGTAAGCTCGATAGTGAGTTCTTTATTAGAAAAAGATCAATTTGTTGGAAAAGATGGCGAGATATTAGTTACTTATATTAAAGATGAGGAAAATTATACAAAGCTAATCTTAGTCGGATTGGGTGAAAAGAAAGAACTTAACACAGAGAAATTAAGAAGAGCAATTGGTAAGCTTATAAAAAAATCAAAAGAATTAAAAATCAAGGAATTGTTTATACCAAACAATCTAAGTATTTATTTAGAAAATATTAAACCAGAGCTATTTATTGCAGAAACAGTTTGTTTAGCAGATTACAAATTTGATAAATACCTAAGTGATAAAAAGGATAAAACTCTTGAGCTTGTGTCAATTGTAGGGGAAGATGAAGTTTCGTTAGAAGAAGGAAAAACTTTAGCTTATGCTACAAATATAGCAAGAGACTTAACAGCTACTCCTGCAAATGATTTAACTCCGGTGATTCTTGCGGACAAAGTAAAAGAGTTGGCAAAAGAAAATGGCTTTGAAGTAGATGTTTTTGATGAGAAAAAGATCCAAAAACTAAAAATGGAAGCTTTTTGGCAAGTTGCAAAGGGTTCAGATAACCCACCTAGATTTATCGTAATGAGGTACTTGGGTGATAAAGGTAATGATGATATTACTGCACTTGTTGGCAAGGGCATTACTTATGATAGTGGAGGCTTGTCACTTAAAAAGAGTGATGGGATGTCAACTATGAAAACTGATATGGGAGGTTCTGCTGCGGTAATAGGAGCAATCTCTGCAATAGCTAAACAAAAGCTAAAAGTTAATGCTGTTGCAATAGTAGCAGCTTGTGAAAATATACCATCAGCTAAATCGTATCATCCAGGAGACATAATAGGTTCAATGGCTGGTAAAACAATTCATGTTAAAAGTACAGATGCAGAAGGTAGGTTGACACTTGCTGATGCTGTCTATTATGCAGCAGAGAAGGAAAATGCCTCTAGAGTATTGGACATAGCTACTTTAACAGGATCATGTATTACAGCTCTTGGTAAAAGAGTTTCAGCAGTCTTAACAAATAATGAAGATTTTTATGCAAGGTTGTTGGGAGCAAGTAGATCTAGTGATGAGAAAGTTTGGAGATTGCCTATTTTTGATATTTATAAAGAAGCATATAAACATCCTGAAGCTGACCTTAATAATGTTGGAGAAGGTGGAGCTGGTACTAT
The DNA here is from genome assembly GCA_964497955.1 of uncultured Clostridiaceae bacterium. Classification (GTDB taxonomy): domain Bacteria; phylum Bacillota; class UBA994; order PWPR01; family PWPR01; genus PWPR01. Next base: position 15,346 of record CAZCFQ010000036.1, read on the forward strand.
TACAGCAGGAATGTTTATAGGTGAGTTTAATAAAGATTTACCTTGGATACATATGGACATAGCTGGAAAGACTTATGTTGATAAAGATCTTGATTATATTGCAAAAGGACCTACTGGAGTAGGTGTAAGGATGCTTTATCATCTTGTTAAGTCTTATGAGAAAAAAGAATAATATATAAATCAAAAATTCCTAAAGCATCTGCTAAAATGCTTTAGGAATTTTGCTTTGTATTAATTGATTAAATCATTAATTACTTCATAAGCCATATATAGACCACAAACGGCTGGTGCAAATATCATACTAGCTGGTGGAAAAGCAGCTCTTCTAGGGATATTAGTTCCTTTATATTTTGGCCAAGATTTTGGTCTTTTCACTTCACTTGGATCAAAAACAACTTTAACTCCAGAACTGATGCCTCTTTTTCTCAAAATTTTTCTTAAAGCTCTAGCCAAAGGACAGTTATATGTCTCGCTAATATCACATATTTCAAAGTTAGTAGGATCTAGCCTATTTCCTGCACCCATTGCTGATATTATTGGCAAGTTGTTTTGGTGACAATATTCAATAAGACTAGCTTTTGCAGTTATAGTGTCAATAGCATCAATTAAATAATCTGCTTTTATAGCTGCAATTTCTTTTGAATTATTTTTATCTACATTTATTAATTTTGTCATAACTTTAACGTTAGGATTAATAGTTAAAAGATGACTCTTCATAACATCGACTTTATACTGGTCAATATTATTAGAAAAAGCAATAGCTTGCCTGTTTATGTTTGATGCATCAATCTTATCTTTATCAATTAGTAAAAAATTTTCTACTCCACTTCTTGCCAAAGCAATGCAAGCCCAAGAGCCAACACCGCCAAGTCCAGCAATGATAACTTTTATATTACTAATTTTTTCAACATTATTTTCTCCTATTAGCAACTTAGTTCTAGACTGCCAATTATCCATTTTCTCACCTCTAATTATTTTTATGATAAACTAATAAAGGTGGAATTTCTAGAGGTGAAACTAATTAGTTTCTACACTAACATCTCCAGAAACTGTGTTTATCTCTAAATCACAATTATTACTCTCGGTGCTTGAAATACTAGAATTTAGTTTGCCAGAGACTGATTCAAATGTAATATTGGGAGAAATCTCTTTTGCTAAAGAAAGTTCTATGTCACCTGAAATAGTCTCAATTGAGAATTCATCCCAAGCTTTAATAATGTTTGCATTAATTGAACCGGAAACATTAT
>CAZCFQ010000037.1:0-16558 GCA_964497955.1 uncultured Clostridiaceae bacterium
CCTGGCTTTTTCATCTACAGTATAATCCTCTTCTTTTTTTAATCTATTACTTATCTGTGTAAATCTATGGTATTCTGCACTGGACATTTCATCTGGACCAGATATTATTAAAGGTGTTCTAGCTTCGTCAATTAAGATACTATCTACTTCGTCTATAATTGCATAATTAAGCTCTCTCTGAACCATGTTTTCTACTCTTAAAGCCATGTTGTCTCTTAAATAATCAAAGCCAAACTCATTATTCGTACCATAAATAATATCTGCTTGATAAGCAATTTTTCTTTCTGGCGGTTTCATACCACTTTTAATTAATCCCACTTCTAAACCTAAAAATTTATATATCTGTCCCATCCACTCACTATCACGTTCTGCTAAATAATCATTAACAGTAACAATATGAACACCTTTGCCACTAAGTGCATTTAAATAAGCTGGCATTGTTGCTGCTAATGTTTTACCTTCACCAGTTTTCATCTCAGCTACTCTACCTTGATGCAAAGTTATTGCACCCAAAACTTGTACATCAAATGGCCTCATTCCTAAAACTCTTATTGATGCCTCTCTAACTACAGCAAACGCTTGTGTTAAAATATCATCTAGACTTGCACCTTTAGCTAGTTTTTGTTTAAAATATTCTGTTTTTTCTTTGAGTTGATCATCACTCATTTTTTTTATTTTATCTTCCAATGCATTCACTTCATCAACAACACTTTGAAGCTTTTTTAACTCTCTAGCATTGAAATCAATAAATTTTCCTAAAAAATTCTTCATTATATACTCCCTCGTTTTACTATCTCAAAACCCTTCTCTTCCATTTGCATTATTTGGTTAATTGGGGCTGCTACATGTATTCTCCAATTTGCTCCTATAGTTAAGTTATCAGAAGGGTCAATATATGTAAAGTTTGGTTCTACTCCTAGACCAATCTTAGTTAGTCCATATATAGTTGCAGTATCAGTTAAATCTTTCCTTAAATTAATAACCTTTGTATTTATATACTCTTTTGGTAAAGACATATCATACAACTTATAATCACTATATTTAAGTTCATGTTCGTGATGCAGCGTTTCAATAAGTGACCACATTCCCCCTGCAATTAATGAGTGCCCTCCCGGAACTATAGGTATCTTAGCATTTATAATTTCTTCTGTTAATTTCTTTGCATATGGGTTTTCTACCCTTTCTGGCAATAAAAGATCTGCATAAAATCTATCATTTTCTATAAGATGAAGATTATTATGTGCAAATATGATTCTGGTATCCATAAACATAACGTGAGCTAATGTAGAAATATAGTTAAAAAATTCTTTCATCCCCATTAAATCAATCATCTTTGCTATTAAAGAATTTACTAACTCTTTTTCCTCTCTTTTGAGGTACTTCATTCCTCTTTCTTCCGAATAGACTCTTAAACGACACCTTATTTCAGTATTCACTTGAGTTATAACTGGTGAACCAATTCTACCACTCATCACTACATCAGCATATGGTAGAGCTAAATAGTGCTTTGCTCTTATTAGATGGTCTGCATTATAATTAAGTTCCTTAAATGCTTGTTTTACATGCTTTCCAATTCTTGGGTTTAGTGATAACACTAACATATCTGTCGGTGTATCTATATCAAAATGAATTCCTGTTGAATGTGGCATTAAAACTTTTTTCAATCCTGTATCTCTTAAAAGATTTCCTAAAGGATTATCTTTAACTGGGAATACTCTAATTTTATTTATTGCTTCTCCTGGAGCAAAAACTATCATATCTGAAGATTGAACATTATTAGTCATAACAATTTCAGGTGTATTCTTTACTTCTTTACTGAAATTATTAATTTCATCTACTGTAATTAATGGACCAGCAGCTCCTCCTAAATAGAATACCCCATCTAAATTATGCTTTTGTATTATTTCACTTAATCTTTTACCTAGATTAAATTCTCCTTGATCAAATTCTACTATTACTTCACTATTATCTTTGAGCTCATCTCTAAAATTAGCATAATTTGTTGCTACAATTATTTTGTCTATTTCTTCAGCTTTTTTAAATTTTTCTAAGTTATCTAAAACCATTGCTCGTCTTAATATAACCAAATCTTTCTCTATTTGTGTTTGTGGGTTACCACCTTCAAAAATAACTGCTGAAACTTTTCTCATCATTTACACCGCCTATATAATTCTTACTCTAATTGTATCACATTTAATGCTCTACCCTATACTGAAAAAAGTCCGGTTTCCCGGACTTTTTATTAATATTGTGGTTCAATCAAACCGTAATTACCATCATTTCGCTTATATACTACGTTGACCTCATCTGTTATTGCGCTTCGATAAACAAAGAAATTATGTCCTAAAAGCTCCATTTGTAGTACTGCTTCTTCACTGCTCATTGGTTTTACATTAAACCTTTTAGTTTTTACTATTCTTGGATACTCATTTTCTTCTTCTTCCTCAGGCTCTGTAAAGAAAGGTTTTGATCCTTGCTCACGCATTTTACGATTTACCCTTGTCTTATACTTCCTAATCTGACGCTCTAACTTATCGACAACAGAGTCGATGCTTGCATAAATATCAGTTGTGCTCTCTTCGCCACGTAGTATCATTCCTCCAACAAAAAGCGTCACTTCAACAATGTGAGAACCTTTTAAGATCTCCAGAGAAACATTTGCTTCTACTGGCCCTCCTTGTTGGAAATACTTGTCTAGTTTACTAAGCTTTTTATCAACTGTTTGATACAAAGCATCTGTAACTTCAACATTTTTTCCTGTGACATGCATTTTCATGATACCAGCTCCCTTTTTTTTTATGTAAACTGCTAATAGCAGTTATACCTTTAATGAAATATCATATGCATCAATGGTCTTTTGTGGTACTTACTCATCATCTTATAGCATAAATCTACAGTTGATGTTTTCCAAGATGCTTTCATTCTGTGTTTTGCTAACATCTCTTTTCCTTTTTTCTCTAACCCCCTAAAAAAACCAGTCTTCTCAATAATTTGTGATGATAAAATATCTATTGATATTAATTCGCTTCTTTCAAACTGTTCTCGTAAAAGATACTTATTAAAATATTTAATCTCTATTTTCTCACAATAAAACTCTATTGCAACTAAATGTGCTGCTACTTGTTCTAAATAAACATGTTGGTCTATCATAAACTGTAATGAAACTGATAAGTTGAAATTATTAAGTCTAGAAATCTTATCTATCATCTCTTTTATTAAAGCAGCATAAAGCTTCTCAATTTTCTTAAGGTGATTTTTTATCTCTTCTAAGTATTGTGTTTTACTCATGTCTATCACACTTAGAACTTCACATTTCAGCTAAAGTAGTTTGATACATCTTATTATCTATATACATCCTAAATACATCAGTTGCAATTTCTCTTTTTCGATAGTTATTCTTTAACTTTTCTAGTTCCTTCTTATAGTCTAAAAATATTTCTTTGGACTGATCAATATCAACCCATTTAAATTTAATTTTATCACTTGGTGCAAGTTGGCCTAAGTGATGTATATCACTAAGAATGATTTTAGCTATTTTTGGATATCCCCCAGTTGGTTGTCTATCAGCGGCCATTATAATTGGTTGACCACCCCTAGTGATTTGAATGCTTCCTAGAGGAATACCATCTGAGATCATATCCTTGCTTTCTGTTACGATTTCTTTCCCAATTAACCTCAAACCCATTCTGTCACTTTTATCACTAATTTTATAAGGATCTTTAACAATTTTATTAATTTCTTCTTTGTCAAAGTAAGAATACTGAGGTCCTTGAACTATTCTTATTGATTGTGTTTCATTTTTTCTAAACCGTAAAGGGTTATCTTTTGTTATCTTAAAAAATCTTCTTTCTTTAATTTCTCCTATAGGTAATGTTTGATTAATACTTATTTTTTTATCAAACTCTCCAAACTGCATTGGTAAGTATGTTGCTTTGCTTCCTAAAACATTGGGAACTTTTATCCCTCCACTGAAAGCAATGTAGACTCTCATTCCTGACTTAAATCTAGTTAGGTCTAAAATATCACCTTTCTTTACCTCAATAGTAGTATAATTATCAATCTCATATCCATTGAGCTTTGCAAATACTTCACCACCTGTAATAGCAATTAATGAAGAAGTATCAAATTTTATTTTAGGTCCACTAAATGTGCATTCTAAAACTGCTTCATCATTAAAATTGCCTACTAGTAAATTTGCTAATTCCATTGCTAAAGTATCCATAGCACCACATGCTGGTATACCTAATTGTTGTAAACTTGCTCTACCTCTATCTTGAATTGTAGTTAAAAGCCCTGGAGTTAAAAACGTAATATTACTCATCAGTGCTCACCCACTCTATTTCAGGTTTATAAGTACCATTCATAACTTCTCTTTCAATCTGGCTATATTCATTAATATCAACTTGATAGAAAATTATATCATCACCAGCTCTTAAAAGTGTTGGATCAGCTGCTTTTGGATTAAATAGTTCTAATGGTGTATGTCCAATAAGTCTCCATCCTCCTGGGCTAGTTATAGAATAAACTCCTGTTTGCTCGCCTCCTATGGCTACTGAACCAGCTGGCACTTTGGTTCTTGGTTCATTCAATCTCGGAGTGGCAATTCTTTTATCTAGTCCTCCCATATAAGGAAATCCTGGGTTAAATCCTAACATATATACTCTGTATGTTTGATTTTTATGAATGCTTATTACTTCTTTCTCACTCAATTCATTAATCCTTGCCACATCAGCTAAATCAGGACCTTTTTCTTTGCCATAAAAAACTGGTATTCTCACTAGTCTATTCTTTACAACTTCCTCATCTACCAAAGGGTTTCTTATAAATTCTTTAATATTTTTTATTATTGCTAAATGATCATTTAATAATGGGTCATATTCTATTAATAAAGAGCTATAAGTTGGGACTATACTAATAATTCCATCTAATTTACTACTTTCTATTCTTTTAGCTAATTTAACAACTTCTAAATTTATCTCTTTTGATATGATTTGTTCATATTCAACTAATATATAATTAATGTCAATTGGTGCTATTCTTTTTGGTTGCATTCCTATTCACCTTACTATTTACTTTGATTATATTTTATATTCGACGTCAAGAAAAAAAATCCTGCATTTAGCGTTCATCTTTACTCAGTTAAAATATTTTTTTACTCTTTTTTGACATAGAGTTTTTAGAACAAAAAAACAACTTTGACTTTCTAGCCAAAGTTGTTTTAGTATAACTACTCTTCTATTGAATAAACTACCTCTCCATCAATGATAGTTTTTTCTACATTAGAAATTATTTGTAATGGATGACCATTAAAAATAACTATATCTGCATCTTTTCCTTCTTCAATACTACCAACTCTATCATCAACACCTAACAATTTTGCAGGTGTTATTGTTATAGCGTTAATAGCGGTACAAACATCGAGCCCTTCTCTAATTGCTAAAGCTGCACAAGTAGGTAAAATAGCAATAGGCTTAGCTGGATGTGCTGTAGTTAAAGCCAATTCTACATTAGCTTCTTTTAACAGTTTTGGAGTTTTCATGTTTAAATTAGCTGTCTCTACTTGAGTTCTAGAATTGAAGATAGGTCCATATATAACAGCTACATTATTTTTATTTAGCTCTTTTGCTACCTTGTCAGCTTCATAGCCATGAACTAAAACCATATCAATCTCAAACTCTTTAGCTATTCTTATAGCAGTCATAATATCATCTGCTCGATGTGCATGTACATGTAAAGGCAATTCATGATTTAAGACTTTTAACAATACTTCACTTTTTAGATCCCTTTTAATTTTCTTATCATTATTACTTTTCTTCTCTTCTAAGTCTTTTTCATATTGCTTAGCATCGTAAAAAGCTTTTCTTAATAAGTAAGCTGTCCCCATTCTGGTTGAAGGCATCTTTTTTCTGTTAAAAATGTTTTTAGCATTTTCACCAAGAGCCACTTTTACACACGCGTCTTTTATGAACATCTGATCAGCTGTAATTCCTCTAAGTTTAAATACACTACCTACTCCACCAATAGTATTATCATCACCAGGAGCAATCAATGTGGATGTAATTCCATTTGCCACTGCATCTTTTATTGCTACGTCAAAAGGGTTTATACCATCGATCGGTCTAAGTTGTGGAACCACTGCTTCTGTTTTTTCTACGTGGTCCATACCTTCCCAACGCAAACTACCTTCTTTAAGCCCAATATTTGTATGAGCATCAATAAGTCCTGGCATGACATACTTATCAGTTGCATCTATTACTTCTGCCTTTTCAGGTACTTCTATATTTTGTCCTACTTTTACAATCTTACCATCATCTATTAAGATAGTACCTTGCTTTATCATTCCTTTTGTTACTGTAATTATATTACCATTTTTAATTGCTAACATAAGTTCACCTCATTTATATCTTCTTCAGGTGTTGTATATACTATTTCCCCGTCTATAATAGTGTGCTTAACTTTAGTAAAGACATCAAAAGGATGCTTTGTCCATATTGCTAAATCAGCATCTTTACCTACTTCTATACTTCCGACCCTATCAGCTACTCCACATGTTCTTGCTGGATTAATTGTAATAGCTTCTAGTGCATGTCTTTCTTCCATCCCATGCTTTACACACATTGCAGCTGCTAAATGTAAGTGATGAACTGGAATAATAGGATGATCTGTCATTATGCTAACTGGAATACCTGCTTTTGCACAAATACCAGCTGTCTTAAATGACATCTCACTAAGTTCTGGTTTAGATCTTGTTGAAACAGTAGGTCCTACAATTAATGGAACTTTATGTTTAGCTAACTCTTCAACTATTAGATGAGATTGGGTAGCATGTTCAATACTAACATCAATATCAAATTCTTGAGCTATTCTAATTACTGTCATAATATCATCGTGTCTGTGGCAATGAGTTTTTAATGGTATTTCTTTTTTTAATACTTTACCAATCGCTTCAAGATCTAAGTCTTTTTTTGGCATTTTCTCTATATCGCCATTTGCTTTTTCGATTTCTTCTAAGTACTCTTGACCTTTTATTAATTGTTCTCGTAAAATTGCAGCAACTGCCATTCTTGTCATAGGCATCTTGCTCTGTCTTTGACCATAAGCTCCCTTTGGATTTTCGCCAAAAGCAGCTTTCAACCCACTAGGACTTAACATAATCATATCATCAACTGTCTTACCACTAGTTTTTAAAGTAACACCATAGCCGCCAATTACATTAGCACTACCTGGTGCATCCCATATAGTAGTTATTCCACCACTAACAGCATCTTTCATACCCATACCATCTGGATTAATACCATCAAGAGCTCTTACTCCTGCTGTAACAGGGTCAGTAGATTCATTAACATCCATACCTTCCCAACCGATGCCTTCCTCCCAGATTTCTACATGAGCATGTGCATCGATAATCCCTGGTGTAACAATCATTCCTTTAGCATCAATTACCTCATAGCCTTTTGGAACATCAATGTCTTTACCAACATTTTCGATTTTTCCATCTTTAATTAAAATGCTACCTTCCTCAATCACACCATTAGTGATTGTGTAAATTTTTGCATTTACAATCGCTTTAGTCATATTTTTCCTCCCTATAATCTAAAATCTCCTGATTGTACATTTTCTAAAAACAGCTTTAAAAGCTTAACACTATTTTCTAAGTCTTCAATATTAGCAGTTTCAACAACTGAGTGAACGTATCTTGTTGGAAGTGAAATTGTAATTACAGGGCATCCTGACTGTGCTTTTTCCATCGCACCTGCATCTGTTCCACCTCTAGGTAGAATTTCCATTTGATACTTAACTTCATTCTTCTCTGCTAACTCTCTTAGAAAATCTACTAATTTATGGTTCGAAATTGAAGCAGAGTCACTGATTTTAATTGCTGTTCCCTCACCCAATTTTGTTATTGCAAGATGGTCTGGTGTTCCTGGGATATCTGCTGCAATTGTGACATCTAAAGCTACACCAACATCAGGGTTTACTAAATAAGAACTAGCAATTGCTCCTCTAAGACCTCTTTCTTCTTGTACTGTAGCAACTGCATATATATCAAATTTTGGATTTTTAATCTGTTTAATAGCTTCCAGCATTATATATACTCCAGCTCTATCATCAAGTGCTTTTGAGGTAAAGCTATTTCCAATCTTGTCAAAACCCCTATCCATTGTTACAAAGTCTCCGACTCTAACAACCTTTTTTACCTCTTCTTTACTCATACCTAAATCTACAAAAAATTCATTAACTTCAGGAACTTTATCTTCTTTCCCCTTTTGTAAATGTTTAGGTTTGATTCCAGGCATTAAGACACCTTTAAGTTCTTTTTTACCATGAACCTTGACTCGTTGTGCTATTAAAGTCCTTGGGTCAAATCCTCCTGATGCTTCAAGCCTCAAAAACCCCTTATCATCAATATGTCTAACTAAAAATCCTATTTCATCCATATGAGCAGCAATCATAACCGATTTATCAGTTTTCCCTTTAATAAAACCAATTACATTTCCCATTACATCAACATCAACTTTGTCTACATGTGACTCCATTTGCTCAATTACAAATTTTCTTACCTTTTCCTCTCTACCTGGTATTCCAGGAAGTTGACAAAGATCTTTTAATAACTCTAATGACATATAAACTCTCCTTACTATTTTTTTTTCATAAAAAATAAGACCACAAGGAAGTGATCTTATATCCCTTTGATATCATCTACAACCCAATTTGTTGAACCAGCGGGATCAACATAAGGCATTCTCTTTGTTACTGTAAAAACATAATACTCATCATTTTTTAAAGTAACTCTAACAATCATTTTATGTTTCTGATCAGTAACTTCAGTTTTCACTGCTTTTATTTTTTGTGGTTTCCACTGAATAGCTAATAGTATTTTAGGACTTTTTAAAAAATTCTTACTTAAATAAGGTCGCATAGCTTCAAATTTCTTTGTTTGCTCAAAAGTTTGGCAAGCTCTAATAATACCTTTGACTGGTTGTTCCGGTGTGCTGTTTGATAAAAAAGCAATCATAAATGGAGCTATAACTATGGCTATGACTATTGGATATAATCCTAAATGGTCTTCTGAAAAACTACTATTTGGGCCAAAAAAACTAATAAGGTATAACCCTATAGCTACAATTAGAATCGCAAAAATAAAGCCCAATAGCCAATTTGATTTGTTTTCCACAGTTATCACTCCTTCCTATTGTGATTTACCTCTACAATCAATTTCGATTTTTTTAATATTATCACCATCAAGTAAATATGCATAATCATATAAGTTGCAAAGAGGACAAATATGATTTGGGATAATTCTTATCTTATCTGAAATCTCTATTTTTTTACTAAATTGATTGTTTTCTATAACTGCGTGTTCATCATATAATTTATCTATGAAAATGGATCTATCTCTGTAAATTCGACCATATCCAGGTGTGTAACATATTCCTTCACCTCTAACAAAAGCAGTTAAAGCTTTTACTCCACTATCCAAGACTATTCTGGAACTAGTAGGTTTACTTATTACAGTTGCTAAAACTGTCGCAGCGCATCTATCAAAATTATTAAGTGAAGCTCCTTGTGCTGCATCCATCAAAATATATGTTCCTGGTCTAATTTCAGTTACACCATCTTCAATATCAGCATGCATCAATGAAGGAGTTGCACCAACACTTATAGTTTTTATTACATGCCCTCTTTCAGTTAATGATTTAGCAACATCTATTGTTTTTTGATGTGCTTTCTTAGTTAATTCTTTACACTGACTAATGTTTTTTGAACCGTAAACATGTCCTTCATGTGAATAAACACCTGTTAAACTCAAATTCTTTTCATTGCGAAGATAGTTTGATAGTTCATCTAACCTACTACCTAAAGTAATTCCAGATCTTTTCTCTCCTACCTCTACTTCTAGCCATACATTAAAGATTATGCCTCTTCTTTTGGCTACATCAGATAATATTCTAGCTTGTTCTATGCAATCAATAGCTACTTTTATGTCTCCTAAGTGGTAAATGTCAGCAACGGCTTCTGCTTTTTGCTTTGACCCTATTACAGTTGATATAAAAATGTCTTTTATTCCTTTATTAAGCATCACTTCTGCTTCTTTGGTTTTTGCAACTGTAATTCCACTTGCTCCATAATTTAATTGCATTTTGGCTAAATAGGACATTCTATGTGTTTTTATATGTGGCCTTAATTTAACCCTATTATTATCAGCTTTTTTCTGCATATCTTTAATATTATTTATAACAATTTTTTTGTCTATTAGCAAAGCAGGAGTATCTATGTTTTTATAATCCATATTAGCTCCTTTTTCTTTTACCCATCAAGAAGATTAATTCTAGCTAAAACTTAAATCTCCTGCATTATTTGATTAATTTTCGTAACTATCTAGAATTTCTCCATAGAATAAAACATGGTAGTCATTATTATCTTTATAAAATCTCTCTTTTGATTCATTTTCTAAAGTTTCTGGTTCCATAGTTTGTTGATAAATTACTCTGCATTCAAAGTGATGTTTACAATCAGTTAACACAACTGTATCCACTGTTTTAGCTTTTTTAGTCTTTATATTACACTCTTTGAACTTATCAAAATCTCTCCCTGATTTTGTCCCACAAAACTTTAGCTCTTCACTCATAGTACCTTTTTTTGGTATACTAACTGTAAATTCTTTTGAGTTGTTAAGTAAATTATATGTATATCTTGAGTATCTAACTGCTACCATCAATACTGGTTTATTCCAGATTCGCCCTATTGTAGCCCAACCAATTGTCATTGTATTGTCCTCATTATCATTAGATACTGTTAAAAATGCACCCTTTTTTAATCCATCAATTAATGCTGGTGCTAAATCTTGAAAATTTTTAGTCAAAATAATTACTCTCCTTCTTCATAAAAATATTTTCCTCTTGCAATCTCAGCCACTTCGCCTTGCATTACTATTTCTCTATCTTTATTTACTTCAATAACTAAGCTCCCGCCATCCATTTGGACTTTTACCTTATCATTGACCAATCCTAGCTTATTTGCAATTGCTACAGAGGCAGAAGCTCCAGTGCCACAGGCTAAGGTCATCCCAACTCCTCTTTCCCAAGTTTTTTGTATCAATGAGTCTTTATCTTTAACTATAACAAAGTTGACATTAATATTTTTTGGGAAAAGGTGGTGATTTTCAATTTTTTCACCCAAAGATGACAAGTCATATTTATTAAAATTATCTAGAAATACTACACAATGAGATGTTGTCATAAATACAGCTGATATTTTTATCTTTCTACCATTTACTACTATTTCCTGGGAAATGAACTCATCACTATCCCAATCAACGGGAACTTCTCTAGGGCTATACAAAGGATTGCCCAAATTGACTGAAACCTCATCACCTACATAGCTCATTCTAAGCTTAGCTCCTTTTGTTACTAGTACAAAGTCATCTGTCTGATTGTGATACTTTTTAACATAATCAGCTACACATCTACTAGCATTACCACACATTGGAGCTTCTGATCCGTCTGCATTATAAAAGGGCATCTCCCAGTATTTATCATGTTTTACTATCGCCATGCCATCTGCCCCAATACCAAAGTGCCTATTACAAACATCTTTTGCTAGTTGAGAATAGTTATATTCTTTAATTCTATCGTGTTCAAAGATTATAAAATCATTTCCCAACCCCTGGTATTTACTAAACTCTAACTGAATCATTTTTTTAATTCTCTTGGTTTACAAATAAGTTCTTTCATTTGCGTATCAAAGAATTTATGAGAGTGTTCTGGTCTTAAAACCCATGCTGTATCAGCGCCTTTACCGGAGCCGCCAACTGCAATAATATCTTCTCCATATGGTATCATTCCTGCATCTAGAGCCATAACTGCTATTTCAGCACATACTTTTGTTCCTTGCCCAAACATTCTTAAAGTATTAGCAGTAATATTTTGTATTCCATTACCACCATTTTTTCTTAAAGCTGCTCTTTCAATTCCACCCATCAAATGAGTTGTTGTTAATACTTTAACCCCTAATTTATTATATTCTTCTCTTTTATCTTCATCCATTTCATCCACGCCTGGCTCTCTAAAACCAATCTGATGTGTTACGCAAACTAACTCTATACCAGAGTTTACAAATAGGTCCATAGTCTCTCCACTATTTGAAGCAACTACTAGATATTTAATGTTGTTATTTTTAGCATATTCAACTACTAAATCTCTAACTTCTTCACTATTATTTTTACCTGGCAAATTAAAATATGTCATTTGTTATTCCTCCTTATTGAATAATGGACTAAATGGCATGTTTTTTGCATTATACAGATCTTTATATGGCATGTATCCTCTTTCTTCTAACTCTTCTAATAGGTTTATGTAATCTTCTCTATTAACCAACAATACCTTATCGTTTACATTACCGACTACATATTGAGCCATTTCAGGAGTATTTAGTATTTCTCTTACAAGGGACTGCTTTTTGCAACTCAATAGGCAAGCATCTAAGAAATAAATCTGACCAAATCTTTTTGCCCAATCATTTATTGATTGTTTAATGTTGTCTGGTAGACCAGTCTTACTATGAACTGTAAAGAAGTCTATAATCTCTTCACTATTAGTTCCCTGAAGCAGTGCATGATATATTGACCCTTTAGTTATTTTATAACTATAGATCTCCTTACTACCTTGGTCTTCAGTCATTTCTGATAGATCCCACAAAATCTTTGGGCTAATATATGGAGTGACTATTATTTGATAGTCATTCTTTAAAATGAATGTATCTTCTTCCATCCAATCTGTTTCAGGATCTTTCATAAGTTCAATAGCATTTTCATTGACCTTGAGAGCTTGTTTTTCATCTAAATTACCCATTCTCATAATACCGAGATAAACCAATTCGTTAATTGTGTTTTGCCACCAGTCACTATTTTTACTTTGTACTGGGACAACACCGCCACAACTTCCAAATAGGTTAAACAATTCTTCTTTCATAATTGTTCCATCTCCAATAAGGTTTGAAATTACTCCAACTAATACCTGTTGAGCTACCCTTGCTTCTGGAGTTTCAGGATATTGGGTTGTCCAAAACTCATAAATATGTCTCCATATCTTGCCTGAAGGTTGTTTAAACCAATCATCAATCTCTTTGATTAAACTTAAATCACCATCGCTGACAATAGCTAACTCAGTTAGTTCAGATAATCTAAAAAGAAAATCTAATCTAGATCCTATGTTTAATTCTTTTTCTTGATCAATATCTAATCTTTCAAAAAATATTTCTTGATCGCGTTTATATAGCTGGTCTGCTTGCGTAACTCTAATCTCTTCTTTTCTTACAATATCTAGAAATCTTATTGTGTCTCCTACTGCTCTAATTCCTCCGCTATTAAACAAAATATCTTCTTCAACATATTCTACTTCTTTTGCTGATTCATCGAGTACTTGTAAAACAGCATCTCTAATCTCCATAGGAGAATAAAGCTGTTCTTCTTCATTTGTATATATTAAACCTCTATCTTTCAGTTGTACAAAATGGTCTTCTTCTTTACTTGGATTCAAATATGCACTATATTTCTTCCAATGCCTTACATCATAAAAAGATCCATTTGACTGTGCTAAAACAATAGCTTTTAGTAACTTCTCATCCTTTTCTGGCAATTCACTCATAACCTTGCCTATTATTTCGGGATCTCTTAAACTTTTTAGCAATGCTTGGTATAATCTATTACTAGAAAATTCAAGATGAGTTAGATCATAATAACCAGCCATTTTTCTCCAAAAAGTAACTCCAACTTTCTGCAAAGCTCTACTTAATCTCATTTTATTCATCCCCCATTAAACTTTTGAAAATAATAATTGACTACCTGGACTATATATTCCGTATTTGTAACCTTGTTCTGTTAAAAATAGTTGCCTATTGAGAGCATATTCTTGCTCAACACTATCTCTACTCACTAGTGTGTAAAAGTGTGCTTGCTTATCTCCATCAAAAGGTCTTAGTATTCTTCCTAGCCTTTGCGCTTCCTCTTGTCTTGAACCAAAAGTGCCTGATATCTGTATAGCCACTGATGCTTCAGGTAAATCGATAGCAAAGTTTGCTACCTTTGAAACCACTAACGCTTGAATCTTCCCTTCTCTAAATTCACTGAACAATCTCTCCCTTTCACTTATACTTGTTTGCCCTGTAATAATTGGCAATTCAAACTCTTTAGATATTTTTCTTAGCTGATTTAGATAATGACCTATAATTAATATCTGATCATCTTTATGCTTATGCAATAAATTTTCAATTACTTCGCTTTTCTTATGGTTTTCTGAAGACAGCCTAAATTTTTTCCTTTTAGTAGCACTTACATACTCTAATCTTAATTGTTCAGGCATAGCAATTCTAACTTCATAACAAATTACAGGTGCAATGTATCCTTGCTGTTCTAACTCTTGCCAAGGCATATCAAATCTTTTTGGACCTATTAATGAAAAGACATCTGTCTCTAATCCATCTTCTCTAACTAATGTTGCGGTTAACCCAAGTCTTCTTATAGATTGAACTTCTACAGTTGCTCTAAAAACTGGAGCTGGAAGTAAATGTACTTCGTCGTAAATAATCAATCCCCAGTTATAGTTATTAAATAAACCTAGGTGTAAAAAATCTTCTCCCTTTTCTCTTCTATAGGTTAACATTTGATACGTTGTTACTGTAATAGGTTTTATTTCTTTACTAGCAGCAGTATATTCTCCAATATCCTCTTCATTAATTGTAGTTTTATCAATTAGTTCTCTAATCCATTGTTTAACTGCTACAGTACTAGTAGTTAAAATTAATGTTCTTTCATTAATATTTGCCATAATACCCATAGCTACTACTGTTTTTCCAGCACCACACGGTAAAACTATAACTCCATTTCCACCTCTAATATCTCCTTGTTTATAAAATGAATTAATTGCGTCTTTTTGATATTTTCTAAGATGAAATTCTTCTCCTTGCAAAGTCTCGCTTCTTAATGAAACTGAAAATTTCTCACCAGTCCTATATCCAGCTAAATCTTCAACTGGATATCCTAGTTTAAGTAATAGTTGTTTTACCCTACCTCTCGAACTGGAATGTATTACTATTGAATCTTTCTGAACTTCTTTAATAAATTCTTTTATAGGTTTATATTGTATTATTTCTAATAAAACGTCTCTTTTTCTAAACTTTAATATATAATCTTTTTCGTATTTATGTAAAGTTATTAAACCGTATCGATAAAAAGCTTGGTCGATCTCTTCCATAATAATGTGTGGAATATCGAACTTTGTATACTTCTCTAAACCAAGCCTAATATCCTCTTTTTTTATGCCTTTTGCTATTGCATTATATAAAGATATGCTAGAAAGCTTATATGTATAGACATGTTCTGGACTTTTTATCAATTGAGTAAATGTTGCTAAAAAATCTCTAGCATTCTCAAACTTATCATTTTTTACTTCTAGTAAAATGGTTTTATCACTTTGAATTATCATCGGATTATTAGGTTGATAGGTCATTAATTAACACCTCATATACTATTATACAATAAAACAGTATCCTCTGTTTTATTAGAAGATACTGCTTTCATATTTCTTTTGTTAGAATTTACTACATAGTTTTTCCGCATTCTGGGCAAAACTTAGCATCCATCTCTAGTTCAGCTCCACAGCTAGGACAATTCTTTGTAGCAGGCTCAGCTTCTTCTTCATCTTGAGGAGCTCCACAGTTAGTACAGAATTTAGCTTCTTGCTTTATTTCTGCACCGCAATTGTTACAAGTTTTAACACCTTTAACATCCGCTTTATCTTCTTTTAGTTCTTCAATTTCTTTAAGAACCAGATTTATATCTGAGAAAAACTGATTATACTTGCCATCAAATGTTTGACCGCTTGTATAGTCTTTATATACTTGTTCTCCTAAATCTGAATAAAGCTTCTTTAACTTAGTTTCCTCTGAAGCTATTTTAGCTGACAACTTTGTGCTCTCTACTAATTTGCCTGATCTTTTAGTGACATCCTTAGCAACATTTTTCAAAAAATCCATTATGATCCTCCTATCTAATTTCCCTGATAATTTCTAGTATTTTCTCAATAACAAAATCTAGTCCATACTGATACACATTAACTACTAAAACTGTCGCCACTACAAAGGTTATTAATAATACAAGCTGTGACAAACGTCTAATCAACACTTCTTTTGAATTAAAAGCTCCATAAAGAGCTACAAAAACATTTACAATTGGAACTAAAAGTAGTAATACAATAATAGACTTAAACCCAGTTTGCTTACTTACACTTCCAGGGACAGAAACCACCCTTTTTGAAATAGGAACACCTGAATAGTTAAATTCTAATTTATTTTCATTATCTTTTTTATGATTGTTTTTGTGTTCTTCTTTTAGAATAAATCCACATGAAGGACATATTTCTTCTTTATTAGTCAAATAAACTCTACAGCTTGGACATAACAAGAAGAACACCTCCTAAGTATCTATTAATTATAACATACTTTAGCCATTATATAAAATTTGGCATTTTCTACTATCATTATTAATACAACAAATAATGAC
>CAZCFQ010000038.1:0-16221 GCA_964497955.1 uncultured Clostridiaceae bacterium
ACTTTCTTTCATATGTGCTTTCATCAAATTAACCCTTGTCAAAAACTCATTTGCAGAATACACCCCATTACCATATTCTCCTGGAATGTTTAGTGCTTTTGGGCTTCCTGCACCTAATCCTAAAAAAATAGCTTCAAAACCACTTGATAAGACTTCCTCAATGTCTAAAGTTACTCCAAAGATTATATTTTTTTCTATAACCAAACCTTTTTTAGTTAAATCTGAAATCTCTTTTTCTATTACTTGTTTTGGCAACCTAAACTCTGGTATGCCGTACCTTAGTACTCCACCCAAAGAATGTAACGCTTCATACATATAAACAGCCAGTCCATTTTCCAGTAGTTGCCCAGCACAAGCTAAACTTGCTGGACCTGAACCTATAACTGCTACTTTTTTGTCTAGATCTCTTTTATAAGCATTGGTTAAACCAACATTATCAGCTACATATCTTTCCAAATTACCAATTGCAATTGAATCACCTTTTATTCCTAAAGTACAGTTCTTCTGGCATTGCAATTCTTGAGGGCAAACCCTACCACAAACACCAGGCAAACTATTATTTTCTGTAATTATACTGTATGCCTTTTTAATATTATTTTTTGCAACCTCTTTAATAAAACCAGATATGTTAATATTTACGGGACAATCTTTTATACAAGGAGCATTCTTACAATTTAAACATCTACTTGCTTCCACTAAAGCTTCCTTTTTGCTATACCCTAAAATTACTTCATTAAAATTCTTAGTTCTTTCATTAGGTTTTTGCTCACTAATTGCAACTCTTTGGCTATTTAAACTCACAATTGTGACCTCTTTCATCAAACATTTTCACTCTATTTTTAAGTTGTGAAAAATCTACCTCTAACCCTTCAAACTCTGGTCCATCAATACAAGCTAATTTCGTTTGCTTGCCTATTTTAACTCTACAGCCGCCACACATACCTGTCCCATCTATCATTATCGGATTTAATGATACTTTTGTTGAAAGATTGTACTTCTTTGTTATTGCTACCACTGACTCCATCATTGGAATTGGTCCAATTGCAATGACTTTTTGAGGTCTAAATTCTTTTATTATCTCTTCAAGGTTTTTAGTGACAAAGCCAGTCTCACCAAAAGAACCATTATTTGTGTAATAATATACTTTTTCAACTATACCCTCTAGCTCTTCTTTTAATATTAAGTTTGAACTATTTTCTGCCCCATATATAGAATTAATCTTTTTATTTTTATATTCTCTTAACTGAGCTAATAATGGAGCAATACCCATGCCTCCAGCTATAGCCAATATTTTTTCAGAGCTTATTTTTTTTGCAGGTGTACCTAATGGACCTAATAAATCCAATATATAATCATTTACATTCAAATATGATAGTTTCCTTGTTGTTACACCTACAACTTTATAAATCAGTTCAATACTACCTTCTTGTCTATTAAAATCATAGATAGTAAGAGGAATCCTTTCTCCATTTTGGCTAACCCTTAACATGACAAATTGACCAGGCTTACACTTATTAGCTATCTTACTTGCTTCTACTGAAATCCTTATAATTTTATTTGTGTGCTCTTGCTTTCTTAATATTTTATTCATCATATTACCATTTATAAATTAAATTTTTCTGCTAATAACTCTACTGCTTTTAACTTATTATAACTGTCTATTGTGAAGGTTATACGAATTTCTGAAGTGGTTACTTGCTTATATTTTATATCATTATCAGCAAAAACTTTAAAAATAGAAGCAGCTACACCGGATTGACTTCTCATGCCAATACCTACAACAGATACTTTTGTAATCTTTGCATCTATATCAATCTCTAGATTATATTTACTAGAATACTCCTTCATAATACTTTTTACTAAACGCGAGTCGCTCTCTGGCGCAGTAAAAGAGATACTAATGTTATTGTTTTGCGGTGCTGTTTGACTAATCATATCTACATTAATTTCTTCTTCTGCAAGCTTTATAAACACATCAGAAATTAATTTTGGATTATACGGAAAGTTACCTATTGTGACCATAATATCATTATCGTTTACAGATAAACCTGTTACAGCTCTTTCTTCCATTTTTTCATTTTGCTCCTTTATATATGTACCTTTATTAACCATATTACTTGACGCTACGTATATTGGTATTTTATATTTTTGTGCCAGTTCAATTGACCTCGAATGCATTACTCCAGCTCCAAGACTTGACATTTCTAACATTTCTTCATAACTGATATAAGATATTTTTTTAGCACTAGCAAACAATCTTGGATCTGTAGTATAAATACCATCTACGTCAGTATATATCTCACATGTGCAGTTTAATTTTGCTGCAATAGCAACAGCTGTAGTATCAGAACCACCACGTCCTAATGTAGTAATAGTGCCATCATCTGCAATCCCTTGAAAACCTGCTACAACCACAATCTTTCCACTATTCAACTCTTTTTCAATATTATCGATCTTTATATTAGAAATACGTGCTTTAGTGTGTTTGTTAGATGTAATAATTCCAGCTTGGAATCCTGTTAAACCAATAGCGTCATAACCTTGCTCTTTTATTGCTATGGAAACCAAAGCTGCAGAAATTTGTTCTCCAGCAGACATTAATAAATCTAGATCAATATCTTCTGGATTTTTACTTAACTGATTAGATAAACTTATTAAATCATCAGTAGTTTTACCTATAGCTGAAACTACCACTACTATATTAAAACCCTGTTCTTTTCTTTCACATATTTTTTTAGCAATTTTAGCAATCTTATCAATACTTCCTAACGATGTTCCACCATATTTTTGTACCACTGTATTCATTTTTGACAACTCCATAGTTAATTATTTAGATAATAATTTATCAATTAAATTAATATTATATCATTAATATTGTGAATACTAACAAAAAAAAAGGAAAGTTTCCACTTTCCTTATAAATTATCTATAAATTGATGTTAATCAAATAACTAAATGTAGATGTCAGCAGCCCTAAAGTACTACCCCATGCTAAATCAATAAGAGTTATAGAGAGTGGCCAATCTCTTATAGTTGATAAGTTTGTTAAGTCATAAGTTGCGTAAGTGACAAATCCAAATATTAATCCAGCTTTGATTGCATAGGTCAGTGATTCTTGGCTAATACTAGGTTCAACAACAAAGAAAACTAGTCCTCCAATGAAAATTAGATAAAAAATCAAAGCAGCTAACCAATTAACATTTGATTTCATTATATAACCTAACTTAGAAGAGTATAACTTTCTAGCAATTAAACCTAGCCAAATAGCATCTAAAATTATGAATACTATAAATGTAATTATGTATGTTTTTAATATCTGCATGATTTACCTCCAAACTTTACTTGGTTACCTATTTACTTTGAACTCCATTTAGGATCTCTTTTATTTAAAAATGCATCTACCCCTTCTTTTGCATCTTCAGTTGAACATAGATGTGCAAAATATGGATGTGACATTTCTAATGCTTTTTTATAAGGCAAGTCTAAAGTCGCATTAAACGCTTCTTTGCCAATTTGAACAGCTAATGGGCTCTTGTTAGCAATCTCTGAAGCCATTTCCATTACTACCTCACTCAATTTATCTTCTTTGACTACTTCATTTACTAGACCTATCTCTTTAGCTTCAGCTGCACCTATAATTTTACCAGTAGAAACTAATTCATAAGCCTTTCTTCTGCCAATCACTCTAGCCAAAGGAACTGCTGGTCCTATACAAAATAGACCTACATTTACAGCAGTAGCACCAAATTTTGCACTTTCTGATGCTAGAGCAATATCTACTGATGCTACTAATCCTATACCATTAGCAACAGCATAACCCTTTACCTCGGCAATAACTGGCTTTCTCATATCAAAGATAGTTATGCTCATTTTTTCCATCAAGTCTACCCACTTAAGATATTGACTATATGATTTCCCATGGAACTCATTTAAGTCAATGCCTGTCGAAAAATTTCTACCATTAGCTTTGATTACTATTACTCTAACATCAGGATTATTTTCAAATGCTAATAGTCCCTGATTAAGTTCTTTTGCTAAATCTGTATTAAAAGTATTATTCTTTTCAGGACGATTAAGTGTTAATATCCCGATGTTATCTTTAATATTTGACAAAATAGCTTTCATTTATACATCTCCTATTAATTTTTTGGAAAACAAGGTATGAAAATAGAAGTCTTTTTTGCATACTCTTGAAATTCTGGATTATCTGCGAAATGTTTCTCTAACAATGGAACTCCAGATACATATCTAACTAAAATAGTTATCGTTATAGGACCAATTATGCTCCATAAAGGTGCTCCATGTGCTATTGCTACTAAAAATATACCCCACCACAAAGTAGCTTCACCAAAATAATTTGGATGTCTAGTATACTTCCACAAGCCAGTTTTCAGTACAGTTTCTTTTCTATCTTCTTTTGCTAGAAAATCCTTGAGTTGCTTATCTCCTATAACCTCAAATGAGAAACCTATTATAAAAATAAAAACCCCTATATACAAATATAATTGATTAGATAGAATAGCTTTACTTGTAATAACTGGTAAAGATATAAGATACAAAAGTAATCCTTGAAGCATAAACACTCTAAAAAAAGCATTTAATGCAATATTACCTTTCCACTTTTTTCTCATTTCTACGTATCTAAAATCTTCTCCTTTGCCTAAGTTTCTTTTTGCAATGTGATAGAATAATCTTATACCCCAAATAGAGATTATTAATGGAATTGCGAAATTATCATAGTTTCCTTTATAAATATAGTTTGCCCAAGCTAAGACTACAAATCCTAGTCCCCAGCCTATATCTACCAAAGAGTAATTATCATTAATCTGTGCAATAATAAAGATAATTGTAAAATATATAAATACTGTGATTATTGAAATTATAAAAGCATTCATAAAACCACTCTCCTAACCAGTCTTTTTTTCATATGCAATACCTAAAGAATCCCGCCCCACAAGAGCAGTTATAACTGCAGAAACACTATTCACATAAGCAGGGGCAAAACCTATCATTGAAGTTGCGTACTTAACAATTTCATCAACCTTGTTCTTTTTACTACTATGTATTATGACATATTCTTTAACATTATTTTTCTTAGCTAATTTCTTTATTACTTTTTTAATCGATCTATCTTTTTTCACTGTCCCTTCGCCTTCATCATCTATAGAGATTATGACTTTAAGCTTGAACATATTTGCAATTTTTCCAACAACAGCTGGGACTCTACCCGATTGAACTGCATAGCTTAAGTCTGGAATCTCTACATATATATCTGTATTTTCAATTGTTTTTCTAATTTCTTTGTCAATTTCTTCTATAGACTTACCGCTACTAATTGCTAAAGCTGCTTTACGAGCTACTAGTCCCTCTGCACCAGAATTTACTTTTGAATCGTAAATCAATATTTTATCAGGAGCAATTTCTTGTGCGATAGTTTTTACTTTTGAATATGTTCCACTCATTTTAGATGATATAAAAACTCCTATTATATAATCAAAATGTTGTATTAAGTATTCAAGGGTTTTTCTTATATAAGAATCACTAGGTTGCGATGATTTTGGGAACTCTTCAGCATTATCTAAAACCTTATATATGTTTCTAGTAGTAATTGTGACCCGATCCAAATAAACTTCTCCATCTGCAATCATTTGTAGAGGTAAAACAGATATTTGATGATTAAAAATAAATTCTTCAGGTAAATCTGCAATCGAGTCTGTAATAAAACCTATTTTGTGCTTCCTATTATTTGCTATTTCATACTGAATTAACATATCATCTACTTTAGAGCCAATAATTTTTCCATAGCTTCTTAAAAAGAGTGCCACCTTCTCAGGCTGATCTGTATGTATATGAATCTTAAGATAATCTCTTCTTTCACTTACTATTATTGAGTCTCCATATCTTGAAAGGTGGTTCTTAATTCTATCTAGACTATTAGCATCTTTAAGTACAATATCAAACTCACTACAATACCTAAAAACAATGTTTTGATGCAAATCTAACATTTCTAAAGGTATGGTGTAATTATCTGCTTTATTACTAACTACTCCTGTAGAAATAAACTCATGTATTCCTTCTATAAAATAGACAAAAGCTTTAGCTCCTGCATCTACTACGTTAGCTTGTCTTAACTCAGCTAGTTGAGTTTTAGTTTTTTCTACAATTCCACTAAGATATTTTACTGAAGAGTTAAATAAAGAGTTCAAGTCTTTATGATTTTCAATATTCTTAAGTAAATAGTCTCCCCATTCTCTCATAACAGTCAAAATCGTACCTTCTTTAGGCATTGTTATCGAATTATATGCATATGTTACAGAATTTGCTAGATAATTAGCAAACTCTTTCATTGTAATTTTATCTTTATTTTGAGTTTCTTTCGCAAGCCCATTGAAGTAACTAGCAACAATCGTCCCTGAATTACCATATGAAGCTTCTAAAGCATATTTTGCAATAGATTCCAATGTTGCAGAAACAGATTTATCTCTTTTTGAATTCCTAATAATATTGTTCATTGTAAAAGCTAAATTGCTTCCTGTATCACCATCTGCTATTGGAAACACATTAATCTTGTTTAGATATTTTTGGTTTGCAATAACTTTTTTGGCGCCAGCCGCAATAAAATCATACATTTGGTATCCATTCATTTCTAAATTAACCATTGCAATTTCCTTCCTTCATATATTGTTATTAGTTTAACCTATTTAAGATTAAATTAAAATGCCAACTACAATATAAGTTGACATTTTAAGTAATTTTAAACTAATTCTATATAATCTTCATATCCCATTTCAACCATTTTAGATTTAGGAACAAACTTTAAGGAGGCACTATTCATACAATATCTCCTACCACCTTCACTTTTTGGGCCATCATAAAATAGATGACCTAAATGGGTATTTCCTAAAACACTTTTGGTCTCAATCCTATTCATTCCCAAAGTACGATCTTCAATCTCTTTCAATAAATCAGCTGAAATTGGTCTAGTAAAGCTTGGCCATCCACTGCCTGATTTAAACTTATCTTTTGAAGAAAATAACGGTTGTCCTGTTACAATATCTACATAAATGCCCGGTTCACTATTATTCCAATACTCATTATTAAAAGCTCTTTCAGTTCCTGCATTTTGAGTTACTTGAAATTGCAGATCAGTTAACTTCTTTTTAATTTCTTCAATTGATGGCTTTGCAAACTCTTTCATTATGATATCTCCTCAGGTATAGAATTTAGATCTATATGACAATATCCACTAGGATTTTTCTTAAGATAATCTTGATGATACTCTTCAGCTAGATAAAAATTATCTAATTCAGTCACTTCAGTTACTATCTTATTTTTGTACTCCTTTTGCTTATCTTTTATGAAGCTGTTTATTTTATCTTTATCATTAGAGTTTAAATAATATATTCCTGTTCTATACTGAGTTCCAATGTCATGGCCTTGTCTATTTGTTACTGTAGGGTCAATTACTTTAAAAAATAGGTCTAGTAATTTCGTTAATGATAAAATATCATTATCATAAACTACTTTGACAGTTTCTACATGACCAGTCTTTTTTATATCATAATACGAAGGGTTCTCGGTTTCTCCATTTGCATATCCTACAATTGTTTCAAGTACTCCCTTAATCCTCTCCATATATGCTTGAACACCCCAAAAACATCCTCCTGCTAAATAGATTTCTTTTTTCATATTTATTTCTCCTTTGTATTATACTTTATATGGTCTTTGATAATAAAAACCTTGAATATACTTAACACCTAAAGATTCTAACACACTTAGTTCCACTTCATTATTAATCCCTTCTGCAATTACAACAACATCTAAATCTTCTGCCAATGTCAATAAACTTTTTACTAAACTAAGTTTTTTCTCATTTTTATCTATATCAACGATAAAATCTCTATCAATTTTTACATAATCATAAGATAACTCCACTAAATAGCTCATTGATGAATACATAACACCAAAATCATCTAAAGCTATTTCAAATCCTCTTTCTTTTAAACTTTTCATTGTATCTAAAGCGTGTTTTTTATCCATAAATGCTGTATATTCTGTGATCTCAAAACAAATTCTTTTTGGATTTACATTATACTCTTCAACTAAATCATCAATTACTGTAATGAAATTGTATGACTGGAATGTTTGAGGCGATATATTTATAGATAACTTTTTAAGATTATTCCAACTTTCATTGTTTTTGATTTGTATAAATGCATTTCTTAAAACCCACATATCAATATCAATAATGTAGTTTGCTTTTTCTGCCATACTTATTAAAGAGTTAATCGAATCCTGATATTTAGTATTAGTTCTTAATAATAGTTCTGTATATAAGATTTCTTTAGTTTGTATATCAAATACTGGTTGTCCTTCAAAATAAAAAGTATTATCAGCTAAGGAAGATAAAATAGTCTCTTTTATATGATTTTTTTCATGTAATTCTATTGATATTGTGTCATTAAAAAGCTCCCATTTCTCATGTTTACGATCTTTTGCTTTTTCAGTTGTTAAATTCAAGTAAAGCAATAAATCTTCATATTCATTGACATCTTCTGGGACACTTACTACTCCACAACTAAAATTTACGTTTATTCTGTCTTTGTCTATCATTATAGGGTTTTCAAACTCTTTTTCAATTTTACTTAGGAAATTAAAAAGCTTAACATTAAACTCATCATCTAATTTTATTATTATAAACTCGTCAGCTGACCATCTATAAATACTCTCTTCTCTTACGTAATTTTTTAAAATATTAGTCACTTCTTTTAAAATATTGTCGCCAAATTTATACCCATAGATCTCGTTAATATTTCTAAAATTGCTTATATTAAACTGGATAGCTATAAACTTCTTACTATTATCTATATACCCTTTAACATCATTTTTGAGCTTTAATGCATTCCCTAGTTCTGTTAAAGAATCATAGTAAGCCGCTTTCTCAATCTCTTCTTTACTCTTTATTAAGCTTTTATTAAGTATTTCCAATTCTTCATTAAGATCTTGAAGTTTTTCTCCTTGCTTGATACTTGTATTTATCTCTTTGTTATACATATATTTACTTATCATAGCTATACAGATAACAATAATGAAAAAGATTATATAACTTATCCAATTAAGCTCTTGAAGTTTACTTGAAGAACTAATCATAATAAACGAAGCTATAATTTGAACTGCAGATATTAAAATTGTGCGTTTAGTATTGACAAATATTGAAGCTAGTAGAATTGGTATTACTAAGTAAAAAATAGGTATGAAATCTCCAGCTCTAATTGATGGATCAAAGAAATATGGAAACCAGGATAATATAACTGTACTTGTAATTAGAATCATAACAGACTTATCATACTTCCTAATGCTAGAATAATATATAGAAGCAAATACAACTCCTACCCCTATAATAGTTATTGATATATATATTATCTTTAACTTTGGTTCTGAGAAAAGAAATACTGATAGCAAAATGAAACATAGAATCACTATCAAACTTATCTGAATTTTTTTTAAAGATTCTTTCTCATATCTATTATAAAAATTATTGTCATATTTAAAAATCTTTTTTAACATATATATTTCCCTTCAGTACTTTCTGATTATCTGTAATTAAATTATATATGATATAACTTGATACTACAATTTAAACTCTAATTATCTTCATTAGCAATGATTTATGTGCTATAATTTTTACTGGTTTTAATTAAAGTATTTAAAGAGGCGATATTATGCAAAAAATATTAGATGAAGCAGTAGATTATGCTAGAAATTTCTTACATCAAGGACAACCTGCTTCCTACATACCAGAGTTAGCTAAAGTTAATTCTCAACTTTTAGGAGCTGCAATAGTCACTACTGAAGGAAAAACTTACTATAGTGGTAATTATAAGCAACATTTTACTATTCAAAGCATTTCAAAACCAATAGCCCTAATATTAGCATTAAAAGACAGAAGTGAACAATATGTTTTTAGCAGGGTGGGTATGGAGCCAACAGGTGATGCTTTCAACTCGATTATTAAACTGGAAACTTCAGAGTCATCCAAGCCTCTAAATCCATTGATCAATGCAGGTGCTATAGCGATTGACTCTTTTATTAAAGGTGAAACTGTTGAAGACAAATTCAACAGGTTGTTAAACTTTTTTAGATTGTTAGCTGACAATAATCAAATTACTTATGATGTGAATGTTTATAAATCTGAAGACTCTACTGGATTCAAAAATAGAGCACTAGCTAATTTTATAAAAGATGCTGGCATTTTAAATGGAGATGTCGAAGAAGTTTTAGAGCTGTATTTTAAACAATGTTCCATAAAAGTTAGTTGTAAGGATATTGCAACTATAGCTTCTGTCCTAGCTTCTAATGGAATTAATCCATTTAGCAAAAAAAGGGTTTGTGAGAAACATTACACAAGGCTTGTTAAAACTTTTATGGTTACTTGCGGGATGTATGATGCATCAGGTGAGTTTGCTGTAAAAGTAGGCTTACCAGCTAAAAGTGGCGTTGCAGGTGGAATAATGGCTACTGTTCCTGAAAAAATGGGTATTGGTGTCTATAGTCCAAATCTAGATGAAAAGGGTAATAGTGTTGCAGGAATGAAAGTATTAGAATATCTTTCTAATAGACTAGATTTAAGTATATTTTAGAATAGAAGAAAATCTTCTATTCTAAAATCTGTTTTAACATTATATTAAACTCTTCACTGTGAGTTTCCATGGGACAATGATAAGCATCTTGAACAACATAAGTTTTAACTCCTTGGATATTTTCCTTCAAATCATTCATTATATTAATTGGCGTTATTGGATCTTCCTCTCCCCATATTACATAGATTGGCTTATCTACTTCTTTTAAAAAATCAATATTAAATTTATTATCAATTTGTATGGATCTAATATAGTTTTCTATTGTTCCTTCAATTAATAACGGATTAAGATACCCTTTTATTTCATAATCTTCGGGAGATTCTCCATATGCTGTATGCAATATTTCTTCAACCTTTTCTTCAGTAAGGTATATTTTACTGACAATTTGTTTTAGCCATTCTTGTGCAGGAGGGTATTTGAGAACAAATCTCATATTATTAGATCTTTCAGATAAAGCTCCGTCAACAAAAACAACTTTTGAAAAATTACTATAGTTATTAATGTAATTGACTATTACTTTAGATCCCATTGAGTGGCCTACTAATACCCAATCTATATTATTTTTGTAAACAGTGCTTTCTATTTTTTTCGTAAAGTCATTTAAAAGTTTGCTAGCCTCTCCATTATTTAGAACTACTCTGTCACTAAATCCAAATCCTGGTAGATCAATAGCTATTGTATAAAATCCTTCTTCTTTAAGAAATTCAACATTTTTTCTCCAAGAAAATGTTGATCCTCCAAATCCATGAATTAAAAGTATATATCCTTTGGCTTCTTCTAAAGGTTCCCACGCCCTGTAATGCAATTCAATATCATTGATAGTCACAAATTGACTATTGTTAAAAATTTCTTGATCTACAATTTTTTGCTCTTGTGTATCTATAATAGCATAAGGCAGTATACTGACAGCTAAGAATATGAATATAAAAAGTTTTATAAAGTTTATACCTATTTTTTTTATCACTATTTTTCTATTCCCTTTCTTGCTAATACTCCTTGATTAAAATAATGCTTAACTTCTTTCATTTCTGTTACTAAGTCTGCCTTTTCAACTAACTCTTTAGGGGCATACCTTCCAGTTAAAATAACTTCTGTTTCTTTTGGCTTTTTATTTAAAACATTAATAATTTCTTCTACCGACAAAAGATTAAAATAATTTGCTACACATATTTCATCTAAAACTACGATATCATATTGACGCCCTGTTAATATATCATAACATCTCTTTAACCCACTTCTAGCTAACTCTACATCTTCTAGATTTGGAGGATTTTTGACATGTACAAAAGTATTTTTTCCAAATTGCTCTATTGTTAACCATGCCAAATTCTTAGACATGGTGAGTTCTCCATATTCTTGTCCCTTCATAAATTGACCCACAAAAGTCCTCATACCATATGCAGCAGCCCTTAATGCTAACCCAAGTGCAGCTGTAGTTTTACCCTTACCATTACCTGTATATATGTGGATTTTTCCTTCTATCATAAGGTTACTCCTCCATAGCTTCTTCAATTTGTTCAAGTAAGTAGAATGGCTCGATAAAATTACCTAAATAAGCTAATTGTAATCCTTCTGGACTATATAAGTAGTACTTTTGTTGTATTAAATTATCACACACTTCAAATTTTTTAGCTATAAAGTGGTCTCTATATGGCTCATAGTATTCATCTAATACAAATGAAATACTGCACTCGCAGAAAGACTCACTCCTTAGTGTGTTTAAATCTAACATTTTACTGATATATGAAAGGCCAGGAGCACATCCTTCATTAGTATTTGTTACAACATATGAAATTGTTCTATCGTCAATTATTATAGGATTCGTTATACATCCATTTTTAGGATAATTATCACTTAATTTTTCGCTAGCTAACAATTCTAGATTGCCATTAATATCAACGTACAAGTAATTGTAAATGTCTTCTTTCTTATTATCTTTAGTGATTACAAAATCTACTTCATTACCTTTGTTATCGTATGCAATGATTTTATCTAATATAATTTGATTGTCTACAATTATCTCATTATCGCTAAATTGAGCTTTATATAATACCTCATTATTATCTCCTCCAAGCTCTAATTGGATAGTCTCTCCTAATCTATTTCTAAATCTTAATGCTAATAAGTAATCATTAGAAAGTTCAGGTGAACCCCCTAATACTACATGGCTATCTTCTATTATGTCCGATTCTAGTAAAATATAAGCTTCACTTTCACGTTTCCCATATAGAACCTCTACCTCATTGAATCTACCTATTAATGTTACTAAATAGACACTATTACCAGAGTTGCAATCAAAATAATAAGTATCTAAAATATTATTAAATTTGCCATCATAATTCTCTACAACTACGTTATCTAATAAGTTATATTCAATGAGTTCTCCGTTTAATGTCTCACTATCGACCGAAATATATTCTTGATATGTATCCAAAGTAGTTATCTCTACGGCATTAACTATGTTATTTTCAATATAAAAAATATAATAGTACTCGTTATCGTAGAATTGAATATTATTTTTAGACATTCCAAAAGCACTATTAATTTGACCTATATTTTGCGAATCAAAGGAATCAGTTATGCTTTTCTTATCAGATGGGATAGTTAAATCTTTAAACTGCACTTTTTGCTCATTTGGCTCTATATATAAAGCTTTAACAATATTACTTTGATTCCATACTCTTAAATCAAAACCACTATAATACCCCTGAGATGCAGGTAGATTATACTTATAAATCTCTCCTTGAATATTTGGATCAGGTAGATCTCCAAGTGCTTTATATGCTTCAATTTCATGACCTAAGCATGATACAAGTGGATTTAAATCCTTTAAATCTATTTTTTGATCATTATTATCTATAGTTGAACTAACATCACATGAAGATAGTAATATAAGTAATATTATAAGTATAAATATTTTTTTTCTCAAAATTTTACCCCTTTAATAATTAATAATTAAGTCTTTAACTTTTTTTAGATACTTTATTCTATCATCTTTTTTACTTTTTGAGATTCTATCAAAATTAATCCAATCATAATCATTAAGACCTACAACGCTTAAAGTGCTTTTGGGCAAAGTCGTTCCTATAGGATCTCCCCACTTATTAACTATTGTAGAAGTATCTCTCCCTGAAGTTGTAAACACAAAAGTTTTCTTAATATGATCAAGTAGTCCAACAACTTTTCCATTTTCTATTTTATAGCAAAAATTTTTTAAAAATACCTTTTCAAAAAAACCTTTAAGTATAGCTGGCATACCTCCCCACCAAATAGGGAAAATGAAAATCAACTTATGTGCAGATTCAATCTCTTCTTGGTATTTAATAATGATTTCATCATCTGTATGACCCTTATTATAACCTGCTAAATCTTTAGCAGTCATTACTGGATTAAAACCATCTTTTACTAAATCAAAAACAGTATATCTTTCATCATTTTCTACTAATCCTTCTTTTATACTTTCTAAAACAGCATGATTAAAACTATTCTCATAGGGATGTGCGTATACAATTACTGTCTTCATAAAACCTTCTCCTTTACAAAACTAATTCTTTTGGACTCTGATTTGTCTGATTTGCAAGCATTATTACTTTCCTATTTAAATAACTCTTATCTAAAGATTTCATTTCTTCTGCAGATAAATCTTCTAAAATGTACTTCGCAAACTGCCATACCCTTACTTTCACCTGATAATTATTAGCTTCTGCTATTCTAGCCAAAGCATTTAAAATAGCACCCACTATAAAATAATCATCTTTACCATACAATCTTAATTGATAAAAACTTTTGTAAAGTAGATCAACAAAAGGAGTGTTTTCTACCACTAAAACTGCATTATTATTATTATCTAAAAAAAACTGTCTATCAAACTGCATACCCATTTTACTAAGTAAATAACCTAAATTTTCAATACAATAATATGCAGTATTAGGATCATTTATACCTGGAGATAATGCCTTTACCCCAATTTCTGCTAATTTTCTCAAACCAGCTTCAATGTCAGCATTTTTATTGCTGTCATCTCCAATTACTATAAACTCATTCAATTTTTTACTTATTTCTTTTTCATCGATCTTATCTTTATCTTTTATATGAATAGAAAATAGGCTATGATCTTCTAAAATAAATTCTCCTATAGCATTCTCACAAACAATAAGTAAACCATTTTTCAAAGCATATCCCCACAGCTTTTTTTCCTCATAAAGCTGTATAAAACCAGATTTATTAGACTTAACTTGGATTGGTTCATCTACTAAACCATCTTCAAAATTTTCAGGTACTACATTTGTTATTCCATTATCTTTAATATTCACTAAATATTTCTCATTAATTAGTTTAATATTTTCTTCAGAAAGTTTTTGGATATATATATTGACACGCATATGCTGAGATACTTTGTGAATAAAATATATAAAAGACATTATTGTGATAATTGATAATATAACTGCAATAAAGGGAGAAATAACTAACCGATTTGCTTCATAATCCTTCATAGAAAATAGCGATATTATGCTAAAAAGAAAAACAGCTGTCATCAAACCTAAAATGTGTGTAATGAACTTCTGTTCTAAAAAGTCTTGCATAGACCTTGGTGACATCTCTGAACTATATAAAGTCAACACTACAAGCATAGTTGAAAAAGTAACTGTAATCATAGTAAGAATGGCGCCAATCATAGTTGTAAAAATTGAACGTCCAAGTTCTATTTCCGCCAAAAAAATACTCGGTACGTTCGTAATAGAAGCTCCTATACTTCTGTCTAAAGGTATAACTAATAAAGCTACTATGATAGCTATTAAACTATAAATAGCTGGTATAAAATATATTTTTTTATTAAATTTGAGATAAAACTTGTTCATAGAGATCCCTCATTTATTCTTTTTATCAATTATACAATGAAATAGCCCTTCTTTCTACAAGAAGGGCATATCTTTAATTTTATTAATTACAGATAAAATAAATCACTTATTACTTCTACGATTTTTAATGTTACCAATTTCTTTGTTAATCATGTTATTTAACACGTCAATTTTATATGACTCCTGTTCATCTAAATATAGTAATAACTGATTAACCACTCTCTTCTTAAAAGAGCTTTCTATTGGATCATATAATAGATACATAGCTATTGCTTTTATATAATCATTAATTTGTAAACCTACCTGGACATCTTCAAAATCTATACCAAAAACTTGATCTTCACAAATAATGAAGTTTCTAAAGTTCACATCATATAGAACATGTTTAGACTCTTCAAAGATTTTTAATTTATGAAATGTATATAGCCATTTAAAAAATTTGACTAAAATCAAATATGCTGTTTCATAATGGTTTTTAATTTCACCATTCACTTTTTTGAGTTCTCTAACGCGTTGTTGATAGCCTTTAGATCCTATCTTGAAATTGTTTTTCAATTCACGGTTAAGTTGTTGTTGCCGCTTGCGCAAGTCACCAAGTGTTCCCTCTACTTCCTTACCGTTCATTGTAACAATGACACTTCTAATATTTTTCTTTCCGGCCATTTACTTGAATTTGAAATTTCGCATTTCGATGTTATTCACATAGATATCACCAAATAATT
>CAZCFQ010000039.1:0-16213 GCA_964497955.1 uncultured Clostridiaceae bacterium
GTAAATATGAAAGTACTAATAAAGAAATTAAGAAATCTCAAAATAATAATTGAAGGTAGTGATAAATTTTATCATAATAAGGATAATGTTAAAGAATTAAGAATTTGTATATCACAATTATCAAAAGAAGATATAATTTATGGAGTAAATAAGTTAATAGATGAGATTAAGAATTTTAGCGTAAGTTAGGAGGGGTTTATTTGAAAAATGAATCAATAATCATAGAAAAGGCTATAGCTGGAGACTCAAATGCTTTTGAAAAACTTGTAATAAAGTATCAAAAAATGGTCTTCAATGTAGCTTATAAAGTTTTACAAGATAGAGAGGATGCAGCTGATGCCACTCAAGAAGCCTTTATAAAAGCATATAAAGCACTTGAATCTTTTAGGCAGGACTCAAAATTTTCTACCTGGGTTTGTAGTATAGTCACTAATGCAAGTTATGATATTTTAAGAAAGAAAAAAAGAAATAAAACACAACCTCTATATTATGAAAATGATGAAGAAGAAAATAAGATACCATTACCAGATGATAATGAAAATATAGACCCACTCAAAATGGCTACAAAAAGTGAGTTACGTCACTTTTTATTGAAAGCTATAGATAATCTTGAGAGTGAACACAGAGAGATTGTTATTTTACGTGAGTTAAATGACTACTCATATAAAGAAATAAGTAATGAGTTAAACATCTCTATAGGAACTGTAAAGTCAAGATTAAGTAGAGCAAGACTTAAAATAATACAGAAATTGCGTGAAGAACCGGAACTTTTACCGTATGACTTGCGTCAGAATACATAAGGAGGTGGAGAGATGAGTTGTTTAGAAACACAAGAGATACTATCAGCGTATATAGATGGAGAAATCAATGAAAAACAACAAAAGCTTGTCTCTGATCACCTAAAAGATTGTAAAAGATGCAGACAACTATATGAAGAGTTGTTAGCAGTGAGTAATCTTTTTAGTGATGTGGCCATAGAAGAACCTCCTGACGATTTAGTAACTAATATAATGAGTCAGATAAGTATGATTGAAAGGGATCAAAAAGTTGTTAAATTACAAAAGAAAAAAAAGGTTGGACCAAGTTGGCAATGGAGAAAAATTGCAGCAGGTTTAGCAATATTCTTTATTTCTTTAGCTGTAGGTATATTACCTTTAATAACACATAATTTAGCAATGGACAGCCCTTTAGAGTTACTTCAAAATGAAACTCAAAATGAAGTTGCTAGAGATGAAGGACCGTTAGTCAAGTCAAAAAGTGAAGATTCAATTAATCCAGAAGGAAGCAAAGCAGATCAAGAAGTTGGTATAATGAGTTTTCAGGCTCAAAATGAGGAAAGTGGTGGGTCTGAAGAATCTCCTGAAAATTTTGAAAGTCGTACTATTGTAAAAACAGATAACCAACTTCTTGAAGGTGAGAATCAAAGTTTAGTTGGCATTATTGGGATTACAAATTTAGTTTTTTCATCATTAGGGTCTGTTTTAGGATTATTATTGATCTGGTTTGCAAGACCTAGTAAAAAATGAAACGGAGGTAGTTTCTGTGAGTAAAAAAGTACTGTTTTTATTTAGTAGTTTAGCGTTAGTAGCTTTAGTTATAGGACTTTTCGGTATGCAACCTACTGTAACAGCAGAGGAAGAGAATACTGAAAGATTAGTTACAGTTCAAGGTGTTGGCACTATGACTGTTAAACCTGATCAATCAATAGTAACACTATCTGTACAAATAACAAAAGATACAGCAACAGAAGCAGCAAATGAAAATGCTGTATTAATGGAAAAAGTACAGAAAGCTTTACTTGAAGCAGGTATAAGCGAAGATGATATATCTACAAAAGGATACAATCTTTATCAAAGGTATGAGTATATTGATGGAGAAAGAGAATTAAAAGGGTATCAAGCGACAAACACAATTGAGTTTAAGACTAATCAGATTGATAATGTCGGAGAGTTTATTGATGTAGCTATTGCTGCAGGTGCAAACAATGTAAGTAATATCAGGTTCACTGTTACTGACCAAGAAGAGATTAAATTGCAATTATTAAAATTAGCTGTTGAAAATGCAACAAATAAAGCTGAAGCTCTTGTTAGTGCAGCAGGTGCTACAAGAGGACAAGTTATAACTATAACAGAAAATTCAATTGGTGGCTCTTTTTATAGATCACCTGCTTATCAAATGGATTCAGAAGCTGGAAAGGTAATGGCAACAACACCGATTAAAGCAGAAGATTTAGAATTGACTGCTAATATTACTGTAGCTTTTGCTATTCAGTAAAAATACATGATATAATTAAGCTGCCTAATACTGGGCAGCTTTTTATATGGAGGCGATTTTTTGAAGAAATTAATTTTAATTGACGGACACAGCTTAGCTTTCAGAGCTTTTTATGCTTTGCCGCTAAGTTTAAAAACAGATTCAGGTAAGTTCACAAATGCTGTATATGGTTTCACAAGTATGTTCAGAAAAGTTATTAAAGACTTAGAACCCGATTATATTGCTGTAGCTTTTGATAAGGGTCCAAAAACTTTTAGGAATGATATGTATGAAGACTATAAAGGCACTAGAAGTAAAATGCCAGAGGAACTTAGAGAGCAAATTGGATATATAGAAGAGGTTTTATCTGGATATAATGTAAAACAGATATCAATTGATAATTATGAGGCAGATGATATTATTGGTACAGTAGCTAAACAAGCAGAGAATGTGGGTGAGTATAAAACCTACATTATCACTGGAGATAGAGATCTTTTCCAACTTGCAGATAAAAATACTTCAATTTTGTATACCAAAAAAGGTATTACAAATATGGAAGAGATGAACATAAAGAAAATAAAAGAGAAGTATGGTATAACACCAAAACAATTAATTGATATGAAGGCACTTATGGGGGATAGTTCTGATAATATACCTGGAATTAGTGGAGTTGGAGAAAAAACTGCATTGAAATTACTAAAAAAGTTTAATGATTTAGAAGGTGTATTGAGTAACATTGATAAAGTCGGGGGAAAAGTTTTACCAAAAAGGTTAGAAGAGAATAAAGATATAGCTAGACTGAGTTATGATTTAGCTAAAATAAGACTAAGTATACCAATTAGCTTTGAGTGGGATGAGTTAAAAAAAGAAGAGCCTAATTATGATAAATTATTAAAAGTATTTGATGATATGCAATTTAATACTTTTGCAAAAGAATTAAGAGAAGAAAACCCTACTTATAAAGAAATAGAAGAAGTAGAATGTCAAGAAGTTAGTAAACTTGTGGAAATAGATAATCTTATTACACAAATAAATAAAACAAAAATGTTTTATTTTTTAATTAATGATAAAGATTTATTTATTACAGTAGGTGAGAACAAACAGATATATAAAATAGAAGAATCAGTATATTCAGATGAGAAATTTAATAATTTATTACGTGATAAGAATATAAAGAAAATTACCCACAGAGTTAAAGATGTATTACATTATTTATCTACTATGTCATTAGACTTAAAAGGTGTAGTTTTTGATACAGCTCTAGCTGCTTATGTTTTAGAACCTACAGTTAATAATTATACTATAGCTGATTTAATTAAAAAATATGATTTAAAAGGATCACTTTCAGGTGTAAATGCTTTAAAAGACTCACCTGAACATCAAATAGTAAACTTACCCAAACTACATAATATAATGAATGAGAAAATAAAGCATTTTAAAATGGGAAAGCTTTATAATGAAGTAGAGATACCTCTAGCAGAAGTGTTATTTGAAATGGAAAATTGCGGAATAGCTATAGATAAAGATGTATTAGAGGATTTAGGTTTAGAAGTGAGAAGTGAACTAGAAGAGATAGAAGAAAAAATATTTGAATCTGCAGGAGAAGAATTTAA
The DNA here is from genome assembly GCA_964497955.1 of uncultured Clostridiaceae bacterium. Classification (GTDB taxonomy): domain Bacteria; phylum Bacillota; class UBA994; order PWPR01; family PWPR01; genus PWPR01. The sequence goes on from CAZCFQ010000039.1 coordinate 3,867, forward strand.
TATTAATTCTCCTAAACAATTAAGTGAGATTCTTTTTGATAAATTAGGCTTACCAGTTATAAAGAAAACTAAAACTGGTTATTCAACAGCACATGATGTATTAGTAACATTATCTAAAGATCATAGTTTGCCAGCTATGATAATCGAGTATCGACAATTAGCTAAGCTTAATTCAACTTATATTGAAGGCATTTTACCACTAGTAGATGAAGATAGTAGGCTAAGGACAACATATAATCAAACTTCAACTGCTACAGGTCGGTTAAGTAGTACCGAACCAAACTTACAAAACATACCTATAAGATTAGAACAGGGTAGAAAAATAAGAAAAGCTTTCATTCCAGGCAAAGATTATGATTACTTATTATCAGCTGACTATTCTCAAATAGAATTGAGGATATTGGCTCATTTATCAGGTGATGACATTTTAATAGAATCATTTAAGAATAATGAAGATATACATACTAGAACAGCTTCAGAGGTATTTGGAGTTAGTAAAGAAAATGTTACAAAGCAATTAAGAAACAGAGCAAAAGCAGTAAACTTTGGAATCGTCTATGGTCAAAGTGATTATGGATTGTCACAAGAATTAGATATCCCAAGAAAAGAAGCAGGAGAGTATATAGATCGATATTTCCAAAGATATCAAAAAGTAAGAGAATTCTTAGATAAGACCATAGTAAAAGCTAAAAATGATGGATATGTAGAAACAATGCTTAATAGAAGAAGGTATTTACCTGAAATTAATAGTAGATCATATCATAGAAGATCATTTGCAGAAAGAACTGCTACTAATACGCCTATCCAAGGTAGCGCAGCAGATTTAATCAAATTAGCAATGGTAAAGCTTGCTAGTGAACTTGAGAGTAGTAATTATAAAAGCAGAATGTTATTACAAGTACATGATGAGTTAGTTCTTGAAGTAAAAGAAGAGGAACTAGATAAAGTTGCTTTATTGCTAGAAAAAACTATGGTAGAGTCAATGGATTTATGTGTTCCTATAAAAGTAGATCTTAAGTTAGGAAAAAACTGGTATAATATGGAGAAACATAATGCCTGAGTTGCCAGAAGTTGAAACTATTAGACGTTCTCTAGAACCATTAATTATTGGTAAAAGGATACTTAAAGCAAAGCTTAATTATCCTAATTTATTGAAGAATGCTTTAGTTGAAGAGTTTGAAAATGAATTAAAGGATCAAATTTTCACCTCTATTAGTCGTAGAGGTAAATATTTAATGTTTAATTTTGAATCAGATCTTAAAATGATAATTCATTTAAGAATGACTGGTCAACTTCGTTATGAAAAAGAGAATGATAAAATTATTAAACATACTCATATTATTTTTGATTTAGACGATAATCATCAGTTAAGATATAATGATGTAAGAAAATTTGGTATGGTTTACATTGGGACATTTGAAGAAGTTATTAATCAATCAGGATGGCATAAATTAGGGCCAGAACCATTATCCAAAGAATTTGGTTTTAAATGCTTTTATGAAATATTAAGTTCTAGTCCCAAACGAAGAATTAAAGCTTTACTGTTAGATCAGAAAAAAATAGCAGGTATTGGCAACATCTATGCTGACGAAATGCTTTTTAGATCGAAAGTTCATCCGTTATCATTAAGTGGTGCTATACCCAAAGATGTTGCTAGATTTTTGTATAAACAGATGAGAGAAGTTTTGAAATTAGGTATTGAGAATAGAGGAACAACTTTAAATGACTATGTTGATGGTTTTGGCAATACAGGAAGCTTCCAGTTTTCTCTTAAAGCTTACGGCAGAGAAAATGAGTTATGTGAAAGCTGTCTAAAAGAAATAACTAAAATTAAAGTAGCAGGAAGAAGCTCTCATATCTGCAACAATTGTCAGATAAAATATAAATAGAAGGAGGGCTATTTATGTATAAAATAGGTATAACAGGAGGAATAGCAACTGGTAAGTCAACAGTTACGAGTTATTTAATTGAGAAGGGATTTCCAGTAATAGATTGTGACATTTTAGCAAGAAAAGCATTAGAGAAGAATACTCCAGCTTATAAAGCTGTACTACACAAGTTCGGTAGTGAGATAAAACAAAAGGATGCTGAAATAGATAGAAAAAAATTAGCAAATATAGTCTTTAATAATTCAAATAAACGTAAAGACCTTGAAAGAATAGTACATGAACAAGTCTTAAGAGATGTACAATCTAGATTAAGATTATTAGTACAAAAGAAAGAACCTTTGGTATTTATAGATATTCCATTACTTTTTGAAGTTAAGTGGAATTTTATAGTCGATGAGACATGGGTGATAGCATGTGATGAAAAAACTCAGATAAAGCGATTAATGAAAAGAGATGAGTTAGATGAATCTGATGCTAGAGACAGATTAGATGCTCAAATTCCTATTGATGAAAAGAAAAAACTTGGAAATGTAGTTATAAGTTCTAATAATAGTATTGATGATACTTTAGCTGAAGTTGATAAAGAACTTAAAAGGTTGGTTAGTCAAATCAATCAATAATTATAATATAAAAAATAAAGCCGGAGTGGCGAAATTGGCAGACGCGCTGTGTTCAGGGCGCAGTGAGTTTTTCTCGTGTGGGTTCAAATCCCATCTCCGGCACCATTTTGGAGGTATAAATGAAAAAAATTTTTGTATTTACTCTGTTATTATTTTTTATTCTTAGTGGATGTGCAGATGCTGAGAAAAATGAAGAATTAGATAAGTATGATGGTACTGTTGAGGAAATTGCAGAATTCTTTGTAAAAGACTTTACACAAAAAAATGTTGATTCATTAATAGAAAGATATAATTATAGTGAAAAAGTCGAGCAAGCTCTCAATCGAATGATTTTTGTTCAAGCTTATAATATGATTGAAAAAGATAATAGTGAGTTTGTAAAAATAGGAGAAAGTAGTCGCTCTGTTAGTCAAGGTAAGGATTTAATAACTTATAGATTGCACTATACTGAAGGTGTTATTAAGCTAAATATTATCTTTGAAAATGATAAGTTGATTGCTGGCTTTCATTATCTTCAAGAGAAACAGCAAACAGCTTACTCAGCGGACATAGTTAGTCAAGATGTTGAATTTGGAAGTGATGATTTCCCTATAAATGCTACTATTACATATCCGGGTAATGGAGATGATTTTAGTTGTATAATATTAGTTCCTGGCTCTGGGCCAACAGATAGAGATTCAACACTTTATGAGAACACACCTCTTAAGGATTTAGCTTTAGGATTAGCAGAAAAAGGCATTGCATCATTAAGATTTGATAAAAGAAGCTTTACTCACAGCACTAAAATAGATGTCAAAACTTTTACACCTTATGAAGAATATATAGAAGATGTTGTATTTGCTTATAATTATTTGAAAAGCAATGAAAAAATTGATAGTAAGTCTATTTATATTGCAGGTCACAGTCAAGGAGGCAATTTAATTCCAGCATTTGCTAAAGAAGTAGAAGCAACTGGTTACATTATCTTAGCAGGAAATGTTACTCCTTTACATCAGCTAACAATTAATCAATTAGAATATTTATATAACTTGGACGATATATTATCAAAAGAAGAAGAGAGTCAATTAAATGCATATAAACAAATGAGAGATAATATTAATAACATTGAAGAAAATTCTGACCATTTAGCTAGTGACTTAATGGGGATTAGCAAAAATTATTGGTTATTTTATAAAAACTATGATCCGATAAATTATGCTAAAGAAATAGATGAAAAAATATTGATTATAAGTGGCTCAAGAGACTATCAAGTACCTAGAAGTGAGTTTGAATTATGGAAAAGTGGACTTGAGGGTATGGATAATGTTGATTTTAAGCTATTTGAAGGTATGAATCATTTATTGTTTGTAGGTGAAGGAACGCCTTCTCCACAAGAGTATATGAATCCAAAACAAGTAAGCCAAGAATTAATTAATTACATCTCTGAGTGGATAAAATAAATTTATTTTGTATTTGAAGGTCTTTTAAATGACCTTCTCTTTATTTTAAATGTCTTTTTTGGTATTTTATTAATATACACTAAAAAGGAGAAACTATGGAGATATTAAATTCTTTTTTTACCGAAATTGATTTTTATATAATAGTATTATCTAGATTATTAGGATTTATGATGATTTCTCCATTTTGGGGAAGAAAAGAAATACCTAATATTTTAAAGATTGCTTTTGCACTTATATTAACTTTTATTATAATTTTCACAGGACAAATAGATACCGCTACACTACCAACTAATATATTTGCATTTGCAGTAGTTTTAGTTGTAGAAATTATAAAAGGGATTTTAATAGGTTATTTGAGTAATATTATTTTTTCCATCTTTCTTGCTGCAGGACAGATTATTGATTCTATGATTGGTTTTAGAATGGGTGGTATTTTAGATGTTAATTATGGTATACAAATGCCATTATCAGCAAGGCTATTAAATATATCTGCTTTAATAGTTTTTCTCCAACTAGATGGTCACTTGCATTTAATTAAGATTGTTAATGATTCGTTTACTCAATCTCAAGTTGGTACTTTTTTTAGTATAAACTCGTTAGCAGGTGTATTTACAAGTGCATTTTCTTTTGCATATTTGGCAGCCGTAAAAATTGCTTTACCAATAATTTTAGTATTTTTATTAACTAATGTTGTTTTGGGTATAATGGTAAAATTTGTACCTCAACTTAATATATTTGTAGTAGGTATTCCTCTAAAAATTGTATTAGGAATATATTCATTTATTTTTCTGGTAACACCATTTATAAATTACTTGGATAAAATATTTAATACAATGTATAATTTGTTTTCAAATATGTTTGTATAATTTTGCTTTAGCAAAGGGGGGAGAAAATGGCTGGTGAAAAAACTGAACAACCAACGCAAAAGAAACGTAAAGATTCTAGAAAAGAAGGAGAAGTTTTAAAAAGTCAAGAGGTCAACAGTAGTATTACAATGTTTGGAGCAATTTTAGCTTTTTCAGTGTTATGGAGATCAATGTTAGATGATCTGACATATTTTTATACAGATATTTTTAGAAATGGCTTTGTAACTTTTAGTAATATTACCTATGAAACTATACCAGAAATATTTTCTCTAATGATAAAGACACTATTTTTAGTAAGTGGACCTATAGTAATGTTAATTTTAGTCTCTGGCTTATTCATTAATTATGCACAAGTTGGTGTTTTATTCACACCAAAATCAATAATGCCAAAAGCTAATAGAGTAAGTCTTTTAGAAGGATTAAAAAGAATATTTTCTGCAAAAACATTAATGAATTTTGTAAAGTCTTTGCTAAAAGTAGCAGCTTTTATATTTATTGGCTACTTAACAATAGAGCCGATAATACAAACAACAACTAACTTAGTAACTGAGAATTTACAAACAGCAATTGAGTTTGGAGCAACAAATATGATTAGTTTAGCTATTAAACTTTTAATTGCTATGGCTTTTGTTTCAATAGTAGATTATATTTTTCAATGGTTCCAATTTGAGAAAAAGCTTAAAATGAGTAAGCAAGAAGTTAAAGATGAGCATAAAAATACTGAGGGAAATCCGGAAATAAAATCTAGAATTAAAAGAATTCAGTCTGAAATGTCAGCATCAAGAATGATGCAAGCGATTCCTGAAGCAGATGTAGTAATTGCTAACCCTACACACTATGCAATTGCACTACAATATGATAAGAACAAGCATAATGCTCCAATAGTTGTTGCAAGAGGTGCAGACTTTCTAGCGAAAAAGATTAAGGAAAAAGCAAGAGAGTTTGAGATTGAAATTGTAGAAAAAAGAGAGTTAGCGCAAGCACTATATAAAGTTACAAGGGTAGGAGATGAAGTACCCATCGAATTATTTGATGCAGTAGCAGAAGTTCTAGCATATGTATACTCATTAGAAACCAAAAAGATGACCTAGGTCATCTTTTATTCTTCTCTATATAAGTCTTCAATTTTAATAGCTGCAGAATCTTCTATAGTTCCTGGTCTTCCATAGAATTTTAAAAATTTGTCGATATAAATAGGTAATTTTTCATCAATCTTAGTATCTAATGTAATAATATCACCCTTTTGAAGATTCATTACGTCTCTATAACTTACTTCTGAACTTCCAAGGAGAACTTCTAATTCTACTGCTGTTTTATTAATAATATCAGCTATTATTTCACGATTATTTTTTGTAACTCGTTTTTCTTTATCAGAACTAAACCATAGTCTTGCATTAAGCTTAGACATTATAGGTTCAATTACCATATGAGGGTAACAAAGAGTTATAAAGTCTTCAACTTTATCAATATTAACTTGAAAAGTAATGAGCATAATCATTTCATTAGGCGATGCTATCTGGGCAAACTCAGGATCAGTTTCGATTCTTTCTATTTGTGGTTTGAGTTCAATTACATTCTCCCATGGTTCTTCAAGTTGGGATATTATCTGACTTAAAATTCCACGTAAAGTTGATAACTCAATAGAAGTGAATGTAGAAGAATAACTTATTTCACTTTTGACTCCACCTAATAGCCTATCAACCATAGCATAAGCTATTGAAGGAGGCATATTTAATACAATAGATCCTTTTAGAGGCTGTAAATCTGTGATAGCAATAATCGATGGATTAGTAATAGAGCGGTTAAAATCTACAAAGGAAAGAGCTTCTATACTTACAACTTCCATTTGAAATCCAGTTCTAAGGTGTCTTGTTAGTAAAGGGCTAACAGCCTTAGCAAAATTTTCATGTATTATTTCAAAAGTTCTGATATGGTCTCTTGAAAATTTATATGGTCTTCTGAAATCATATAAAGTTACCTCGTCTTCTTGCCCCATATATTCTTCAATGTCTTCACCAGAATTAATATTTTTCAGAAGAGCATCTATTTCACTTTGTGATAAAACATCACTCATTTAGTCCACCTCATTAATTGTTATTATCAGAAAAATGAATATAACTATTACGTTCATCATTTAGTTTATTCTCTTCTAAAATTAACTCTCTCTTATAACTATTAAGATTTTTTTCTCTTAATTTTTCTAATACTTTTTTTTCTTTACTAGCTATTTTGAGATTTTCAATTATAGAGTTTAGTTTTTCATTTTCTTTGAGTAGTATCTGTTCTAAATCTTTAATATTAGTATCAACTTTTTCTAAATATGAATAGAATGATGTTATTTGATATATATTAGAATTGTTTTTAACACTACTCTCAAACTCCTTTATATCATTTTCTCTTTTATCTTTCAACCTTAAAAGGTTATCTTTTATATCTTGAATCAAATTTCTTTGTGTACTTAACTGATTCATCAAAAGATCTTCTTTTTGTTCTTTAATATTAAGTAGAGATTGTAATTCAAAATTATATTTTTTCATAATTAATTTTTAAATCTCCTTTTATTTATTTTAAAATATTTTCAAGTATTTTAAGTGTATTTTCACTAGAATATTTCTTATTAATATCTTGCTTAATAAAATTCCTCATATGTTCTATATGTTTAATTGCATAATCAATTTTAGGATTACTACCACTAACATAAGCACCTATGTTTATTAAATCCTCTGATTCTCGATAAGTTGATAAAACAGATTTAAACTTGTCTGCTAATTTAATATGATGATTATCAACGACATCCTTCATAACTCTACTAACACTATCTAAGACATCAATAGCAGGGTATTGATTTTGGCTTGCAAGTTTTCTAGATAATACAATATGACCATCTAGAATACCCCTAGCTGCATCAGTAATTGGTTCATTAAAATCATCACCATCTACTAAAACAGTATAGACACCAGTAATAGAGCCTTTTGTAGATTGACCAGCTCTTTCTAGCAGTTTAGGTAAAACACTAAACACACTTGGGGTATAACCTCTTGAAATAGGAGGTTCTCCAGTAGCTAAACCAATTTCGCGTTGTGCCATTGCAAATCTAGTTAAAGAATCCATCATTAGCAAAACGTCCTTACCTAAATCTCTAAAAAACTCTGCAATAACAGTTGCTGTAAAAGCTGCTTTAAGTCTAATTAATGCTGGTTGATCAGATGTAGCCACAATTACTACTGATCTTTTCAAGCCTTCTGGACCTAAATCTCTTTCTAAAAACTCATTAACCTCTCGTCCTCTTTCACCTATTAAAGCTATGACATTTATATCAGATAAAGCATTTCTAGTAATCATACCAAGTAAAGTCGACTTACCAACTCCGCTTCCGGCAAATATTCCAATTCTTTGACCTTTTCCTAAAGTAAGTAATCCATCAATAGATTTTATACCTAAAAAAAGAGGCTGATCAATTCTATTTCTGTTTAAAGGATGTGGAACATCTCTTTCTATTGGAAAAAACTTATCGAAATTTATTTTACCTTTATTGTCTATAGGGTGTCCGAGTCCATCTAAAACTCTACCAATAAGATTTTTCGAAACACCGATTTTTAGAAACTCTTTATTTGAAACAACTAAACTACCTGGCCCGACTCCTCTTATATCACCTAGTGGCATAAGTAGAACATTTTCTTCATTAAAACCTACTACTTCAGCTAAAATATGACCATTATTTTTAGTTTGAATCTTGCATAGTTCCCCTACATTAGCCTCTGGTCCTCTTGACTCAATTGTTAATCCTACAACTTTATTTACATTTCCATAATATTTATTAATATTAGTCTTATTAATTACATCAAAATATTCTCGGACTCTATTTTTCATAGTAATCTTGTCCACTTTGATATTGATAATTTTTTATCATTTCTTCTAAATTATCTTTAACATTATCTAACTGATTTTCAAGACTAGTAGAAACATTACCATAAGGTGTTTCAATGAAACATTCAAATTGATTAACTGAATTATCTTTAATCACTTTAAAATTATTTAGTCCAGTAACTTTTTCAATAATTTTACCTTTATGATTTTCAACTAAATCATAATTATTAGGATTAATTCTTAAAACTACTTTATCTTTTTTAGCATAACTATTTATACTATCTATAATTAACTCTTTTAAAAGGGTAGGATTTGCTTTATAAGTATCTTTAGTAAGTTTTTCAGTTAGTTTGATAACTATTTCTAATATGTCTTGTTCAGCATGATAAAGTAATTGATTATACATATCATTATATATAGTTCTTTTTTCTTCAATTGATTTTACTTTTTCTTCTAATTCTTGATGTTTTTCTTCATAACCCTTTTCAAATCCTTCTTCATAACCTTGCATATAGCCTTTATCATGCCCAGTTGCAAATGATTGTTCTTCAATTTTTTGAGCACTATCTTTCGCTGTATCAATTATCTGCTTTGCTTCTTTTTGTGCATTAAAAATTATTTCTTGATACTCTCTACTAATTTCATCGGCATTTTTTTCATTTACTTGATTCAAATTTGAGTTAGACGAACTAATGCTCTCATTTTTTTTTGCTTCCTTAACAATCTTTTTAGATGGAATTTTCTTACTAGAGTTAAACTTAACATCATAGTTTTTTATAACATTCATGCTAATCCCCTAACCTTTTTCTTCAGCTTCACCAATAATGGTAATAGATCTAGTTTCAGAATCCCATAAATCGAGCATAAAAGGCTTTATTTTTTTATCCCCATCTTTAAAAACTCTAATTAAAGGTCTTGTGCCTCGGCCTTCCATGTTTTTAACAACAATAGCTCTTAATCCATTTGAAAGTTTTACTATAGTTCCGACAGGATATGGTTGAATTTTTCTAGAAAATTCTTCAACAATACCTATATCAAACATAGTATCTCCATTACCTAATATATATTCCAAGGCTTCAAAAGGAGAGTAGCCTTTGCGATAAGGTCTATCAGATATTAATGCATCATATACATCAGAAATTGCAATTATCCTTCCATAAAGAGATATTTGATGTTTTTTTAAGTTTTGAGGATATCCGCTACCATCCCATCGTTCGTGATGATGTAAAACACCTTCATAACATTTAAAAGGAATAGGATATTTATCTCTTAAATAGTTATAGCCACTTCTAGAGTGCTTTTGGATTATACGGAACTCCTTTTTGTTTAGTTGACCATTTTTATTCAAAATATTAAGTGGAGTGAATACTTTTCCAATATCATGCATGATTGCAGCCATACCTAAATTATGTATATTTTTCTTGTTAAATCCTAAGCTCATACCCATAACAATTGATAATAAGGCAACGTTGACAGAATGATAAAATGTATAATCATCAAAAACTTTTAGATCAATCATATTAATAATTAAATTTTCATTATTTGATATTTCGTCAATAAAAGAGTCAACAGTCTCACTAATCTTCTTAAAAGCATTGTAGCTTTTTTTCTTATCGTATCTTGAAGTATCAGCAAGGACAAAAGAATTCTTCATATCCATAACGGCTTGATTCTTTACTTCTTCACTAATCATACTTTTAATCTCTATACCCTTAGAAATTTCATCGTGAATATATACACCATTAAGTCCAAGCTTTTTTAGTTTATCTATATAATTGCTAGTTAATTTATTACCAGCTCTTAACAGAATTTCACCATGTGAACCATATATGGTTTTCATTAATATTGATCCAGATTTAACAACCTGTATTGGCACATACCTCATAGTATCCTCCTAATATTGCAAATAATAACATTTGATAAATATTTGCTTAAGTGTAAAAATGTTAAATTAAAATATAAATTATTGTGTCTAATCTATAATTAATTCATTTTTAAGTTTCATTATGTATTATTTTAACTTATTTAATACACTTAAGTAAATAATAATAGAAGTTTTTTTAAAAAAGATTTAAAAACTACTAAAAAAAAAGCTATTAGTACCGATAAAGTAATTAGTAAAGACCTATATATTGTTTAGGAGCTGATTAAGTTGAGTAATGAGAACCAATTAATGGCAGAAATGTTTATTCATGAAGCTACAACATTAATAGAGCAGTTAGAAAATAAGATTCTAGAGAGTGAAGCAACAAATTCTATTGACATTGCAATAAATGAAATCTTTCGAGTTATGCATACTATTAAAGGTAACTCAATGATGATGAACTATGATGGTATCGCTAAAACATCTCATGCATTAGAAGATTTGTTTGATTTTATTAGAAGTAATAATCCTGAAAATATTAATTTTAATAAAATAACAGATCTAGTATTAGACACAGTTGATTACATCAAAGAAGAAATTGAAAAAATCCAAAACGATCAATCGTTAACTAGAAATTTAGAGCTAGAAGAAAAAATACGAAATCAACTTAAATCTTTAAAATTTATGAATGAAAATGATCAAGAGCCAAAAGAAGATAAAAAAAATAAAGAAGAATTACTTAAAAAAGAATTAGAAGTTAAAGGCGATCAAAAAGCTTATCAAGCGAGAATCGTTTTTGATGAAAATGCTGAAATGGTTCATATTAGAGCTTTTTCAATTTGTAATCAACTTACAAATATTGCAGTTAGTTTAACTACAACTCCAGATGAGTTTGAATCTGAAGATTCTGAGAAATTAATTCAAGAGAATGGATTAGAAGTCATTTTTACTACAGAAGAAAATGAAGATGTAATAGCTTCTCTTTTTAGTAGTATCCCGTTTGCAAAAGATATTGAATATAAATTGATTGATGTTAAAACTGAGAAAAAAGATAAAGAAGTAAAAGCTGAAAATAAAGCTAAAAAAGATACAAAAAAGAAAAGTAACAATGCATCTAGTACATCAGAACAAAATTACATTAGTGTTAAAGTAAGAAAACTAGATAAGTTGATGAATCTTGTAACTGAGCTAGTAGTAACCGAAGCGATGGTGACAAGAAATCCTGATTTAGATGGTCTGCACCTTGATAACTTTAACAAAGCAGTTAAACAAATGAGAAAAGTTGTAAATGACTTACAGGATGTAGTTATGGAAGTTAGAATGGTTCCACTAGAGTTAACATTTTTGAAAATGAACAGAATTGTAAGAGATATGGCTAGAAAAATTGAGAAAAAAGTCAAGCTAGAATTAATTGGTCAAGATACAGAAGTAGACAAAAGTATTATAGAACATATTGCAGATCCTTTAATGCATATTATTAGAAATGCAGTTGATCACGGAATTGAGATGCCTGAGGTAAGAAAGAATAAAGGTAAAGATGATACAGGAAAGATAGTACTTGAGGCTAGAAGAGTCGGTGGAGAAATTCACATCATTATTAAAGATGATGGAAAAGGGTTAGATAAGGATAGAATCTTAAGTAAAGCAGAAGAAAAAGGAATACTATTTAAAGAGCCTGATAGCTATACTGATGAAGAGATTTATGATCTAATTTTTCAGCCAGGTTTTTCTACAAATGATCAAGCTACAGATTTCTCAGGTAGAGGAGTAGGTATGGATGTAGTTGCTAAGGGAATAGAGAA
>CAZCFQ010000040.1:0-16180 GCA_964497955.1 uncultured Clostridiaceae bacterium
TTTGCTGCTTCTACATAATCAGCTTCTCTTAATGATAAAAACTGGCCTCTTACCATTCTAGCAAGCCCTGTCCATGAAGTTAAACCTATGACTAGCATTACATTTAATACAGATCTTTCGACTAATGTAATTATTGTTAGTAGTAGAAATATCACTGGGAATGACATTACTACTTCTGTAAAACGCATCAAAATATCATCTACTATTCCACCAAAATAGCCAGCTGTAGCTCCAATCAATGTCCCTACTGAAACAGAGACAATTGCAGCAATGAAACCAACTCCTAGGCTAATACGAGCTCCCCAAACAAGTCTTGTAAACATATCTCTACCTATTCTATCAGTTCCCAATATGTGATCTTGGCTTGGGCCACTCATAATACTATCAGCATCAATAGCATCATATGTATAAGGTGTTATAAATGGAGCTAATATTGCAATTATTGAGATAAGTACAATAAAGACTAAACTAATTACTGCTAACTTATGCTTTTTGAATCTTCTCCATACCATTTGAAGATATGTTTCTTCTGCTTTTACTTCAGAAACTGTTATACTGCTTTGTACCATTAACTCCACCTCCTAATCTAACTTTATTCTTGGATCTACAACCATGTATAATATATCTGCTAAAAACATTCCTATAACTGTCATCAAAGCACCTAATAAATTGAATGCCATAACAACCATATAATCTTGCTGATATATTGAATTAATTGCTAACAAACCTATCCCAGGCCAAGAGAAAATACTTTCAATTATTACAGCACCACTAAATAGGATTGGTAGCTCAAAGCCAATAAGTGTGACAATTGGTAATAAGGCGTTTCTGAATGCATGATTAGTTATAACTTTTTTCTCTGGTAATCCTTTTGACCTAGCTGTTCTAATATAATCTTGATGCACAACATCTAACATGCTTGCACGCATATATCTAGCAATACCCGCCATTCCACTGAATGCTAAAACAATCAATGGCAATACTATGTGAGCTGCTCTATCTTTCAAAACAGTAAAAAATGGTTGGACTCCCCAGTCTACTCCATAAGTAGCTATTCCTGAGATCTCTATTCCTGGTATTTTTAATCCCACATAATATATTAGCATCAATGCAAACCAAAATTGAGGTAAAGCTTTACCAAAAAAGGCTAGTGTTGTAACTACATGATCAAACCATGAATATTGTTTTAGTGCAGAGATCATTCCTACTGGTATAGCAACAAGATATATTACTATCATTGCCCAAAAATTAAGTATTATAGTAGCAGGTAGTCTCTCTAAAATCATTTCAATTACCGGCCTACCAGTTACAAAACTAGTTCCAAAATCGCCCTTTACTAAGTTTGAAACCCAATTAAAGTATTGTATTGGTAATGGTTCATTTAACCCATAAATTTCTCTTATATTTGCTTTTTGTTCGGGTGTTGCATTTCTTTCAGCTAAAATATCTACAGGATCTCCTGGAGCTAAGTGCATGATAAGAAAAGAAATAATGGAAATACCAATCAAAACTATTACCATTTGAATAACTCTTCTAATTAGATATTTTTTCATAATAAACTCCAATCTATATATCAACAAGGCAACGAGCACTTACAAGAAGTGCTCGTAACTTTTTATCAAATTTATTTTACTTTTTATTCAACAATTTTCCATAAGTGATGATCAATTGGCTCTAGAGGAGACCAAACCACATCTTCAAGATTATTGTAAATCGCTTTTACATCATTTGTTGTGTATAAGAAAATGTATGGTAGCTCTTCATTTAATATCTGTTGAATTTGAGCATAGATTACCTTACGCTCTTCTGTATCATATGTCTGTCTTCCAGCTTCTAGAAGTTGATCTACTTCTGGATTGATATATTCACAGTCATTAAACCCTTTTAGAGTACCGTTTGGATCTGGTTCTCCAGCCTCATTCAATTTAGCTTGAGATGAGTGGAATTGATTGAAACTATCAGGATCATTAGACAAATTCCATCCCCACATATATGATTCAAATTCACCAACATCTAGATACTGATTGAAAAGTACAGAACGCTCATAATATTCAACACTTACATCTGCTCCTACATTTTTCCACTGTTCTATTACCATAGCAATTACATTAGCTTTTTCTTCTTCACCAGTCATAGAAACCATGGTGAACTCAAGTTTGTCTCCATCTTCATTGTATAAGAAGCCATCTTCACCTTTAGTCCAGCCAGCTTCAGCAAATAACTGCTCAGCTTTTTCTAAATCTTGAGGATATTCATTAACATCATCTGTATGTGCCCACGAAATTGGGACACTGTGAGAATTAATAACAGTTCCATATCCTTGGAATACTGTGTCAATGATTGTCTGACGATCTAATGAATACATTAAAGCTTGTCTTACGTTTTGATCTTTTAGATACTCATGATTTTGCTTAAGACCAATGTAGTAATATCCATTGTTAGGTGTTTCTACAAATGTAACTTCCTCTGATAAGTTCTCTTTTAGACGATCTATATCTTCTACAGGAATTTTTGCTATATAGTCTATATCACCATTTTCAAAAGCAGATAAAACAGACTGATTATCTTGGAAGTGTTTAATCATTATTGTTTTAATAAATGGTCCTTCACCCCAATAATTCTCATTTGCTTCTAAAACTGTATATTGTCCTGAAACATATTCGATGAATTTGTATGGACCTGTTCCAACTGGATTCCAACTAGCTTCAAACTCACGTAAATCTTCTGCAGGAACATCCTTAAAAATATGCTCAGGAATGATCCCCATCCCTGCTCCAGCTAAAGCTTCCATTATTGGAACATCGACTTGTGATAGTTTAATTTGTACTTCTAAATCACTATTAGCTACTACTTCTTCAACATATTTCATATCACTTGCACGAACACCAGTGTATTTTGGATCTAAAATCATGTTTATTGTAAAAACTACATCATCAGCAGTAAGCTGTTCTCCATCGTGAAAGTAAACTTCATCTTGTAAGAAAAAAGTTAACGTCTTTCCATCATCTGATACTTCCCAGTTTTCTGCCAATTCTCCTACTATTTCTAAGTTCTCATCTTCTTTTAACAAGCTATCATATACAAAGTTGGTAATTCCACTTGAAATTGAGTCTGTAGATAATATTGGATTCAAAGTTGCTGGTTCACCATTAAATCCATATGTAAACATTCCACTGGCAGTAGCTGTTTGACCTTCGGTATTTTCACCTTCATCTGGATCTGTTGTTGCCTCTGGTGTACATCCTGATAAAATTAAAGCTGTTGATAAAACTAAAACTGTTAGTATTAGTAAATATTTTTTCATTCTTATATATCCTCCGTTATTTTTGTTGTTGTTTTCTAATTCGATATTTGTCGTAAGGCTACTATATAAATTGGCTCTGTGAGCCACTATCCGTCCATCCAACATTAACACCCCTTTCGACAATTTGATCTTGTATAAATATACATTAATACTGATAGATATGCAAGCATTTTCTTAAATAATTTAAAATTTTTTTATTTTTGCTTCATTTTACTCATTTTTATGCATTTTTATGAATAATGCATAAAAAAAGGCCAGCATAATTTAATATGCCGGCCTTGGTTAATTATATATTTTATTCTTCAGTTGCTGGAGGTGTAAATGTTCTAGCTCCAAGTTCTTTATCTAGGTTATAAATTTGGTTACCATGACCCTCAACTCTTTTAACTATAGCTAATAGAGATGAGAAAGTGTCCTCTTCTTCTCTTTGTTCATCAATGAACCAGTTAAGCATACTAATTGTTCTATACTCTTTATCCTCTTGCGCGATATCCATTAAATTATATATTCTTGAAGTAACTCCTTTTTCATGCTCTAGAGCTGTTTCAAAAACATCAATTAGATTTTCATACTCATTTTGAGGATCAGGCATACCTGTTAATACTGGCTTTTCTTCCATTTCTGTTAAGAAATTAAAGAATTTCATTGCATGGAACCTTTCTTCTTGTTCTTGCACTATGAAAAAGTTTGCAAATCCTGGCAAATCGTTTTCTTCACACCAAGCAGCCATAGCTACATAGACGTGGCCAGAAAATAGCTCATAATTTAACTGTTTATTGATAGCATTTGTTAATTTTTCTGATAACATAATTACTCTCCTTTTATTCATTTGTTTTTTAAAGACTGTTATAATGAAACCAATCTTAATACTATTATATCATAGGAGTGAAACAAATTTGAATATAAATGATGTAGTTTGTCAATTAAAATCTAAAAGCAAATCTGAAAGAGATATCCCCCGATATGCTGTATTTGCACCACTAATTGAAATAAAAAATAATACTCATCTACTATTTGAAATTAGATCAAATAAGTTAAAAAATCAACCTGGTGAAATCTCTTTTCCAGGAGGTAAGATTGAAAACGATGAATCATGGCGAGAAGCTGCCTTAAGAGAAACTATAGAGGAATTAAATATTCATATTAACCAACTTGAATGGGTTTCAGATCTAGAAATAGCTACAATTTCTGATTCAAGGCTTGTTTATGCTGGAATTGGCAAAATTGATGCAAATTTTTTAAGTATTAAACCAAATTGTGATGAAGTATATAAACTGTTTACCGCACCTCTTTCATTTTTTATTAACACTAAACCTGAAATTTATTATGTTAAGAAAGAGATTAAGCCCCCACATGATTTCCCTTATGAGCTTATCCCTAATGGGAAAAACTATAATTGGCATGATGAGGGCTATCAAGTCCCATTTTTTATTTATAAAAATCAGATAATTTGGGGTTTAACAGCAAGAATTATTATTGATATAGTCTCAAGATTGTAATTAAACTCTTCTTAATAACATTCTTGAACCAAAAAATGCTGCCCAAGCTTTTTCATCTGATTCTTTAAAAAACTTTATGATATTTCTATAGTCTTTATCATCAATTCTCAAGAGGTTTTCTTTAAGAGGGGTTAAGGTAATATGATCTTTATTAATAACTCCTCTAATCTTGTCTCCATCTTGGTAAACTAAAACATTGCCACCTTCATCGGATTCATAATACCCTATTAATGAATCTATTTGTTCTTGACTCAGCTTGTATATTTTTTTCTCACTTTTTTCTTCTAGGGGTAAACCTAAAGTTGCATTAATTGCTGCTTTCCAAATAGCATGGGCAGGTTTACCAGATGTGTTAGTTAAGACCGCTACAACTAGATCTTCTTCTGGTACAAATCCAAAGTTTGAAGAAACACCAGGTTGCCCTCCACCATGTTCAACTAATGTTACTCCATGGTAATTTGGATTTGATTTAAGTGCATAACAGTAATATTCCCCTGGTGCAGTTTCAATCATCGGAGAATACATTTCTTTAATTCTTTCTTTGCTAACTAGTCTACTATCATTATATATACCTTCATTTATATATACTTGGCCATACTTCATTAAATCCAACACACTAGATCTAACTCCACCACCAGCTTCATATACACCAAGTTTAGGCCAATCTGCTGTTTCATAACCTTTTTCATCATCATAAATATAATTTTTTGTAATTTCATTTAGCTTTGGTATCTCATCAATATATACACTACTGTTATTCATTTCCAGTGTTATTAATAAATTAGTAATCCTTCTTGCATATAAGCAGCCTCTATATTTTTCAATAATTGCACCTAAAAGTAAAAAGGTGTCATTTGCATAACTGAAATACTCTCCTGGTTCTCCTAACAACTTTGTTTCATACTCTTTTAAATACTGAATATGCTTTGAAAAATGGAGGTGGTTTTGTTTTCTACTTACAGGTGGCAGTCCTGTTGTATGAGACAATAAGTGTTTTATCTTTAATTCTTTCATATCAATACTTGCAATTTTAAGATCAGGTAAATGCTTTATTACTAAATCATCAGTATCTAAGAAACCCTCATCTGCTAATCTCATTATTTCTAAAGCTGTAAATGACTTTGAGATAGAAGCTATACCCATCACGGTATTTGGTGTTACTGGTAGTTTTTCTTCTAAGTCTCTATACCCAAATCCATTTTTATATATAACTTCCCCATTCTTACTAATAGCTATAGCAACTCCAGCGATATTTTCTTTATCCATTAAATCTTCAATAAAAACTTCTAGTTGACTCCAATTTCTCATTTATCTCCCTCGCTTTCACTATTTAAATTCAACAAAAATTAAAACTTTCCTGCTATAGATGACATAATGAATATATTTAGGTATAATTATTTATGTAGCATTTTTAGGAGGATTACTATGAAAGTTAGATTTAGAGTTTTTGGGGGATTAAGTGAAAAGTTTGCAGAGCTTATGGAGAAAGAATGGCATGAGTTTGAAAAAGGCATGACTTTAGCAGATTTTTTAGACAGTCAAGACATGCCTCCAAAAGCATATTGGATAGCAACAGTTAATAAAAATATTGTGCATGAAAACTATGTGTTAAAAGATGGAGACACTATTCAAATATTCCCCCCAATAGCCGGAGGATACTAAAAAGAGCCTTAAATAGGCTCTTTTACTTTATTTTATATTCTAATTGGATATCATGAGGCTCCAACTTTTTTAGTTCTTGATTAATCTCACTAGCTAGCTGGCATCCTACAGATTCATAAAACCTTTGAGTCTCAATAGCAGGATGAGTACTAATATAGATTCTTTTTGCTCCCATTTTATTAGCGGCTTTTACACACATAGCAAATAATTTTTTCCCAATACCTTTGCCTCTATATTGTCTTGAAACATGTATGTTTGGCATCTGTAAATATTGTTTCTCACTACCAAAGAATTTATTTCTAATACTAGCAAAAGCAATCACTTTATCTTCATAAAAAGCACCTACTAAATAGCTATCCATATAAAGATCATCCCGTAGTTCGTCTACTAAAGATTTTAGTTTATTTGCATCCCATTCATTTATAAAGTGTATCTTTTCTGTTTTCATCAAGCCATCTTCATATTTTACTTTTTGAGTAGTTAGCTGATATCTTTCATAATCTTTAAACTTATCAAATACTAAATCATCTTTTTCTATTTCTCTTATTGTATACTCTATTTTTAAGCTCCTTCTCCATAAGCTATCCAAATAAACTCCAAACATCCCTTAGGTTTAGCCCTAAAAGTATGAATTACATTTGGTGGAACATGAATAGCCATTCCTTTTTTTATTTCCATTTCTTTATTATCAATGTTTGCTATGCCTTCTCCACTTATGATTATAAAACATTGCCACCATGGATCTTTTTCCTCACTATTAGTTTGCTCATCACCACTTATAGTATAATAAGCGCTTCTGACACCATGTCCATATGCTAGAGGGACTGCATTTCCTCCATGTATTTTTCTCGTATTTTCTTTGCCAAACTTTGCATAAGTAGGAAAATCAGTGTTAAAAAAATGCATTGCTAAATGATATATTTTTTGCATAGTTTCAGAATTAATTTTATCGCCAAATTCAAAATCCAAAGGTGCTGGCTGGCTCATTTTTTCTCTTCCTGCAGCTGTCATACCATTCCATTTACCTGACACTAAATTATCCCAAGTGTTTTCTTCCATTTTCATTGTTATTAAAGCATTTTCAACTAATCCTTTATTAACATCTATCTCATCTTGTCCTACACAAATATTAAAATTCTCACAGCCAACTTTTAAATTAAACTGGCATGAAAATTCTTTTGGTTTAATTTTTGAATAATTTTGCGCCATATCTTTAAGTACTTCTATCATAATATCACCTTCTAATTTAATTTGTATTAAGATTATAAATCTATATATTAATTATTGCAATATTTATATTAATTATATTTATATAGATGTAGTGCCTCTTTCTCTAATGAACCTTTTTAAGGTGTCGATATGCATAGAATAAAACTTGTACTGAGTGGATTGCAACATTTTTGATAACCCTAGTAAATCTACCCAATGAATATCTTTTGACTCATTTGATTTTTCCAAAAGTTTTCCTTGGGCATGACATATAAAAACTTGGACTATAATTGGGTATCCTTTACCTACATTTTGAGCGCATGCAAAAGGTGTATAGTTGATTACTTTGTAATCTTTAGATATAAGTTCACTTGACTTATCTTCTCCCTCAATATGAGTTACTGTCAATCCAGTCTCTTCCTTTACCTCTCTTCTTAAACATTCAAAGATGTTTTCAAATTCTCTTATTTTACCTGAAGGTATTTCAAGAATCCCCTCAGAAAAATTATTTTCTTCTTTACATCTTTGTTGAATTAATACAAATTTCCTGCCCTTCTCTTCTTTTACAATAATTCCTGCAACTCCTGGAATAGCAAATTGTTCATTTACCACTTTTAGTCACCTCATGATTTTAATTAGTAACTCACTACACCTCTATAGATTTCCATTTTCCTTGCTTAAAAATCTTTCCTAAAATAATGCTTCTTACTGCCCAATCAGCTACCACTGCAGCATAAACACTCCATAGTCCTAATTGAAGTTGAGTAACAAATATCCAAGTTAAGCCCAATCTTATTGCAACATTTCCTGCTAGACTAACCTTAAAAGCAGTAGCTGTATCACCAGCACCTCTAAGTCCGCCACCTAGAACAAATGATATTGCCTGTGGTAGCTGTGCTAAGCCAAGAACTCTCATTACTATTTTTCCACTATTAATAATCTCTGGGTCTGAAGAATAAATTCTTATAAATACTTCAGGGAATAATATAAACATAAGTCCCATAAATGACATTAAAGCAGCTGCCATTTTTGCAGCTGTATAACAGCTTTCTTCTGCTCGCTGAGGTTGTTTTGCACCTAAATTTTGTCCTACTAAAGCAGCTGCAGCGACCGAAAATCCTATAGCAGGCATAAATGAAAGCTGTTCAATATTTCCACTAAGAGTTACTACTGCTAAAGCTGTTGTACCAAGTGTTGCAACAATTTTTGTTACTAACATTAAGGTAACGCTTTGGACTAAACGCTCACTAGCAGCAGGTATTCCTATTTTGAAAAATCTTTTTATCATTACTGGCTCAAACTTAAATAGTGATCTAAATCTTACATGAAGACCGCCAGTTCCTCTTATTAGAACTCTAAACAAAAGAATAAACCCTACTAAGTATGAAATACTAGTTCCTAAAGCAGCTCCAAGAACACCTAGTGCTGGAAATCCAAACTTACCAAAAATTAAAACATAATTGGCAGCTACATTTACGATATTACTAATAAGTCCAGCATAAAAAGGAGTTTTAGTATCTCCTGCACCTCTAAGGCAAGCTGTAGCAAGAATAATTGTATATGAGAAAATCATTCCAAAGCTAAACCCTTGTAAATATGTAGAACCTTTATCAACCACAATACCTTCTGCACCCATAAATAAAGCTATTTGTTTAGACCCAAAGAAAAAGCCAATAGCAAGAGCTAGTGAAAGCAAAATACCAACCATTAAAGACTGTGAAGCAGCTAGTTCTGCTTCTTTTTCTCTTTTTCCTCCTATAGCTCTAGAAACTAAGGCAGTAGTAGCTGTTCCCAATCCCAAAAATATTGATAAACCTACAAAAACAGGTCTAAAACTTATACCAACTCCTGCGATAGCTTCTTGGCCAAGCCTTCCAACCATAGCCATATCAACAATTTGAGCCAAAGTTTGCAAAAACATCTGAGCCATTACTGGCCAAGCCAAAAGAAATACAACCTTTTTTAATGGAAGATCTGGATCTGTCCAATTTTTTTTCTTTTTACGTGTTAAGTGATTCAAAAATGTCCTCTCCCTATCAAATCTTATAATTTTAATGTAATATATATTCGAGGTGAATTATTATGAAATACAAAAGTGTGTGGTTTTTGATTCTAGCAATAATATTACTAGGGTTATTCTTATTAATAAGTTATAGTTGGTTAATTGATATATTCGCTTCTTAAATATTGCGAAAAAAAGCCACGCCTTTTAGCGTGGCTATTACTTATTTTATCAAATGAAACTTTGTTTGTCGCCCACCTAAGTAATAAACATCATCTTTTGTAAAGATAATTGTTTGTTCTAAAGCAATTCTTACTTCTTGGTTATCCCACTCAGGTACTTCCTTTTTTATATTTAGCTCCATCGCATAAGAAGTGTTATTGAATAGTTCATAATCTCCTCTACCAGGAACTCCCTCTTGTTGATCATAAAGACCTATTGTAGGACCAGCACCATGTCCATGATATCCAATCGGGTGTGAGTATACACATGGATTCAATCCTTCTTCTTTAGCCTTTTCTAAAATGGCAGCCAAAATTTCGTTTCCAGTTTT
Organism: uncultured Clostridiaceae bacterium; assembly: GCA_964497955.1. GTDB lineage: Bacteria > Bacillota > UBA994 > PWPR01 > PWPR01 > PWPR01. The sequence goes on from CAZCFQ010000040.1 coordinate 10,230, forward strand.
GCCTTCAACCATTTTTTCAGCATGAATGTCTTGCAACCTATTACCTTCAGCTAGTGCTTCGATTATTCCTTTTGGAGGTTTTGTTTCATCTAGTTTCAATACATAGGCATTTTGCTGTGTATCTGTACACAAACCTAAATATTCAAAACCTACATCACAATGTAATAAATCTCCAGGTTGTATAATATCACTACTATCTACTTTTTCACAACCTTTTCTAATTATATCAACTGAAGGCATAAACCAAGCTCTTAAACCTAAATCATGGAATTTTTGTCTAATCCACCATGCTACGTCTAAACCTGTGGTTACACTAGGTGTTACTACACGTGAAGAAAAGGCTTCTTTAATTACACCATGGGCAATTTCATTAATCCCATAATATGTAGAGATTTCTTCCTCTGTTCTAGTTTCTAGCCAAGCTAGACATAGCCTTTCAGCACTTCTGCACCTATTTTGATATTTCTCATCTAGTGCATCAGCAAGTCTTCTGTTTTCAGAAAAAGTCAATCCATCTCCAAATGCAAAAGTATTACTTACATTTATGCCTATTGATTTTGGATCTCTCTCTTTAATAATCTCTGCAAGTTTCTCATATTGATCAATTCTATTTTCAGTAAAAATAGCCTCATGATATTCTTTCATTACTGGAACAGGTCTTACTAAACTCATTGCCTCAAGAGTTCCATCTTCTAATAGATTAAAAATCAGTATAGTTCTTCTTCTAGCTGATAGCATTGGAGCAGGTAAAAGACTCATCATGACTGGATCTTCATTATATTCTCTTGCTGATACTATCCACATATCAAACTTTTCTCTTTTCATCAACTCAGGCAAAACATTTTCTAGCCTGAATTTCAGCCATCTATTCTCAACTTTTGCTCTTTCTCTTAAAGGTAAAATCTTAGTTTTATAATCACTAAAACTACTTATGCTAATACTTTCATTTACATCTCTAAACATATGCAATCCTCCTATAACTTAATGTAGCCAACCTTATCAATTATTTCTATCTCAGTGCCTAGATCTTTAGATAAATCTTTCAATTGATTCAAAATCTGAATAGCTTCTGAGTCAGTTGAAAGCATTGGACGTCCTCTTACTGTTCTTTTCTTACCATAGCCTAAAGTTATTGGATAAATTTCCATCTTTTTTAATTTTCCATCTTCAAAATAGCATTTAGGCATAAAGCTTTGCCAGAATTTCTTATCAGCTGGGAATCCTCTGTTATCATGATCACTTCTTTTATCATAATAGTTTGCAGGAGTATCTTCAAAACCTAAAGAGGTCTTTTCGTATACATCATGAGGTAATTTTCTGACTGTTTCATTTTGGAACACAAAATTACCCAAGCCATAAAAAATTGGCTTGCCTTTATATATTTCAATTCCTCTTATATAATGCGCTCCGTGTCCAATAAACACATTTGCTCCTGCATCTATACAATCGTGTGCAAAAGGTATATGGAAATCCGCAGGCTTGTAATTGTCTTCTGTATTTCCTTCATGTGAATGCATTGAATAAACTACAAAATCAGATTGTCTTTTAGCATCACTGATCCATTTCAAATTACCTAATCTATCGTCTTCATTAATTTTAGTATGAATTCCAGGATTGTGTCCTAAGACATATTTGTTATTACCTATTGTGCAGGTGTTAACATCATCAACACTACCCCAACCTGATTTTTTACGTGCTTCTTTAATTTTGTCATTTTTTACGTGTTTATCAATTTTTTTGATATTTTCAAAATGATTGGCATCTAACTCATAATATGTTTCATACCTTACTGGATTAAGGCCTGGTCTTCCTATTGAATCTGGCCTAGATTGTCCTGCTCTACCATGTGGAGCAAAACTTGAAGCTGATGCCAAAAACCCTACTCTACCATAGTTAAGATCTAAATATCTTGGGCTTCTTGCATCAGCAAGATTCATCCCAGTTCCTGCATGTGTTAAATCATTTTCTTCAAATAATTCTATAGTTCTAAGCATAGCCTCATAACTATAATCAAGTGAATGATTATTCGCTAGCGACAATAAGTTAAATCCAGCAAATTTAATTTCATCTAAAATCATTTTGTCTACTTGAGTATATGTACCACCACTTTGTGCAACTGGATATCCTAAGAACTCATGGACTAACATTTCAAAATTGGTAAACTTAATATCACCGCTTTGCAATATATCCCACATCTGCAAATACTCTGGTTCATTATATGGACTTAGTTTTCTTGTAATAAAAATATCTCCTGTAGCAACCAATGTCATTTTTCCTAATTCATCGTTGTAATTCAAATCTACACCTCCAAATTGTTATATAACTAAATTAGTCATAGATATGCTAAATTCCTGCTAATTTATTTCGATAAACAAAATTTTTATTTTTCATTGATTTTTTTCATACTAATATATAGAATACATTAAGGATTGTTTTATCCAAAGAAAAGAGTGATTAGGTTGAAAAGAAAGCAAAAAGTTCCAGTTAAAGGAGCTGAGATGTTAAAAGAACTTCTCTTATTCTATGTACCTTTGGGACTTTATTCAATGATAATGATGAGTAGCCATAGTGTTATTAACTCAGGTGTTTCAAGAGCACCTAATGCTGAAATTGGTCTTGCTGCATTCGCTGTTACTATGACTATAATGAATATGTTCGCATCACCTTGTTTTACTTCAAGACAAATGTTAGTTGCACTTGCACATGATAAGAAGTCTCTCAAAATCACCAGAAATGTTATGATAAAAGTTGCTTCTGTTTCACTTTTTATGCTTATTTTATTAGCATTTACTCCTATTGGAGAATTTGTTTTTGTTAACTTATTTAATACCCCAGAAAACTTAATGAGTGAAGTTAAAACTGCAGCTGTTTTTACACTCTCTTTACCTTTCGTATATTCTTTAAGATCTTATTCTCAAGGTATAATAATAGTTGAAAAGAAAACTAAGTATTTAACATACACTGTTTTAGTTAGAATATCTTTTATGATATTTTTAGCTTTTGCGTTACCCAAATTAGGGTTTTTAAGTGGAGCATCAATAGGAATTATAATATGGACTGGAGGAATGGGTCTTGAAGCAGTTATAAATTACTTATTTTCTAGAAAAGTCTATGATAAACTACCAGAAGAGCCCGATTATGAAAATGGTGAGGAAGAATTTACTCAGAAAAAAGCTTTTGACTTTATCTGGCCATTGCTTTTGATGTCATTTATTTGGACTCTTGGTCTTCCGGTGGTTAACTCTGGACTTGGTTTTACGAACAACCCAGAAAGATCAATTGCTACCTTCCAAGTTGCTAGAAGTTTCGCCTGGATAGCTATAGCATTTTTAGAGATGAATATGCGCCAAGTTTCATTAATATTTGGAACAAACAAAGATAGGATAGGTTACCTTAAAAAGTTTACATTGGGAGTCAGCATAGCATTAGCATCAATAATTGCTATCTTAGCTTTAACCCCTATAGGTAATTGGTTACTTATTAACGCAATTGGAGTGACAAGCGAAATAGCACAAGCAGTTAAACCTGTACTAATGGTATTAATTGTTTTGCCACTAATATTAGCAAACTCTGAATACTATATGGGACTTTTAATGAAACTTAATAATACAAAAGCTTTAAGTATTGGAAAGACTGTTAGTATTGCTATAGCAGGCATATCTGTTATATCTTTATCTATGGTATTCCCACAGCTGGGTGCAGTTGTTGGAGCTATGGGATTTGTAATTGGTTATTTTTGTGAATTTTTATATCTCCGACATACTTATAATAAAATGGTCGATTAAACTTCAAAAAGCTCATTATGTGGTTGGCTTTAACCACATAATGAGCTTTTATTTATATCTCCAACTCTTGATATTTTTCAATCCCTTTATTAAACAATACATTGCTAACAAAAAGCATGATTAATAAGGCTGCACTAATTAAGATGTTAATTGATAAAAATCCTAAAGAGCTTAAAGCGCTTATAATAATATATGAAGCTAATATTACCCCTACTCTCCAAGCCAAGGCTACCATTACATTCATATTATTTTTAATTGCTTGTGTTGGTGAGTTCCAGTCTAAGATTGGTCTATTGATATCAATTAAAATGTCAATCTGTAACATAATAATGATTGCAATAAGTGTTAAAACTAAAGCAAAGACTATTTGGAATATGCTTACTGGTAATACCATAAACGTAATTGGGATTAAAATTATTACCCCAATTATACTAAAAATGAAGCAACTAATTATTCTTGCCTTAATATCTAATTCTGCACTAACTGGCACTACTCGGACTTGCCACAAAAACTTTCCTTCTCGTGTTATAGCAGTAGCTGCAAAAGACCCCATAAAAGCTGGAGCAATGTATATACCTGCTAAAATCAGTGGAATATAAACAGCATAATTAGAGTTTGCAAAGTCAACTAACAGCTGTTGCATCTGAGCTATGCTAAACTGGCCACTTATCATATTTATTCCAACAATAATAAAGGGTAATATAACTAATATTGCTACATTCATTAAAAATGCAGGTGTTTTCATTACAATAGCTATATTTCTATTTACTAGTGCTTTAAGTTGAGAACTTTGTACCATTTTACCTTTTTTACTTTTTACTTTTGACTCTCCTTGTTGAAAGTCCTGTAATGATGACCTAACCAAAGGAGCAATTAAAACGCTTGATAAAGCTAATAAAATCCCATTTAACCCCAAGTAAAAAACTGCATTGAGAATAGATCCATCTATCATTCTTGTAGCCCATACAGATGGTGGGAATCTCAATCCAAAATAATATAAAAGGCCAGAATCCTTAAGCAGTAAATCTAAAATGAAATCACTAGACTCTGTTTGCCTTATTATTATCATTTGAATTCCTAGAATAAAAGCAATTAAAATTACGTTAGTAATAATTGTAATTGCACGCTTGCTAACAAACTTACTAGCTTTATTCATGATAAGAACAATAAGTAATGTTGATATTAACAGTGGAATTAATGGAGTCAAAGCCAGTACAATTAAGCCACCTAATATACTAATTATTCCAATACCTTGATTCATATAAATTACCGCTAGGCAAGGTATTAAAAATACTGCTGAAATAACTAGTGAATATATATATTGAACAGCTAATCTTGAAAATATAATAATATTTTCTTTTATTGGTAATGTAAGCAAAAATCCAGTATTCTTTGAATAGTAAAATAAATGGATTAATGCAGAAAATGAAAGAAACAATATCGCCATTGATGTTATAAAAAACATAGTAGTAAAAGTTAGTTCTGCTTGACCTATCTGACTAAATGAGTTATAAAGCGAGACAGAGAGCTGATAGCTCATAGACATAAATGTTAACCCTAAAAATCCCAAAGCTAGATATAGAAGCTTCTTCTTATTGCCTACTCCTAAGTTAGCGTTTGATTGAGCGAAGTAATTTTTGAGTTCAACTTTTAATAAAGATATAAAACTATTCATCTTTAGTCATCTCCAAGAAAATTTCTTCTAATGACTCACCTTTAGATCTAATTTCTTCTACTGTGCCAATTGAAATTATGTTTCCTTTGTTAATGATAGCTATTCTATCACACAGATTCTCAACTACTTCTAAAACATGAGAAGAAAAGAACACTGTTCCACCCTCATCACAATGGTCTCTCATAATATCTTTAAGCAATCTTGCTGATTTTGGATCTAATCCAGTTAAAGGCTCATCCAAAATAAAAAGCCTTGGGTTAGGTAATAAAGCACCACTAATTAAAAGTTTTTGCCTCATACCATGAGAGAATGAATTTATTGGTTTTCCTAAATCATCATTTATACCAAAAGGTATAGTAAATTTCTCAAATCTTTCTCTTCTATTGTCTATTGGTACTTTATATATATCCCCTATGAAATTCAAATAATCATATCCCGATATAGAATCAAATATCTCTGGTTGGTCTGGCACAAATGTAAACTTATTTTTA
>CAZCFQ010000041.1:0-15887 GCA_964497955.1 uncultured Clostridiaceae bacterium
AACGGTATAGAAGTAGCTTTAGACCAATATCCATATAAGGCGGGCTCTACAGGACTAAAAGCAACTATCCCTCCAAGATATCATGTAGGAGGAACTGATAAGTTAATTGAAAGATTAAAAGATCCAAAAGAGCGTGAAAGAATAAAAGAAGATATTAAAAGTAATGATAAATCTTGGGAGAATTTAGCTAAAAACTGTGGTTTAGAAGGTATTATGGTGTTTAGTGTAACTGTCCCAGAAGCCAACGGAAAGACAGTAAAGCAATATGCTGATGAATATAATATAGATCCATTTGATGCTTTGCTTGATTTAATAGTTTTAAGTAAAGGAAATGCTGGAGCAGCATATTTTATGATGGGCGATGAAGATATTGAAAGGATAATGCAACATCCATATACAATGATTGGTACTGATGGCGGATTTGTTGATCCTAGATATGGAAGTCACCCTAGAGCAATGGGAACTTTTCCAAAAGTATTAGGTAGATATGTAAGGGAAAAAGGAGTTTTAATATTAGAAGATGCTATAAGAAAAATGACTTCTTTACCAGCTATCAAAGCAGGCTTGAAAAACAAAGGGTTAATTAGAGAAGGTTTTGATGCTGATTTGGTCATATTTGATCCAAATACTATTATTGATAACGCTACATATAAGGAGCCTACATTGAAGAATGAAGGAATTAAGTATGTTTTTGTTAACGGCAAGATTGCTGTTAAAGATAATAATTATACAGGGGTAGGTCCTGGAAAAGTGATAAGACTAAACAGTAATAATTAAGCTATGAACTAATAAAATAGATAGGATTACTAAGAAAGTAATCCTATCTATTTTTTTTAAGGTCTTAATTATATATTATCTGTGATTTTTCCCAATTGGATAAGCATCATCAGGTGCATTTTTAAACTCTAAAGTTAATAAATCAACAGCACCAATACCAGGAGCATCTATAGGGAAGTCAATATTAACTACATCATCCCAGTAAGCTCTGTGATGAACTCTGTCTTTTAGAACTATAATATCTAGTGTTTTATAGTCTATGCCAACTGCAGTAAATGGACTACTATCATTAGCACCTCTCATGCGCTCTGAAACAACTACGTGAGAGTTGTTACCTAGATTGATTACAGCAACAAAATCGTCTTGAATTTCCATTCCTTTTCTCATAGGCCCAACAAGTTTGTAACTTGGTCTTCCCATATAAGTTATTTCACCTTCAACTTTTACAGGTGTACCAGAATGTTCACTTGCATAACCACCAATTTCTATTTCAATGTGGTCACCAACTTTATAGTTCTCCTCAATATGTTTAGCTGCTTTTGGATCAGCAATTCCTGGCAAAGCAAAGTTTTTTGCACCTTGTTTAATTAGCTCTTTTAAAACATGCGTACTATCACCTGTTCTATCAGCACCATCTGCTACTAAAACAGGACCTTTGCCTTCTTCCACTAACTGGATTACTTGTCTTACAGCTTCTTCTGTCTTTGGTAAGTCACGGTTTAGATCTTTTCTTAAAGACCAAGCTAACTCTCCAATTTCTTTAACAATTTTTTCAGCTAGTTCTTTGTTATTATCTGTCATTGCAAAAATACTCATTCCAATATCAACTACATCAGCATAAGCATATCCTGGAGCACAATCTACTCTAATTACATCATCGAGTTGTTCCCACTCTGCACATTTAGCATAAATTTTATTCATAGGATGATAAGCAGATCCTTGGAAAATACTAGCAGAAACAATGCCTGGTTTCAAAATAGCTTGAGTAGGATTTACTTTTCCTCTAATAGTTTCAAATAGACATTTTGCAGCAGCATAACCTGTTTCATAAGAATCAATATGTGGATATGTCTTAATTACAAAAACACCATCAGCAGCATCAACAATTTCATGGTCTTCATTAGCATGTAAATCAAAAGTTACAAATATAGGAGTTTCATCACCTACAACATTTCTTACTCTTCTAGTTAATTCTGCTTCTGGCTTGGGTACATCTGTTACAGCCATAGCTCCATGAAGTGCAAGTAATACTCCATCAAGAGGCATTTGGTCTTCAATTTTTTCTACAATTTCATTCGCATACTTGTCAAAAGCTTCCTTATCGAACCAACTTCTAAATCCACCTTTAGTTCTACCAGCTGATATTATAGGAACTAATTCAACATCACTATCTTCTTTAGCAGCTTCCAAATAGCCATTAATATAGACTGGAATTCCTCTGGCTTTTTCAAAAACTTCTTCTCCTCTTAAAACATTAGGCTCTAAGTGTTCTATTTTAGTTGGGTCAGGGCAAAAGGTACACGTTTCATTACTAAAACTTGCAACTGCAATTTTCATAATTTGACTCTCCTTTTTTTATTACTCAAGTATTATTTCGATGACAAAAATAAAATTCCTGCATAAAAATAACTTTAATACATTAAATATTTTTTAAGTTAGTTTTAGATACACTCAATGTAAGTAAAGCAGTATTAAGATGCACTCAATTATATAGAATATAGAAAATTAACTTAAAGTTGAAAAAAGTATTTGACAAGTACAAACAATGTGTATATACTGTGTATATCGAATATAAACAGTATGCACGGAGGGAATGTTTTAATGAATATTATAATATCAAATTCTTCTGAACATCCAATATATACTCAAATTACAAATCAGATAAAGAAAGCAATAATACAAGGTGAGTTAAAGCCTGAAACGCAGCTTCCTTCTATAAGAAGACTTGCTAAAGAGCTGCAGGTTAGTGTTATTACAACAAAAAGAGCTTATGAAGAACTTGAAAAGGAAGGTTTTATAACAACAGTCCCTGGCAAAGGTTCTTATGTAGCACCAAGGAGTAGTGAATTGCTTAAAGAATCTAAGATGAAATTAGTCGAGGATAAGTTAGAAGAGGCTATAGTTGCTGCTAAGTTAATTAATTTGAACTTAGAAGATTTAATAAAGATAATTGAATTATTATATGAGGAGGCATAAAATGAGTGAAATATTAAAATTGAAAAATGTAAGTAAGTCATATGAGGGGTTTAAGTTAGATAATATAAATTTGACTTTAGATAGTGGTTTTATAATGGGATTAATTGGGCCTAATGGTTCTGGAAAAAGTACTACTATTAAGTTAATTCTAAATCTTATCAAGCCTGATAACGGTAATATAGAGGTTTTTGGCAAGAAGTACCCAGACAATGAAAAAGAAATAAAAAACGATATAGGATTTGTTTTAGATCAAAATCATTTTTACAATCATCTTACTATTCATAAGATGGCTAAGGTGATTGCTCCATTTTATGATAGATGGTCCTTTGAAAGTTTTTATGAATATGTAGATAGATTCTCACTGCCTGTTGATAAAAAAATTGAAGTCTTATCAAAAGGAATGAAAATGAAAACTTCATTAGCTATTGCACTATCTCATGATGCAAAACTATTATTAATGGATGAGCCAACTAGTGGACTTGATCCTGTTGTAAGAGATGAATTTATTAGTATTTTATCTGAACTAATGCTTGATGAAAGAAAGTCTGTTATATTTTCAACTCATATAACGTCTGACTTGGATAAAATTGCTGATTATATAGTATTCTTAAAGGATGGTAAAGTAGTTTTAAACCAAACAAAGATGGATATCTTGGAGAATTACTCTGTTGTAAAAGGCTCCAAAGATATATTAGATCAGATAACTCCGTTATTGATTGGAACTAGAATACACGAATATGGTTTTGATGCATTGACATCAAAAAAGAGAGAATTACGTAACATAGAAGGAATAGTTCTTGAAAAAGCATCACTAGATGACATAGTAGTTTATAATACTAGGAGGTAAAACCCATGAGTTTAATAAAGAAAGATTTCGCAATACTAGATAAATTGGTATTTAGAGAGTTACTTTATATCCCCGCAGTAAGTTTTGCATTTTCTAAGTTTGGTGGATTAGCGTATTTAATGTCAATCTTTTTCTATACATATGCGGTATTGATGGATATTTTCAATAAAGATGATAAAAATAATGCAGAAAGCATTATTAACAGTTTGCCAGTAAGAAAAGTGGATATTATTAAAGCAAAATATAGCTTGATTTTCATCTTTGTAATTATAGGTAATGTTGTATTTTTTATACTAAACTACATACTTTCAAAGATGCCAATACCTTATCAATATATACACGTAAGTATTCCGTTAGTACTGTTAGCAACTCTCTATATTGTTTTATTTAACTCAATTTGTTTTCCTGCATTTTTCAAGCTCGGAAAAGACAAAGCTAAACAATTAGATTTCATACTATTTTTTGTAACATTCTTTGGATTACCGATGTTAGAAAAGCAGATGCGCAATCCAAGCATTTTATCTATAGAAAAAATTACTGATTATTTTATGTCTATGTCACAAGTATCATTTTCTTTGATTACAGTTGTATTAATTATAGTGATTACTATAATATCAGGATCATTATCACTTAAGTTATATAGTAATAGAGAGTTTTAATAATTATATATGAAGTATCCTTATATTTTTGTAAGGAAGATAAGTAATTAATGTAAGATGTTTGTAAAGATAATTAATATGTAATCAGTAAATTTGTAAAGCAATAAAGGTTTTGATACGCTAAAAATGAAGTAGATGTTTAATAAAAGTTGAATTATCCGAACTAATTTTCAAATTTGGATTTTAGGGGAGGCTTTATAATGGAAATTGTAAAAGTAATAGAAGTAATAGCAAAATCTAAAGATAGTTGGGAAGCTGCAGCACAGAATGCTGTGTATGAAGCTTCAAAAACAGTTGATAATATTCAAAGCATTTACATTAAAGACTTTAAAGCTTCAGTTAATGATAATCAAGTATTAGAGTATATAGTTATTGCCAAAATATCTTTTGTTGTCAAAGACTAATGTGTAAGAAAACATAAGATTTAAAGAGGAGCTGGATTAAATGCCAGCGCCTTTTTTTTAATTTTGGCATGATTAATAACTTATAAAGCTACTTATTTTGATTTAGATAAAAGTACTAAGTGTAACTATAAGTAACTCATATTTTATTTCTTTGAATGCCTAATTAGTAAAAAACATATTTCATTAAGTCTAATGAGGAATACATAGTATTGAAGATTAAGTAAACGCTCTATATTAACTACTCCATCGAAGCTAGCAACCCACATACTCTTAAAGCTTCTTTGTCGATATTTTCCCTGCCATATGCATCAAGAAAGATTTGCCCATACTCAGAGGATTTAAAGTTATAAGCTAATGACCATAAGCCCCAAGCAATGTCATAATGTCGATCACCTATTCCTCCTTCATCAAAGTCGACAAAACCTTTAAATCTCCATTTATCAAGAATAATATTTGGAAGACAATAATCTCCATGTATTATTGAATCGTTATTTAATATTCCCACAGATGACATTATTTCCTCTTTTGCTGTTTCAGCATATGATATCCCAATATAATCAGATAATAGATCTAGATGATTTTGCAAAAATAAAGAATTATTAGCCATAAAAATTAAATCAGACATCTTATTTTTAATTGTAAAATTAGCTATATCAATTTCATGTAGTAGTTTTAAAGATAGTCCAAAAGTTCTACTTAACCTGTCAGGTTTAGATAAGTATTTGTTTGATACACCATTCTTTCCTTTTAATGACTCACTTAACAAATAATCTTTATCTTTTGAAATATACAGAATAATTGGTGCAGATAAGCTATGCTTTGCAAGATGTGATTGTAACTTAGATGATACAAACAAAGATTTTGAAGGTGCAACCTTTAAAAAAGCACCATGATCATTGTCAATATAAAAAGTTCTTGCACCAGACAAACCACTATTTTCATATAATGGGGCATTCCCAATCCACTTTATCAACTTAGAAGGCAAGCATAGTGTTTCTAAATTTACTCTTTTATTTTGTTGCATAAGAGTTCCTCCTATAGGATAAACAAATTTTCCTACTTATTGTAGCATTAGAAATATAATATTACTATGATTGAAGAAACTATATTGATAAATTTATGGATACCTAATTATAAAAAAGATATAAAAATGTTAGTTAGATACTGACACTATTTTTAGTTTGGTTATGTTAATAATTTATAAGAATATATATACCCCATATTGACCAAGTTGGTCAATAGGGGGTATAATATTAATATAAATAGTTTTTAATCATATAGCGAGAAGGTGATATCATCGAAGACTTACTTGAAAAAGTTGATGAAGAGAAAAAGCTTAGAATAATTAACAGTGCTATGAAAGAGTTTAGTAGAAATACTTATAATAAAGCGTCTACTAACAAAATTGTCAAAGATGCTGGTATATCTAAAGGCTTATTATTCCATTATTTTTCCAATAAAGATAAGCTATATAAATATTTAGAAAGTTTTGTAATCAGAAGAATAGTTGAGGATATAGTGAATCAAATTGATTGGGATCAAACAGACATATTTTACAGATTAAATGAAGCTTACTTAATTAAATTGCAATTGTTTGATAAATACCCATATTTAATCGAATTTTCTACAAAACTTTTTAAGGATAAAACAGTTGAAGAAATATTCTACTTAGAACCAGACTTTCCGTTAGAATTATATACTCAAATATATACATACAATATCGATTTTTCTCTTTTTAAAGAAGGTATTGATGTTAAAAGAGCTATAAATATTATCAGATGGACTATGGAAAAATATAGTGAAGAGTATAGAAGAAACATAAAAGATCATGAGAAGATTGATTTGAAAGTTATTGAAGAAGATTTGTTTAAATATATTAACTTATTGAAAAAGAGCTTTTATAGAGATCACAATTAATTTGTAGTTTCTTAAGTAAAAGAAAATTTTAAGTGTATAGATTGTTTCATTTATTTTAAGACAGTAAGAATAATGAAAAAGAGCACAAGAATCATCGAAGTTAAGCTGTCAAAGAAATCACTTAAGGGGGTTGCTTGTATGATTAATGTTAAAGGTTTATATCACTCATATAATAATGATGATAATTACCAAGTAAAAAATGTTAGTTTTGAAGTAGAAGACGGAGAAATATTTGGATTTTTAGGTCCATCAGGAGCTGGTAAATCAACAACACAAAATATTTTGACAGGTCTATTACAACTACAAAAAGGTGAAGTTAATGTTGCAGGATATAGTGTTGACAATATATCCAAAGATATGTTTAACCAAATTGGAATGAGTTTTGAGCAATCTAATGTGTACAGTAAGCTAACTGCATTAGAGAATCTTGATTTTTATGCAAAGCTATTTGATGTCTCTACAAGAGATCCTATGGAATTACTAAAAATGGTAGGTTTGGAGACTAAAGCTGGGATTAAAGCTGGAGAGTTCTCTAAAGGAATGAAGCATAGATTAACTTTTGCTAGGTCTATGATTAATAATCCAAAACTATGGTTTTTAGATGAACCAACTACAGGATTAGACCCTTCAATTGCAGCCGATATAAAGGATATAATAAAAAGGAATAATCAAGACGGGGTAACAGTTTTTTTAACAACGCATAATATGTTTATTGCAGATGAACTCTGTGATAGAGTAGCATTTATTGTGGATGGTGAGATTAGTCTTATAGACTCTCCAAAAAACCTAAAACTTCAATATGGTGATAAGCTTGTCGATGTTGAATATTTGGATAACAACCAAATTGTTAAAAAAACATTTTCGACTGTTCTAGCTGAAGATAAACAACATCTTAGAGATGTTATAGCTAACTATGAAATACAGACAATGCATACAAAAGAAGCTACTCTTGAAGAAATCTTTATCAAAGTCACTGGAAGGGGGCTTGTTTAGGATGAAACTCTTTTCTAGTTTTGTAAAAGAGTTAAAAATTGCATCAAGAGGCTTTTACTTTTATATCGAATTATTTATGGCATTTTTAATATTAGCAGTTTTTTTATTTGCAGTACCAGATGATTTTGATAGTAAAACTAGTGAATACATATATCTAGATTTGCCAGTTCAAGCAAAAAGTATATACTTAGAAGCAATTAGAGAAGAAACAATTGATGGAAAATCAGAAGAAGTTGTAATAGAGATAGATGATCAGCAAAAGGAAGTAGAACTGTTTACTACTGAAGGCCAAAGAATCTATCTATTAAATAGTAGAGAAGATTTAGTTTATATGGCCAAAGAAGAAAGAAAAATAGCAGCTGTAGTAAAAATGGATGATAATAATAATTTTGCTTATGAATATTTTTTACAAGGTTATGAGTCGGATAAATATAAAAACTTATTGAAAATACTTCATGTAGAGTCTGTTGAAAATTTGGAAGTAGCTATGGATAATCAAGAGGTAAGACCACTAGGAACAGATTATGGTACTCTAACAGATAAAGAAAACATGATACCTTCTGTTTTAGTTTTTAATGGAGCTCTCATGGGACTTTTCATTATAGCTGCATATATCTTTTTAGACAGACAAGAAGGAGTGATTAAAGCGTATGCTTTAACACCATCACCAGTTTGGCAATATTTAGTTAGTAAAATTGGTGTAGTCTTTGTTACATCTATAATCTCAAGTCTTATTGTTTTAGTACCAATAATGAAGTTTCAGCCAGATTATATGCTTTTATTAGCTTTATTATCAACAACTGCGTTTTTCTCATCTGCATTGGGACTATTAATTGCAAGTTTTTATGAAAATATTATGCAAGCATTTGGAACTCTGTATGCATTTATGATGCTTATTATTATCCCTAATATTGCATATTTCATACCAAGTTGGAATCCTGCTTGGATTAAGCTTGTTCCAACTTATTGGATGTTAGAGGGTTTTAAATCTATAATTCTTGGTAGTAATAATGTTTCGTATGTATTAGGAGTATCTGGAGGATTTTTAATAGTTGGTACAATACTATTTGTCGCTTCAAATTATAGATATAAGAAAACTCTAATAGGATAGGGGATGTTAGAAATGTTAAAAAGAGTACTAACTATTTTTATGAGAGATTTAAAAGTAAATATGAAAGATTTTCTTTCATTATATATATTAGTAGTTCCAATACTTTTTGCAATCCTCATTAATATATTTGCTCCTGGAATAAATGATACTACTGTTAATATTGCCTTAATAAATGGTGAAAATATTGAACAAGAACAATATTTCAGTCAGTTTGCTAAAGTAGAGCTGTTTGACAATGCAGATCAGGTTAAAGACAGAGTAGAAAAAAGAGATGCTATTATAGGAATCTTACCTGAAGATGGAGATTACTATTTAATGACACAAGGAAATGAGACTGAAGGTACAGTAGAATTTGTTAAACTACTTAATAGTTTTTATGAATTAGGAGTTAGTATGGAAGAGTCAAATGGTGAGTTAATAGAGTTTGGCAGGACAGTTCCACCACTTAAGAAAAACTTTGTAAACACTTCTATACTTTTTATATCAATTTTAGGTGGAATGTTAATATCACTTAATATTGTTGAAGAAAAAGTAGATAATACTATTAGTGCCATAAATCTTACTCCAACATCGAGAAAAACTTTTATTCTTGGGAAGAGCATAATGGGAATAGCATTTGCAATTTTTGGGTCTATTGCTTTAATATATATAACTGGCTTTAGAGAGATAAATTTATTACAGTTACTCTTAGTTCTACTTGTTACAAGTTTATTAAGCATACTAATAGGTTTCATTCAAGGGCTTAATAATAAGGATATAATAAGTGCAGCAGGAAGCATAAAGTTATTATTTTTACCACTGATAGCTGGAGTATTAGCTATTGAAATATTAGGAGATAAGTGGCAGAAATTCTTTTACTGGAACCCATTTTACTGGGCATATAAAGGAAATGATTTAATCTTATCTAAAAGTGGAACTTGGGGACAAGTCTTTATGTATTCAGGTATTGTGTTACTCTTATGTCTTATTGTATATTTTTTCTTAGCTCCAAAAATAAGAAAAGGTCTAGAATAGAAATATTTTTAAAGAAAGGAAGAACTTATTATGAATGGATGGGCACTTTTAGGTATTATTCTTATTGTCTATGCTGTTGCTGTGTTTTATATTGCGGCTAAAAAACCTGCTTTTATTTGGAACATGGCTAAGATTGAAGTATTTAAAAAGTTTTTAGGAGAGAAAGGTACAGTTACGTTCTTTTACATCTGGGGAGCTTTAGCAGCTGTAGTTGGTGTATGGCTAATGATGAAGTAGTTTGCATCTTTTATAAAAAGTATTTAGTTAATGTTTTGTTATAAGGAAGAAGACAAGGGATTCATATTACTTTAGATTTGATTATCTCAATGTCCACAAAGTAACTTTAAAAATATGCTTAGAAATTAAAGTAAAATTTTGATAATACTAAAGAAACCTAGTCATTATAGATTAGGTTTCTCTTTTTTCTTACTTATCTATATTAATGTATCCTCCATCTGATAAATCGGATAGGTTTGTGATAATAACAGTATCGTTTACTTCTAAACCAGAGAGGATTTCTATGTAGTCAACAACTTCCCAGCCCGTTTCTATAGCTACTTCTCTACTTTTTTTACCATCAACTACCATTACATAACTTTGACCTTGAAGGCTATAAACTGCTTCATCGGGTATAAACAAAGCATCTTCTTTTTCTCTTGTTATTATTTCAACATCTATTTCTGAACCTACTCTTAGAGAAGATTGATCAGGTAAAGCAATCTCTATTCCAACTCTTTTTTGAGAAATGCCTAAATCAGAAAGTTTATCTAAAGCTGTAGGGTAAATTTTATTGACAATCAAACTAGTTTGATCTAGATGCTTATGCTTAACTTCTACTTTTGATCCAGTCTCTAATAATTCTAGCTTACTAGATAAAATCTCACAATATAAGTAAAGTTGATTTAAGTTAGCCATTCCTCCAAAAGGATTTCCTGGCACTACAATTTCACCTTCATTAATGTTCATAGAAGTTATAACTCCATCATAAGGAGCTGTAATACTATAGTACTCTCTATTATTCTTCATTATAGCTATGTTGTAATCAATTTCTCTAATTTGATACTCAAGTTGTTCTTTCTCGTATTTATTACCACCTTGTTTCAAATTTTCTAGGTTGTTAGCTGCAACTTGATATGAATTTTTTGCTGATAAGTAAGCACTTTCTATTTCTTCATATGCTATTTTGCTTATGGCTCCTTCGTTAAAAAGTATTGTACTGTTATCATACCTTTCTTTAGCAAGGCTCATTTGTTTTTCTAATGACTGTACTTTAAGTTCCATATTCTTTATTTGATCATTAGGGGGATTAACTAGCTGATTATATAAAGACTTTATTCTTTGTCGTTGAGCATACAAAGCTTGCACTTGAAGATCTATGTCAGTTGTTGCTACAGTAAGTATTGTATCTCCCTTTTTTACACTATCTCCTATATCAAAATAAATATTTTCAACTACTCCATTTACTTGTGAACTAATTCTTATATTTTTGTAAGCTTTTACAGTAGCAGTTTCTGAGACATAATCAACTAATTTCCCTTTATTAACATCAGAAACTTCAACTGAAGGAGCATTTAAATAACTATATACAAAGTATCCCCCTGCAGATCCTAATAGGATAATTATTGCAACAACAACTAGTAGTTTCTTATTTTTTAATAACCTTTTCATAATATCCCCCTATACAACTCTGTTTTTTAGAGCTTCTAAAAAATCCAATTTATCTATCTTTTTCTTAGTAGCTAGTTGTGCCAAGACTATAAAGACTATAGTAACAATTGCTGCTAAGATATAGCTTGAAAAGTCTGGCGTTAGATTTAAGGTATAAAGATCGTTACTAAAAGCTTTATCAATAGAGTCTAAGAATAAATTACCTAATGGTACCCCCATTATAATACCTACAATCGACATGATAAAGTTCTCTTTTGTAACAATACTATATATTTCTTTTTTACTAAAACCCATTACCCTAAGAGAGGAAAACTCTCTAGTTCTTTCTGATATGTTCATACTAGTAGCTGTAAAAATGATTGCAAAACCAAGCACTCCACCCATGACAACCATAAAGCCAATTGATATTATTATTAATCCGATGAATTCTCTAAACGCCTCTATTATCTCATTTAAAGATAAAATATTCGAAACAGCAGGTACATCTTTAATATCTGTCAGTATTTCTTTACCACCTTTGATATAAGCTCCAGTCATAATACCATCATCAAGCAAAAGATTATTCATTCTTTCAATAGGCATATATGCATTTATACCGAAAAGTTGTTTAGTAATTGCTGTTATTCTAACAGACTCATCATCTCTTCCAGGCAGAAAGGATTTAATTGCTACAAAATCACCAATATTAACATTAAGCTTTCTGGAAAGATTTTCAGATACTACTAAACCACTATTTGGCATAGAGTAAGTACTTTCTTCTAAGTCTTTAAATGTATAAAAAATGCTATTAGGGACTAATCCAATAATGTTTACAATTTGGCTTTGTCTGCCATTGACAAACTCAAAGGGGTATTCACTTCTAGGTTCAATCATTTCACTTCCTATGATCTCTTTGAAGTCAGACAGTGCACTAATAGGTAGTGGTTTATTGAAATCAACTGTGTAATCCATCTTCTGAAAATTGCCATAATGTTCAACTAGCATAGCATCAAAAATATCACCCATAAAGACAGAAAACAAAAGTACTGCATATGTTAAAGCTACTCCAAAAGCTATAAATAGGAATCTTTTTTTACTTCTAAAAGTGTTTCTAATAACAATTTTCCAGCTAAATGTAATTCTTTTCCATAAGTCTTTCCATTTTTCAAGTAATATTCTTTTACCAGCTTTTGGGACCGGTGCTCTCATAGATTCAGCTGGAGAAATCTTTAATATATCTTTTGCTCCCCAAAGTCCTGAAATTACACAAAAGAAACTAGATAGAAAGAGAGAAAGAAATATATATCTTGGATAAATAGCTAAACTCAATAATGGAATATTAAAGAATTCTACATACATCTCTGTCATTAAACCTGAAATAGAGAATCCTAATACCAAACCTATTACACCACCAAAAACGGAAATGCTAAGGGCATATTTTACATAATGGAGTACAATATCTCTGCTACTGTAGCCCATTGCTTTTAGAATGCCTATTGCTGTTCTATCAGTTTTAACCATCCTATTTAACATTACAGCTAATATTACTGCTGCTACTCCTAAAAAAATAAAAGGAACAGCTTGTGATGATTGTTCAAGACCATTTATCTCTTCATGAACCATCCTATTACTTAGCTGGTTCTCTTGGGTAAAGATTCTCATTACTCCGAAACTATCTAAGCTATCTTCAACGGTATTCTTAAATTGTTTAGCATTAATTCCTTCTTCTAGATTAAGCAATAACTCATTGTAATTACTACCAAGACCTAAGTTGTCACTAGCAAAAGAATCACTTACATAAATTACACCGTATTTTTCTGGAGTAGGGAGAAAGCTTTGTTCGTTTTCCATCAAGTAAACAAATTCAGGACTTGCAACAATAGCAGCTACTTCATTTTGATACTGATGTCCACCATGTTGATATTTCAATGTATCTCCTACATTAATATTTCTAGCATTTGCAAATTGCTCTAAAACCATTATTTTTTCACTACTATTGTCTATTAGTTTGCCTTCAATTAGATAAAAATCATTAATAAGTCTCTCTTTATCTGGAACTGAAATTATCCTTACCATTACTCTTTCATCTTCTTGTGTTGTTATAACTGGGGCCTCTATTACATGTCGCCCTTGGGCTTGTAAAATAGAATTATCAGCCTCGAGTTTTTCAATTGCTCCTTCATGGATTCTTAATAACTGAACAAAAATATCTGCAAAATTAGTTTCAGCATAATAATTATCTAAAGTAGAAACTAAGTTTGTTGAAGCAATGCTTAAAGCTGTATAAATCATTATTCCTACTAATAAGACAGTTATTATAGCTAAGTATTGCCCTTTAGAATTTTTTATCATTCTAATAAGACGCTTATCAAGATTTTTCATAACTACCACTCAATTTTCTCTGGATCTACAGGGTTATCGTTTGTATAGTTTTCAGTAATTTTACCGCTTCTCATTTTTACAACTCTATCTGCAATTTCACCAATTGCAACATTATGAGTTATTACTATTACTGTTTTTTCTAAATCCTTATTTATATCCTTAAGTAATTTTAGTATCTTTTTACCTGTTTCATAATCTAGTGCACCTGTTGGTTCATCACAAAGTAAAACGAGTGGGTTTTTTGCTACAGCTCTAGCTATTGCAACTCTTTGTTGTTCTCCACCACTCATTTGTGCAGGAAAATGATCCATTCTTTCTCCTAAACCAACTGAATTCATTACTTCTTCAATATCAAGAGGATCTTTAGTTATTTCAGTAGCTAACTCAACATTTTCTTTAGCAGTTAAATTTGCCATAAGATTATAAAATTGAAAAACAAAACCTACCTGATATCTTCGATATTCTGTCAGTTGTCTTTCATCTAAAGAAGTTATTTCTTTTTCTAAAAAGAAAGCTTTCCCCTCACTTGGGGTATCCATGCCACCAATTATATTTAATAAAGTGCTTTTGCCAGATCCACTAGGGCCCAAAATTACTACAAACTCACCCTGATAGACTTCAAAAGAAACTTCTTGCAAAGCCTTAACAGTAACTTGCCCCATTTTATAAAATTTGCTTATTTTATTAGTTTTAATAAGTGTTTGTGACATTTTTTCACCTTCTTATATTTTTATTTTACAGAAGCTTTATATTGCCTGCAAACAATAAAGTTGAAATAGTAAAATTTTTATTAATATTCTTAATTTAGAAATCTAGAGGTTGTAGAAATAGTTTTAAAAAAGTTAAATTCTTTCACTTATTTTTTACAGATAAGTGTATTACAAGTTATATTAGTTTTCCCAAATACTAGATTAGGAATTGGTTTTCTGTAATACTCATCTTTAGTAGTAGCTATATTTGACCCAACTATAATATCACCACCCATAGGAAGTTGAGAGTAGTCATCCATCATGCCTTCAAAAATAATTTTGAAGCCCAGATTTGAGAGGTTATATTTCAATATATTTTTAAAGTCAAACCAGCTATCATCATTCTTAAAAGCTCTATCTAAGAGCTTTTTATCAGTAAAATTTAACTGACTACAGTCTGTCCAGAATCTAGGAAAAACTAGAATAAAAACTCCATCACTTTTAAGCATTTCATATAATTTATTTAATGATGGAACTATAGTATCTCTAAACATACCCAGGTGTGAGACAACTATATCAACTGAATTGGTATATACAGTATAATAATCAGATCCTTCAATTTTAGATATGCTACCATGAAAAACTGCAAGATTATTAATATTGAAGTACTCTTTACATAGCTTGGTATAATAACAATGAACTTTACCAAGTTCAAAAGCTATAGTTAACTTGCACTTATCAGAAAAAGCTGCCCCTGTACTACATATTCCTCCGCCTATTTCAACAACTAAATTAGATGATAAATCAAAGGGTATAAATCCTAGATTTTGAAGTATGTTAATAAATCTTTTCCTTTTATACTTTTGATCTAAAAAGTCATCTCTAGGGTCATAATCAGTTGAGTAAGAATAGTTTTTTAATGAATTTGTAACTTCTTCACTATATTTTAGTCCAATGTTTTTTAGATCATTAGCTATCTTTTTTGTCATAGGCGTCTTCCTTTCATTGAAATGATCTATATTATATGTGGGGTAATCATATCATATATTTATTTTTTTAAGAAAAGTAGTTAAAAACTTTATTAAAGTGAATAGATTCAATTAGAAATACAAACAACAAGAGATAAAACATTAAACTAGTTTTAAAGCATAAAAGAGGGCATTTGCCCTCTTTTGCTTATAGAACTATTTAATTTCTTTAACTGGTTTAGCTTCAATATATCCTCTAAACCCAAGAGGTTTTAGTTGTATT
>CAZCFQ010000042.1:0-15532 GCA_964497955.1 uncultured Clostridiaceae bacterium
ATATCACTGATAGAAAAGCCATTATCTTTTAATAGATAGAAATAATCAGATATTGTCCTATGATACTTTTCTACATTGTTTATTATCCACTTTTCAATTCTCTTACCTCTAATAAAGTAATCACTTATAGGCCAATACTTTTTATCATCTTCATAAATCCATGCAACTTTTCTACTAGCTCTAGTTGCAGGATGTTCTATGCTAAAAATAAACTCACCTTTAACTTTCAACAAATTATATATCTTTTTTATAACTGGATCCAAATCCTTTATATAATGAAAAGCAAGAGTACTAATGACTAAGTCTAGGTTATTTCCTTTATAAGAGAATTCTTCGATGCTACTTTGTTTATATATTATATTTGGATGAGAATTGATCTTTTTAGCTTCCTCTATCATTTTAGAGGATATATCAATTGCTACAACTTTACTACCTTTTTTAGCTAAGTATAAAGAGTAAAAACCAAATCCACAGCCAAGGTCTAAAACATTAGGATATGTTTTATTAAGCAAGGTGTATATATAAGGTGCTTCAATTAGTTCATTGTAATTAAGAGGTTTATCTCTAATCTTTAAGTAACCATTAAAGAATTCTTTATCATCATAGATGTTTTGCTGACTCATATTATCCTCCTATTACTGGTAAAACACTACTAGCTTGCGGCATTACATAACAATTCCAATCTGTTAATTTCTTGTTGATTGTTTCTAACGCTTCGTTAAATCCATCAACTTTTTGAAAATAGCAGTTGCAAGTAATTTCTTTAGTCAACTCCGTTATGATGAGTACAGTTTTATCATGTAAGGCTCTAGCTAATGCAAATGCTTTATGTCCACCTAGTTCAAATTTTTGATCAAACATATCAAAGATGTCCTGCCAATTTTGAGAATGATCCATCCATTCTTTAAACTTGGGTTCTCCATACCCTTCTAAGCATGCTGCAAATAACACTATAAAACCACCTGCTTTTGTAGCAATAGAAGCATGCTCTAGTGCTTTTTGGGCTTGATATAGGTTAATATCTTTAGGAAACCCTCCGGAACTAGCAATTACAACATCTGCTTTCCTATCAATTACATGAGTAGATATTTTTTTACAAAACCCTACCCCTTCTTCCCATGCTTTTTTAATATCACCAGAGAATACGGATAAAATTTCTTTATTATCATTAGTTATAACATTCAAAGAAAATCTAACATTTGCCATTAAGGCAGCTTCAAGCATAATTGAGTGGATAGGATTTTTTGTTACACTACCACTATGGCATCCTGGTTCGTTCATTCTAGCATGGTTGCTTGTTATCAATGACCTAGAGGCAATGCCAGGTAAAATTGATTTTCTACCACCAGAGTATCCTGCAAAGTAATGTAAATTAATTTGGCCGGTAGTAATTAAAAAGTCACTTTCAGCGGCCAACTTATTTATTTTTAAAGATTTACCATCACTTAAAACTCCAATTTCTTTTAAATTATTATCAGGATCATGATTTACTATTCTATAATTATTTACTACATTTCTCCCAAAACTTTTTATATTTTCTTCTCTAGTATTAGGTCTATGAATGCCTGTTGCTATTAAAAGAGTAATTTCTTTTTGTTTAATACCTGAGTTCTCTAGTACTTCTAAAAGGGGTGGTAGTATTGTTTTATAAGGAGTTGGTCTAGTAATATCATTTACTACTATCACAACATTTTTTGGACTCTCAGTTAAAATCATTTTTTTTAAAGAGTTAGCAGCTATTGGGCTTTTTAAGCTAGTTATTATTTCATTAACTGGATTTTTTAGCCCGGTAACTTTATCTTGTTTTACAATATCAATAATATTTTTTTTGTTTATATCGATTTCAATTGTATTGTTATTGTATGGCATATCTATTCTCATAAATTATACTCCTTTAATCTCCATAAACAATTTCACTCTTTGAAATTAACTCATCAGCAATATTATTTCTAAGTTCTTTTAATTTTTCATCTTTTATAACATCTTTTACGTCATCATAGTAGTCTTCTAAAACCATTTCTTCTTGGCCACCAATAAAATCTTTAAAATCTTCAAATCCTTCTTCTATTTCTTTATCAGTTACAACAAGTTGATCTTCTAGATTATTCTTACTAGCATAATCAATAACATAATTATTTATTTGCAGCTCTTCAGTAATGCCTTTTTTTAGCTCTTCCTCGGTCATACCATAATAGTTTTGAACAGATTGTTTTTTAGGAATTTGTTCAAGATATTTTTGCAATCTATCTTCGATTACTTTTTCGTCAGGTTTATAGATTTCTTCATTAGACTCTTGTAAAAGAACAGTTTTCCTGATTAATGGAGCTAATACTTCTTTTTTGATTTCTTTTTCATCTTCAGGAGAAATATAAAGTCCTTCTGATTTCAGTTGTTCAATTTCTTGAGTGATTTCATTTCTAAGATCTTCATCGTATAATTCTTGACCATTTATTTTTACTAAGAAATCACCACTATCAGTGTCTTCTATACAGCTAGTTAAAATCAGTAGAAAAGTAATAATTATAAAAACAACTTTTTTCATTTTAATCACCTTATGATATATTTTACCACAAAAAAAAGGGCAGAATTAAAATCTTATACTTATATTATCGATATATGCACTCATAATATTAGATATTTTATTTAAATACTCAGGAGAACAAGGCTTCTTCCCACAAAACTCTTTATTTAGCACTCCTTCGCTATATTTATACGCTTGTAAAACTAATTTATCAACTGGAGTGATAGCTTTTGCTATTTGAAGAGCCTCATTAGAAGTTAGCAGCTTGGGATGGACAGTAATTCTAAACTCGTAGTTAATTTTACTCTCTTTAATAATATTAATGCTTCTTTTAATATTTGAAACTAAATTCTCATTAGCGTCAAAATCTTTATATTTTTCAAAAGAAGTTTTAATGTCCATAGCTATATAATCTAGTAGCTGATTATTTAGCAGTTTAGTTAAAACTTTCGGATTAGATCCATTTGTATCTAATTTAATAGAAAGATTCCTTTTTTTAGATTCAATACAGAAATCTAAAAGATCATCTTTTAAAGTGGGCTCACCACCAGTGATACAGACTGCTTTAATGAGATTTTTTCTAGTTTCGATATAATTGAAAAATTCTTTATCAATATTTTTGTCACTAAACTCAATTAGTTTCGAATTATGGCAGTAAGGACACCTTAAATTGCAACCAGCTGTAAAAACAGTGGTTGCAATTTTTCCTGGATAATCATTTAATGAGACTGGCATAAAGTCTACTATCATGTATTAGCTACCTCACTAACTTTTCTTTGTTTATATTTATACTCTTTCCTTTGATCAAATTCAGACTGCTTACCGTCATTCCAGCATTGAACTGGTCGATAATACCCAACAACCCTTGACCATACTTCTGTTGGTTGATGACAGTAAGGGCATTCAAAATGTTCACCTTTTAGGTGACCATGTTCTTCACATATTGAGAAAGTAGGTGATAGGGTATAATAAGGTGACTCATAATTATATGCTAAAGCTTTTACAAGCTCTTTGGTTGTTTCGACATCATCTAATGCTTGACCCAAGAATCCATGAAGTACTGTTCCTCCTGTATATCTAGTTTGTAAAGGATCTTGCAGATTAAATGCGGTAAAAATATCTTCTGTAAAATCAACAGGAAGTTGAGTTGAATTAGTATAATATGGTTCATTGTTCCCAGAGGTAATAATATCAGGATAACGATGTCTATCTAATTTTGCTAATCTATAAGTAGTGCCTTCACCTGGAGTTGCCTCTAGATTATACATCATGCCAGATTCTTCTTGAAAATCTTGTAATTTTTTTCTCATGAAATCTAAAACTTCAATAGCAAAAGCTTGACCTTCTTTAGTTTCAATGCCTTTATTCATAAAATTGAGCAAGCCTTCATGCATTCCAATTAAACCAATAGTGTTAAAATGATTTGACCAATATTTACCTGTGTCCTCAAAGATATGTCTAAGATAAAACTTAGCATATGGGTAAAGATTGCTTTCTGTCATTTTTTCAAGTAATTTTCTTTTTATTTCAAGACTAGTTCTTGCTATATCCATAAGAGAGTTGACCTTTTTAAGAAATTCTTCTTTAGATGTAGCTAAGTAACCAATTCTAGGCATATTTAATGTTACTACTCCTATTGAACCTGTAAGAGGAGCTGCTCCGAAAAGACCACCTCCACGTTTTCTTAACTCTCTATTGTCAAGTCTTAAACGACAACACATACTTCTTACATCATCTGGGTCTAAGTCACTATTAATGAAGTTTGAGAAATATGGCAGACCATATTTCATTGTCATTTCCATTACCATATTTGTTACTTCACTATCCCAATCTAATTTTGTAGTAATATTATATGTTGGTATGGGGAAGGTAAATATTCTTCCATCAGCATCGCCTTCTGTCATAACTTCACAAAAGGCTTTATTAATCATATCCATTTCATTTTGATAATCTGATAACTTCTCTTTTTGATTTTCTCCTCCAATGATTGAAGGCATATTTTCAAGAGACTTAGGGCAAACTAAATCCATCGTTATGTTAACAAAAGGTGTTTGAAATCCTACTCTAGTTGGTACATTTAGATTAAAAATGAACTCTTGCATAGCTTGTTTAACATCTTTATAGTTTAAATTATCTGCTCTAACAAAAGGAGCTAAATATGTATCAAAATTGCTTAAAGCTTGCGCTCCTGCTGCCTCTCCTTGAAGTGTGTAAAAAAAGTTTACAATTTGACCTAAAGCACTTCTAAAATGTTTTGGGGGTTTGCTTTGTATTTTACCTTTTACTCCAGTAAAGCCTTGTTTCAATAAATCAGGCAAATCCCATCCACAACAATAAACAGATAATAATCCTAAGTCATGAACATGCAAATCACCTTCACTATGAGCATTTTTGACTTCTTGTGGATAAACTTGATCTAACCAATATCTCTTTGTAATAGAGGAAGCTATGTGGTTATTGAGCCCTTGCAAAGAGTATCCCATATTAGAGTTTTCTCTTACTTGCCAATTACTTTCATCTATATAGTCATCAATCAATTTACTAAAATTAAGTAATGATTGTTTTAAATTGCGTGTTTCATTTCTTTGATTTCTATATAATATATATGCTTTAGCAGTTTTAGCATGACCTGCCTCTATTAATATTTTCTCAACTAAATCCTGAATTTCTTCAACAGAAGGAGTTGAGTCTGAGGAATTATTTCTCATGTAGCTATCAGCAACTTGTCTTGCAAGTTTGACTGATAAGTCTCGATTTTGTCCTCCAACAGCTTTTGCAGCTTTAAAAATTGCATCAGCAATCTTATTTAAGTCAAAATCAACTACTCTTCCGTCTCTTTTTATAACTTTCTGAATCATTATAATTCTCCTTTCAATACAATATATTGTACCTCAGAAATTATTAAACCACAACATCTTGTTGTAAGTTCAAAAAAATAAATTTATATATGCTAATAATAGAATCATTAAACATCAAATCTTTTTATGTATGATATAATATATTTAGTTTATAAAGGTGAGTGATATAATGTACTATTTTGACAATGCTTCAACCACTAAATTAAAGCCAAAGATAATGATAGAAAAAATGAATGATAGCCTTTTAAATGGGTGTAGTCCTTCAAGAGGTGGATATAGATGTGCATTAAACACCAGTAGAGATATATATAAAACTAGAAAGAATATAGCAAAATTATTTAAATGCACTAAAACAAGAAATGTAATTTTAACACCTGGTGCAACCTGGTCATTGAACATGGCTCTTTTTGGTTTAATAAATGAAGGAGACCATATAATTACTACATCCATAGAACACAATGCTGTTATGAGGCCTCTAACATATTTACAAAAGAATAAAGGTGTGAAAGTAAGTTTTACAAAACACAAAAATAATGGAGAGATTATTTTAGAATCCCTAGAAAATCAGATAAGAGAGAATACAAAAATGATTATTGTAAACCATGCTTCAAATATTAATGGAGTAGTGATGCCAATTAAACATATAAGTGAAATTTCAAAGCATAGAAATATTTTGTTGGTGGTAGATACAGCTCAAACAGCTGGTTTTTTAGATATAGATTTATCTCATTTAAGTATTGATGCTTTAGCTTTTACGGGTCATAAGTCACTGCTTGGTCCACCTGGAACTGGTGGGTTAGTTTTAAGTCAAAAAGCAGCTGAAGTGATTAGCCCAATAATTTTTGGAGGAACAGGTTCTCAATCAGAAAAGCTTAGTCAACCAAATAATTTACCAGACAGATTAGAAAGTGGTACTCAAAATTATGTAGGTTATTCTGCATTAGGTTCATCAGTGGAGTTCTTGCTAAAAAATGGATTGAAAAATGTAAGAGAACATGAGCTAAAAGTTTTCGATAGACTTAAGAAAGGATTAAGTCAAATTAAAGGTATCAATGTAATTAGAAGTAGTAATGAAGAATATGTTCCTACATTGTCAATTACTGTTGATAATATTGATATGAGTAATGCCAGTTATATTTTAGATAATAGGTATAATATAATGGTTAG
Source organism: uncultured Clostridiaceae bacterium (assembly GCA_964497955.1). Taxonomy (GTDB): domain Bacteria; phylum Bacillota; class UBA994; order PWPR01; family PWPR01; genus PWPR01. The sequence goes on from CAZCFQ010000042.1 coordinate 6,547, forward strand.
ATCTGGTCTTCATTGTGCCCCATTAGCACATAAAACCTTAAATACCTACCCTAAAGGTACGATTAGATTTAGTGTTGGATATTATAATGATTTAGAGGAAGTAGATTATGTGTTAGAAAAAATGGAGGACTTAGTCAATGTTAAATATTAAACATATATTTATTAATTCAGATTGGGGAAAGATCTCTGTAGAGTTTGATAAAAATCATGTTATTTACTCATGTTCTTTAATAGGGGAGCTTTCTTATGATTCAAAGTTAGGAGAATGGCCAGAACTAAAAGATAAGTTTATTGATTACCTTAATGGCAAAAAGGTTAACTTTAATGAACAATTATATTTAGATGATTCGCCTAATTTTACAAAAGAAGTATATCAGTATTTACAAAAAAATTTAAAATGGGGAAATACTATTAGCTATGGTGAAGTTGCTAAGAAAGTGAATAATCCAAAAGCAGCAAGAGCAATAGGGCAAGTAATGAATAAAAATATATTTCCAATGTTTGTACCATGACATAGAGTGGTAGCTAAGCGTGGCTTAGGTGGATTTGCTGGAGGATTAGACTTGAAGAAAAAACTTTTAAAAATTGAACAAATAAATATTGAAGATATATAAATAAAGCTGCTTATTAAGCAGCTTTTTGTCATTTTTAATCAAAATTCAATAACAATATTACTTCGTATTGATAAGCATTAAGTCATTTAACTTGATAAAGCAAAATCTCTTTGATATATTTTCTATATAAGGTTTTTATAAATATTGAGGAGATTTGTTATGAACTTACCTATTATTGATACAATAAGAAAATATAAAATAAAGGATTTAAAATATGATTTAATGTCTGGTGTATCTGTTGCAGCAATAGCATTACCTCAAAATATGGCTTATGCAATGATTTTAGGTATTAATCCTGTGTATGGTATTTATACAATGATAGTTTCTATGTTGCTAGCATCAATTATTGGCAACTCCAATTATATGATTGTAGGTGCTACAGAGATTATTGTTGTTACTATGGCAAGTAATATTTCTGCAATAAGTAGTAATAATCCTATCCAGATAATTTTCTTGTTGACTTTTCTAGTTGGTATAGTTCAAGTGCTACTTGGGTTAGCAAAACTAGGTTATTTAGTTAAATTTGTTGCTCATCCAGTAGTTGTAGGGTTGGCTACTGGTGTAGGCTTTATTGTTTTTAGTAGCCAGCTTATTAATGTATTTGGACTTTCTAAGCCAAACACACATGCTCCTATTATGCAAGTGCTTTATATATTTAGGAATATAAGAGAAGTAAACCAATTTACAATCATTTTGAGTATAATAGTAATTATATCTATTTTACTAATTAAAAAGATAAACAAATCTTTACCTTCATATCTATTAGGAATTGTTATTTCAATGTTAATTACATATCTTTTTAGTTGGGGTTCAAATGTGCCATTAATTGACTCATTTGATTCAGCTTTACCCACTTTTAACATGATTGATTTTGATACTGGGATGATACTTCCGTTACTTAGCTCTGCTCTATCTATTGCATTAATAGGATTTGTACAAACATTATCTGTTTTGAAACTTTTAGAGGATAAAGTAGATGAATATTTTCCAATTAGTAAAGAATTTATTTCACAGGGAATAATTAATATGATATGTTCTTTCTTTAATAGTTTTGTAATTGCGGGATCTTTTGCAAAAACCTTTACTAACACAGAGACAGGCGCAAGATCGAGATTTTCACAATTATTTGGTGGTTTAGCAACGATAGTAATCGTTTTCTCAATGCCTCCTTATGCAAAATATATCTCAAAGGCTTCTTTATCTGCACTCTTAATCTTGATATCTACTCATTTAATAGACTTAGATGAGATTAAAGAAATCTTTAGAAGCAAAGATAGTGATACAATAATCTTTCTAGCAACCTTTATCATGGCAGTAGCTGCACCTAGATTGGATTTTGCTGTTTATTTTGGAATTATAGTTTCAATAATACTTGTTTTAATAGATAGTACTAAAGTTAACTACTCATTCATAGATCACAAAAACAGAGCTGAAAACCTTTTTTATAAAGATACTTTTGAGAATGTTAAAGATGATGATGTTATAGTTATAAACCTAAGTGGAGATATATATTTCCATACATCAGAAGAGTTTAAAAAACGTTTAGAAGATAGTTTTGTTGAAGGTAAAGAGTTTATAATTAGAATGCGAGAACTGGGAACTATTGATATGACGAGTTTAAAAGAAATTGAAAAATTTATAAGTAAAGTTCAAGCTAATGACAAAAATGTTATGTTTTGTGGTTTAGATGATCAGAAGATCGAGACTTTAAAGAAGCATGGCATTATTGATCAAGTAGGTGAAGATAAGCTCTTTATGAAAAACCAATGCATTTTTGCTTCCACTAAAGAAGCAATAGAAGAAGCAGAAAAAAAGATAAAAGGCATTGAAGAAAAATAAATATAAAAGCTTACTTATCATCGATAACTTGTAATGATAAGTAAGCTTTTTTTACTCAGTTAAAAGAACTTCAATTGATACAGGATTATGATCACTAAACTCAAAGTTCAAGTCATGTCCAGTGATGTTAATAATTTCAAGATTAGGCGAAACTAAAAATCCATCTATTATAGTTTCAAATGTTTTTCCTTTGTTGTAAGGAGCATCCAAATCCCTAACAGTCATGACATCAGAAACACCCCATAAAAAACCTACTTCATTGAAATTAGCTTGAACTTCTACAAGCCATTCCGGCCAATTATTAATAAAATCAGGGTCTTTCTTTTGTATATCTGATATTAATTGGTTCCAGTCACCGCCAACTATGACATAATGTCCTTGGTTATATAATTCTTCTATGTGACTTTTTAGATGTTTGGATTGGGCATTTCTTAACTTCCCACCTTTATCATAAGCACTAAGGTGTATATTTAAGACGTATAAGTTTTTTATATCATTAACTTTATAAATGGTCTCAACAAAGCACCTATCAAGCTCAAATAGTTTCATTGGCCAAGATTCTTGACCTTCTAAATTATATCTAGTTGCACTTTCTGGGGTGTATTTAGAAAAAGTAGCCATACCTCCTAAAACATCTCCCATAGGTTTTGCTATTGGTATGGGGACCCAAAAAGCATTATAATTTTCTGCAAAGACTGCTGTATAGTCTTTTAGATTAGATTTTAAGCTACTAAATTGATCAATTCGATAAGACCTTAAAGAATCCCTATCAACTTCTTGTAACAGTAATATATCAGAGTTTGATTTAGATAAAAAAGCTGTTATTTGATCTAAGTTTTCTTTTGTTTTATCTAAACTACTAGATCGTCCACTAGTTCCACCATCAAAGAAAAAATCTTGATACATATCAAGACTACAATAACCAATATTAAAAGTAGTTATTTTTATAGTTTCCCTTTGATTTATTTCTAAATCATTAGTATTTTCAATTTCAAGAGTTTCAATTGGTTCTCTTTTAGGATTATTTACTGTAGCTAGAGCCAAAAACCCAGCTAAAACCATTGTAAAAACTAATGTAATAAATAGCACAATTTTGGCAAGTTTTTTCATTGTATTCTCCTTATAGTAACTTATCATTCTTAACATATTTAAACTAACATATTGAAATTTAATAATATATAAATTAATTTTACACTAAAAAGAGCTTTAAATGTAGAAAATTAAAAAGAAGGAAGAAATAATCTTCCTTCTTAATAGATAAAGAGAATAAAGAAAGCTATAAGAGCAAATATACCTAAAACTGCAGGGATCATATACCAGGATAAAGCAATAGCAATAGCCAAAAAATCTCCCTTTTCAAGGTTGGTATCTTTATCTTTTTCAATTTCTTTTTTTTCTAATATTTTCTTAGCGACTTCTTTTTCTTCTGAAAACATTTTAAATCTCTCCTGCAAAATGACAAGCAACGAAATGATTGCTTTCAATTTCACGATATATAGGTACTTCTTGAGTACATATTTCTTTTGCATATGGGCAACGAGTATGGAATCGGCATCCTTTTGGTACGTCAGTGTTACTTGGAATTTCACCCTTTATTGCTGCAAGTTCTTTTATTTTCTTTGGATTAGGTTCTGGAACTGCTGATATTAATGCTCTGGTATAGGGGTGAAGTGGCTTGTTGTAGATATCTTTTTTATTCGCAAGTTCTACAATAATACCCAAATACATTACGGCAATTCTATCACTAATATGTTTTACAACACTTAAGTCGTGGGAGATAAACAAATAGGATAATCCAAAATCTCTTTTTAAGTCATTCATTAGATTCAACATCTGTGATTGGATAGATACATCTAAAGCAGAAACTGGCTCGTCAGCTACAATAAAGTCAGGGTTAAGTGCAAGAGCTCTTGCTAGACCAATTCGTTGTCTTTGACCCCCAGAAAATTGGTGAGGGTATCTATTTATCTGGTATGTTGCAAGGCCACACTTTTCAATTATTTCTTCGACCTTATTGTTATAATCTTCACCTTTATTTACTAAATTGTGAGTTAATAAAGCTTCTCCAACTATAGTGTTAACATTTAGCCTTGGGTTTAATGAAGAATAAGGGTCTTGAAATATAATCTGCATTTCTTTTTTAATAGCTTTTAGCTCACTTTTACTCAATGATGAGATGTCTCTATTTTTAAATTTGATAGAGCCTTCTGTTGGTTCATATAATTTGACAATTACTCTTCCTAAAGTAGATTTACCACAACCAGATTCTCCAACTAAACCTAATGTCTCACCCTTAAAAATATCAAAAGAAACATCATCTACCGCTACTATTGGAACCCTTTTGCCCAGTAGTCCTTTTTTAGTATAAAAGTACTTTTTTAGATTTTTTACTTCTACAATTTTTTCGCGCACTTTATTCCACCTCCGAATCATAAAGGAAGCAGTTTACTATTGAATCATTGACTTTATAATCTCCCGGTTTTTTCTTTCTGCAAATCTCCATTGCTTTATCGCACCTAGGTGCAAACAAACATCCTTCTGGTAAGTTGAATGGGCTTGGAACTGATCCTTCAATTACATTTAAGACTTCTTTCTCTTCATCTAAGCTAGGTATTGATTTTAATAATCCAACAGTATAAGGGTGTTTCGGTGAATCAAATAAGTCATCTACTGGAGCTGATTCCACTATTCTCCCAGCATACATTACTATGACGTGCTGAGCCATTTGTGCAATAACTCCCAAGTCATGTGTGATCAACATTACTGCGGTATTTGTTTCTTCTTGGATATTGTTCATAAGTGATAAAATTTGCGCTTGTATAGTTACATCTAACGCAGTAGTGGGTTCGTCTGCGATTAAAAGCTTTGGGTTGCAAGCCAAGGCAATTGCTATCATAACTCTTTGTCTCATCCCACCAGAAAGTTGATGAGGATAATCATCTACTACCTCATCTGGTCTAGGAATCCCAACTAAATCAAGCATATTAATACTTTCTACTCTAGCTTCTTTTTTGCTCAAACCCTGATGGAGTATTAACACTTCATTTATTTGGTCACCAACTTTAAAGACTGGGTTGAGAGAAGTCATAGGTTCTTGAAATATCATAGAGATCTCATTACCCCGAATATGTCTTATGTAATCTTGAGAACATCCAATCAACTCTTCTCCCATAAACTTAATAGAGCCATCAACAATCTCTCCAGGTTCATCAATTAACTGTAAAATACTCATTGCTGTAACGCTCTTACCGCATCCAGACTCTCCAACCACACCCAAAGTTTTACCGGCTTGGATATTAAATGTATTACCATCAACTGCTTTAACTACACCTTTTTCAGTGAAAAAATACGTTTTTAAGTTTTTAACTTCTAATATGTTTTCCATTATTATCACCTAATATCCTTTGGATCTAGCGCATCTCTAAGACCTTCACCTAATAAGTTAACGCTGACTACGGTTAATATTATCATTAGGCCAGGAGGAACCCACATCCATGGGAAGTTCCTAAAAGCATGAGCATCTCTAGCTACTTGTATCATGTTACCCCATGAAGGCATAGGGGGTGTAACTCCAAGACCTAAAAATGATAGTCCTGCTTCAAGCAAGATTGCGCTACCCATGCCTAGAGTTGCACTAACGATTACATAAGCTAAAACATTAGGTAAAAGATGCCTAAATATTCTTGAGCTATCTTTTAGACCTAAAGCTTCTGTAGCAAGCATAAATTCTTGTTCCCTTAAAGATAGAATTTGACCTCTTACAACACGAGCTAAGCCTGGCCAACTAAGTATACCTACTACAAAAACAACAACAAAAATTGACTGTTCAGAAGGAACCCATCTCATAGCAGCAGAAATTACAATCATCATTGGTAGAAATGGTATAGACAACACTATTTCAGCACTTCTCATTAAAATGGAATCTACCCATCCACCATAATATCCAGCAATACCTCCAATTATAGTTCCTAAACTTGCAGTAATAAAAGCTGTTAAAACGCCTACCAACAAAGAAATTCTACCTCCATAAAAGAGCCTGAACATAATATCTCTACCTTGTTTATCAGTGCCTAAAAGATACTCTAGTGATGGAGGTAATGATGAATTGCTTAATTCAAAGCCTTGAGCCCTTAAATCTACAAAGATTGTTTCCTTAATAAGTTGAGTAGTAGTTATTCCTTCTTGTGATTTAAAAAGTAAAAATGCATAAATCATAGGAACTACAATTACAAGTATTGCTATTGTAAAAAACCCAATTGCTCCAATAACAGCTATTTTATTTTTCTTGAATCTTCTCCACGCAATCTGCCAAGGAGTTTCAACAGTATATTCGTTCTGTTTATTTAAACCATTATCAGCCATCATTCAACCCTCACCCTTGGATCAGCTAATCCATAAGAAACATCAGCGATTAGATTGCCTAGGACTCTTAAAATCGCATAAAAGACTAAGGTAGCCATAACTAAAGATAGATCTTGATTGTTAATACCTCTTAGTAATACTTGCCCTATTCCTGGCCAAAGGAATACTGTTTCTAGCAAAATTGCCCCTCCAAAAAGAGATGGAATCCACATCCCTAAAATTGTTATTAAAGGTAATAAAGCATTTCTAAAAGCATGTTTATAGATTACTACTTTTTCAGCTAAACCTTTTGACCTAGCAGTTCTTATATAATCTTGGTTTATTACTTCAATAACAGAGTTTCTAGTATACCTTGTTAAGGTAGCTAAACTAGTAAAAGTTAGCACTGTGACTGGAAGTAGCATGTGTTTACCTATATCAAACATTTTATGGAATATGCTCTCATAACCTCTAATTGATAATATAGGCGTTCTCATACCATTTAAGGGGATCCAATCTACTGGTATTGCTATAAAGAATATGAGTATCAGAGCAAAGAAAAATGTGGGCATTGAAACTCCTACCAAAGAAAAAACAGTAAAAAAGTTATCAAATATTCCGTATTTCTTCACAGCAGATTTTATACCAATAGGTATTGCTATTATTAGTGCAAAAAAGAGTGCAAAAATGTTGATTAAGAAAGAGTTCCAGACAAAAGTGCCAATAATTGAACTAACATCATCTCCAAAAACGATTGATCTTCCTAAATCCCTTTCTATTACTACTCTTTTTAACCACATAAAATATTGAACTATAAGAGGTTCATTTAAGCCTAATAATTCTTTAATTTGTTCTTGTCTTTCAGGAGGCACTTCTGATCCTTGTCCTAGATATGCTTGAACAGGGTCTCCTGGCATCATGTTTAGTACCAAAAATATTATTAAAGATATAACAATCATGATAGGGATTAATTGTAAAATTCTTTTAGCAATGTATTTTAACATAGTCTCAACTCCTTTAACAAATTGTACAAGCAAAAAATAACAATAATTGACCCATAAGTTAGTCAATATAATTATAATTGAGGCAATCTTGCTATTGCAAAATTGCCCCATTTACTAAATCAATTAATATTATGAATCACATTATTTTATTCTTCTATTCTTGCATTTCTCATAGCATCTACCCAATCATAGATTGAGTGAGTTCTGAAATCTACAAGTTTTTTGTTATAGAAGTCAAAATATGTATTTGCATAAACAGGCATGAAAGCTGCATCTTCTGTTAGTATTCTACCAATTTCTTGATAAATTGGTTTCGCTTCTTCTTGGTCCATAATTTTTTCACCTTGATCAATAAGAGTATCAACTTCAGGGTTGCTGTATCTGCTAGTATTATCTTTTCCTGAACCAATATTGCGTGAGTGGAAATATCCTTCTACAATTCCGTGAGGATCGTAACTACCAATTGTTGTAGCTAAGAAGAACATACTCCATTCTTCAACATTTTCGTCTGATGAGTAAATTACTGTGTCTAATATGGAATTGAACTCTTCATATGAAACATTTAATTTAACCTTAAGTTCATTACCCCAATCTCTTTCCCACATTGGAATTAAAGTGTCTAATAAGTCATGCTCGGGCATTGCTAAAATAAACAGTTCTAGTACTTCTCCATCTTTTTCTCTAAATCCACTATCTCCAACAATCCAACCAGCATCATCTAAAATTTGTTTTGCTTTTTCCATATTAAATGAATAGTCTGGCAAAGAAGCTAAGAATTCTTCATCTATTACCCATGAGACTTGAGAATATGGATGGAATTGAGTAGAAGCATAACCTTTAAAGTAATTATCTACAAATTCATCTAAATTAAATGAGTAATATAAAGCTTGTCTAACAGCTTTTTCAGTGGTAGGACCATAAGCATTGTTTGTTTTTACGTATCCATACCCGCTTCTTTGGTATTCGTTTAAGTTAATATTTTCATCTTCTTTTGCAGATTCAATATTTTGCGGGTCAATTTGCCCAGCTAAAACATCTACTGAACCAGTTAGAAGTTCATTCATTTCAGTTGTCATCTCAACAACTTTTAATATAATCTCATTAATTTGATACTGATCTTCAAAAATATAGTTTGGATTTCTATCCATAGAAACATATTCAGCAGGTTGATATTCTGCCATTAAGTAA
>CAZCFQ010000043.1:0-15531 GCA_964497955.1 uncultured Clostridiaceae bacterium
TTCCAAGAAGAAGGTAAGTCAAAGTTAGATTATTTAATTAAAGTTTCTAGTATTGAAGGGATTTATGTTCCGAGATTTTTCAACTTCCAATATAACAAAGATCAAACAATTTCTAGTTTAGAAGTATCTTATGGAAGCAAAAAGATTGTAAAGAGATTTATCAAAGATATTAACAATGTAGATTATCCTACAAGCCCTATAGTTCCATATATAAACATACCTCATGAAAGAATGGTTTTAGAAGTATTCAGAGGGTGTTTAAGAGGTTGTCGATTCTGTCAAGCTGGATATATTTATCGACCTGTAAGAGAACGTGATGTAGAGACTTTGAAAAAGCAAGCAAATGAGTTATATGAAAATACTGGTTATGATGAAATGTCTTTAATGTCCTTAAGTACAGGTGATTACTCGCAAATTGGCCCTTTATTAAGAGAACTAAATGATAACTTTGAAGAAAAAAGTGTTAGTATTTCATTACCATCTTTACGAGTAGACTCTTATGATATTGAGTTAGCTAAAGAGATTCAAAAGGTTAGAAGGACTGGTTTAACACTAGCGCCTGAAGCAGGTACCCAGCGAATGAGAGATATTATAAATAAACAAGTAACAGAAGATGATCTTATTAAAACTGTTAAAGCAGCTGTGGAGAGTGGTTGGACTCGAGTTAAATTATACTTTATGATAGGATTGCCTACTGAGACAGAAGATGATTTGTTAGCTATTGTTAAGTTAGCTGATAAGGTTGCAAAATTAGGGAAAAACGGTCCTATGCAAGTAACTATTAGTGTATCTGGATTTGTACCAAAACCTCATACTCCTTTCCAGTGGGTCAAACAAAATAGTATAGAGCAATTACAGGAAAAACAACAGCTTATACTAAATACTCTAAAAAGAAAAAAATATATTAAACTCAACTACCATGATGCGTACGTAACTCATATAGAAGGCGTTTTAGCTAGAGGAGATAGAAGATTAGCAGATGTTTTAGAACTAGTTGTTAATAAAGGAGCTAGACTTGATAGTTGGGACGAGTTCTTTAATTATCAAAGATGGAATGAAGCTTTCAGTGAATTAGAGATTAAAGAATTATTTTATGTAGATAGAGACATAACATTTGATGAGATTATGCCTTGGGACCACCTAGATAGTGGTGTCGAGAAAAAATTTCTTTGGAGTGAGTATCAAAAATCAATAACTGGAGAGCTTACACCAGATTGTAGAGATGAAGGATGTACATATTGTGGAGTTTGTCCAAGTTTAAATGTATATACAAAACTAGCAAGGGAAAATTAAAATGAGATATTGGATAAAATTTTCTAAAGAAGGAAGACTAAAGTTCATTTCACACAGAGATATGCATAAAGTAGTCAATAGAATAATTATTAGAGCTGATTTACCAGTAGTATATAGTAAAGGTTTTCACCCTCATCAAAGAATATCTTTTTCTAATCCATTAGAACTAGGAATAGAAAGTAAAGCAGAGTACTTAGATTTAGAATTAAGAGAAGAGGTTCAACCTCAAAAGATATATAAAGCTTTAGATGAAAACTCTCCAAAAGGATTCTCGTTTTATGGTGCTAAAAAATATGAAATTGGTGCACCTAAATTAATGGCATGGTTAGAGTTAGCAAGTTACAATATTGAAAATATTGATAGAATAAATAGTAATGAATTAGAAATAGCAATCAGTAAGTTTTTAAAAAAAGAAGAAATTTATATTGAGAAAAGAAGAAGAAAACGTGTTTTAAAAGTTAACATCCGGAGTTATATACATAGTATAGAACTAGTAGAGAATAATATTAAACTTAAATTGCAAACTGGACAAAGAGGAAATTTAAAGGTTAGTCAATTTATAAAAATTTTTAATAAAGTAACAGGAGTTAACTTAGACAGTTATAGGATATTAAAAACTGAAATGTATGGTCGAGATTATGGTCAATACAAAACACCTTTTGAACTTCTTGAAAAACTCAAAAATTAAGGAGGGAATTTTTTGCCAGGTGAGATTATTGTAAATGTTACTCCTAGAGAAATAAGATTGGCATTAATGCAAGATGGTGAATTGCAAGAAATATATTTTGAAAACGCAGATCACTTTAGAATAGCAGGAAACATATATAAAGGTAAAGTTACTAATGTTTTACCAGGAATGCAAGCAGCTTTTGTAGATATTGGTTTAGAGAAAAATGCTTATCTATATGTAAGTAATGCTTTAACAATGAATACAGTAATAAATGGAGTAAAAAAGAAAAGAAAAAAAAGAAAGAAAATAAATCAACTACTACATCCAAATCAAGATGTGATAGTGCAAATAACAAAAGAGCCTATTGGCACAAAAGGTGCTAGGGTGAATTCAAAAATTTCTTTACCCGGAAGGTACTTAGTTTTGACTCCATTAGAGAAAAAAATTGGAGTATCTAAAAGAATTAAAGATGGTAAAGAAAGATCTAGGTTAAAAAAGATCGGAGATAAGATTTCTAAAAAAAATGTTGGCCTTATTATTAGAACAGCTGCAAATGGAGTCTCTGAGCATAAAATCAGACAAGATTACACATTCTTAATAAATCTTTGGAAGAAAATTAAAATAAAAGCTGTCAAAAGTAAAGCACCAGTTTTGTTACATGAAGATGCTGATTTAATCTTTAGAGCTGTAAGAGATTTAATGGATGATGATATTGACAGTTTTCATGTGGATAATAGAGATGTATATAAAAGGGTTGTATCAATTGTAAAAGACTTAGTACCAGAAAAAGTTGATAATATCCATTTATACAAAGAAAAAAGAAATATATTTGATGTATTTGGAGTAGAAAGTGAGATCAATAAAGCACTAAAAAGACAGGTTTGGTTAAATTGTGGCGGACATCTTATTATAGATAGAACAGAAGCTATGACAGTTATTGATGTTAATACTGGAAAATATGTTGGTAAGAATGATTTGTCTGATACTGTATTAAAAACAAATTTAGAAGCAGCAGAAGAAGTGGCCAGACAATTACGTTTAAGAGATATAGGTGGCATAATTATTGTTGACTTTATTGATATGACTACTACCAAAAACCAAAAGATGGTCATTGAAGCTTTAGAAGAAGCCTTTTTAAAAGACAGAGCTAAACCAACAGTTTTAGATATTACAAGACTAGGCTTAATAGAAATAACAAGAAAAAAAGTTAGCTCTGGGCTATCAGATATAATGCAAAAAGAGTGCCCATATTGCGATGGTACAGGTAGAGTTGTTTCTGAAGAAGCAATTGGTACATATTTAGAAAATGAAATTAAGAATTATTTTAGAACATATACTCCTGAAGCAATACTTATAGAAGTAAATCCCCTAGTAGCAGCAGTTTTAATAGGTTCTGGAGGTTCGAACCTACAGAGACTAGAAAGAGAAGTTAGAGGCACCATATACGTAAGAGGTGCTGAAAATAAACATGTAAGTGAATGGAAAATAGTTAGTTCTGGAACTAGTGAAAAAGTGCAAGCAAAAGCATTGCCTGTAAATAAAGGAGATATATTAACTGTTTTAGTTGAGGAGAAACACCAATCTAATGAAACAATTGGTATTTCAAGGGTTAATGGCTATGTATTGCAGATTCCTAAAGCAGGAGATAAGGTTGGAGAAAGAGTAAGGGTTGAAATTGAAGAAACTCACAGGACCTATGCTATAACCAAAATTATATAAAAAATACTTGCTTTTTTAGCAATTTACTGCTAATATAGACAGTCGTAGTGCTTGGTCAAAACCGTACGGTTTGGGTGAAAGAAAATGCTCTTGTAAGCTACCTAAAAACGGCGAGTCTAAGACAAGGAGGTGCAAGCGCATGTATGCTATAATGGAAGCTGGAGGAACACAACACAAAGTTGCAGTAGGTGATGTAGTTAAAACACAACTTATTCATGAAGAAGAAGGCAATGAAGTTACTTTTGAAAACATTTTAATGGTTAACAATGATGGAGAATTAAAAGTTGGTAATCCATATGTCAAAAATGCAAAAGTAAAAGCAAAAGTAGTTGAGAATGGTAAAGATAAGAAAGTAATTATTTTCAAATATAAGCCAAAAAAGGACTACCGACGAAAGCAAGGTCATAGACAACCTTATACAATGATCGAAATTACAGAAATAATTAGTTAAGATTATGATAAAAGCAATATTCTACACGACTTCTAATGACAAGCACATTGACCAATTTCAAATTGAGGGTCATGCAGATTATGCTGAATATGGAAAAGATATTGTTTGTGCTGCAGTGTCAGCTCTTACAATAACTATAATAAATTCAATGATTCAAATTTTAGATGTAAAAATAGATTACAAAGAAAACGATGGTATAATAATTTGCAAGTTACCATTAGTACAAGATATAGTATTAGATGCTAAGTTACAATTGTTAGTTCAAACTCTTATAATGGGATTAAGAGAAATATCAAAAGAATATAAAGATAGTATTAAAATAAAGACTATCACCAAATAAATCAGGAGGTGAATTCCATGATTAGAATGAATCTTCAGTTATTCGCTCATAAAAAAGGTGTAGGAAGTTCTAGAAACGGTAGAGACAGTAATGCAAAACGCTTAGGTGTTAAGAGACATGATGGACAATTTGTAAATGCTGGTTCAATTTTAGTTAGACAAAGAGGCACTAAATTCCATCCAGGACATAACGTTGGTCGTGGTGGAGATGACACTTTATTTGCTAAAATAGAAGGTGTAGTGGCTTTTGAGCATATGGGCAAAAAAAGGAAAAAGGTATCTGTTTTACCTGTAGAATATATTGCTAACTAATATTAAAACTTCCGGATTTCCGGAAGTTTTTTAGTTAAAGTTAACTTTATAAAAACAATAATTAATATTATACTATTTTTAGTAGTATATGAAGGAGGCTTATCTAATGTTTATAGATAAAGCACGAATAAAAGTTGTTGGCGGCCATGGTGGCGATGGCGTCGTCGCATTTAGAAGAGAAAAATATGTACCTCACGGTGGACCATCTGGTGGTAGAGGTGGCGATGGAGGTTCAGTTATAATTGAAGTAGATAAAGGTCTAAGAACATTAATAGATTTACAGTATAATAAAGTTTATAAAGCTGAAAGAGGCTATCACGGAGAAGGTTCTAACAAGAACGGTAGAAGTGGTGAAGATGTAACAGTCTTTGTACCACCTGGAACTAGTGTCTATGATGACGATACTGGAGAGTTACTAGCAGACTTAGTTGTTCATGGGCAGAAGTTTTATGCAGCGGAAGGTGGAAAAGGTGGTAGAGGTAATACTAGCTTCACTACATCTGTAAGGAGAGCTCCTAATGTGGCTGAGAATGGCATGCCTGGAGATGAAAGAAATCTGAGATTAGAATTAAAACTATTGGCTGATGTTGGTTTAATAGGCTACCCAAACGTAGGTAAATCAACGTTATTATCAACTGTTTCTGCAGCTAAACCTAAAATTGCGGGGTATCATTTTACTACTCTTAAACCAAGTTTAGGAACAGTTTATTTAGATGTAACTGAAAGTTTTGTTATAGCTGATATGCCTGGACTAATAGAAGGAGCAGCACAAGGGCATGGTTTAGGCCATGAGTTTTTAAGACATATTGAAAGAACAAAGGTTTTAATACACGTTATTGATGTTTCTGGTTTTGAGGGAAGAGATCCAATTGAAGATTATCATAACATCAATAAAGAACTTTTTTCTTATAGAGAAGATCTAAAAAAATTGCCTCAAATTATAGCATTAAATAAATTTGATCTCATAAATGAAAAGGAATTAGTGCAAGATGTCATTGATTACTTTGAAAAGTTAGGTCACAAAGTATTTTTAATCTCTGCAGTTACAGGATATAATACTAAGGAACTTATGAGGCAAGCTTACGTCTTATTAGAAAAGGCAAGTGAGTATGAAGAAAAAGATAAAGAAGTAGAAATGGTTATTAAACCACCAAAATTAGAAAGCAATAACTTTGAAATAGAAAAAATTGATGATACATTTGTAATAAGTGGAGAAATTCCAAAAAGATTAGCTACTATTACTGATTTTACTAGCAGAGAATCTTTATATCGTTTTCAAGGTTTATTAAAGAAATACGGCATTATAAAAGAGTTAAAAAAGATGGGTGTAGAAGAGGGAGATACTATTAGGTTTGATAACATTATGTTTGAGTATGTTCCTGACTCAAAGTAAGGAGTTTGTTATGAAAAAAATCGGGATTTTTGGAGGCACATTTGATCCAATTCATTATGGACACTTATATGTAGGAGAAAATGCAAGAATAGTTTGTGATTTGGAAAAAGTTATATTTGTACCTTCATATAAACCACCTCATAAACAAAACAAGATTATTACCAGTGATTTTTTAAGATATAATATGTGTATATTAGCAACAAAAGATAATAATTCTTTTAGTGTTTCTGATATTGAAATTAAAAAACAAGGTATTTCTTATACGTATAACACATTAAAGTTACTAAAAAAAAGTAATGAGAATAATGATTATTATTTTATAATGGGTGCAGACATGTTTGCTGACTTTCCTAAGTGGTATAAAGCTAGTAAAATCTTAGAAGAATTTAAAATTATAGTATTTCCAAGAAATGGTTATGATATTCATAAGATAAAACAAGAAAGCTTCTATATGGATTATAAGGATAAAATAGAACTTCTAGATTTAACAACAGTAAATGTTTCTGGAACAGATTTAAGAAATCAATTGAAAAGTGGATATTCTGCAAAGTATCTGATACCAGATACTGTTTTAGAATACATAAAAGCCAAAAATATATACAGAGGATAGATCTATGGATAAATATAATATAGCTAAAGATATAAGTAAAAATTTATCAAAGTATCGAATGAGACATTCTGTAGGAGTAATGAACACAGCAAAGAAATTAGCTAAAATTTATAACTGCTGCACACAAAAAGCCGAGCTAGCTGGTTTATTACACGACTGTGGAAAATATTTTGATGATCCAGCTATGATTAATAAAGCTAAAGAACTAGGTTTAAATATAACAACTACTCAAAAATACGAACCAGATCTTTTACATGGTCCTGTAGGAGCTGAGATGTCAAGACTTAAATATAATAATTTAGATCAAGATATGTATAATGCTATCTACTATCACACAACAGGTCGTCCAGATATGTCAAAACTTGAAAAAGTAATATATGTTGCCGATCTGATTGAACCATTTCGTAAGTATCCAGAAGTTAATGAATTTAGAAGTCTTGTAGGAATTAATCTTGATATGCTTGTAATTAAAATAATGGATAAAGTAATATGTTCATTAGTGAGAAGTAAAAAATATATTGATCCTACTACTATATTAGCAAGAAACTATATATATTTTCATATGAAAAATGATTAAAATAGGTGAGTTTTATGAAAAGTAAGGGAAGTAAGTTAAAAAAATTCTTTTTGTTAGTGTTTATAGTCTTAATTGCGATAGCTATTTATGGTGGCTTTCAATTTTGGACCTTTATTGATAATGTCTATGATGACCCAAATCTATCATTAGAGGAAAGCAGATTAGATAATGAGCCAATAAATTTACTCTTTCTAGGAGTTGATAGTATACCAGGAAGAAGTGATACAATAATTCTAGCAAGCTATAATCCATCAACTGGAAAATTATTAGGAATATCTATTCCAAGAGATACTTTGGTTAATATACCAGGATACTTTAGAAATACAGGAGATCCATATGGAGAACAAAAAATTAATCATGCACATGCGTATGGGGGGATACCTCTCACAGTAAAGACTGTTGAAGACTTTTTAGGTATTAACATACATTATCATGCTAGAGTTGATTATTCAGTCTTACATGAGTTTGTTGACCTAATCGGCGGTATTTCATTAAATGTTCCTTACAATATGAACTATACTGACGAAGCAGGAGGACTATACATTAACCTAAAAAAGGGTGAACAAGTTTTAGATGGTGATAAGTCAGAACAGTTTTTAAGATGGAGAAAAAACAATGATGGTTCTGGCGATGGGTTGGGTGATATAGGAAGAGTTGAAAGACAGCAAATGTTTATAAAAGCAACAATCAGTCAGCTTATGAAGCCTACAAATCTATTGAAAATAAATAAAATTGAAGAATTAGTTTCAAATAAAGTCAATACAAATGTACCACCATCATTAATGGTTGGTTGGTTCAAGGATTTTGCAATAGGTTTTGATTTTGATCAAAATTTTAAAATGATAACTGTACCAGGAGATTATTCAGACAATGGTATATATTGGGATGTATCAGATGAAGATTATGATGAGTTAAATAAAACTCTACAAAACCACTTGATGCCTGGAATAGAAAGTAATATAAGTATAAAAGTTTATAACTCAACTACTAATGAAGATCTAGCACAAAGAACAATAGAGAAACTGAGTAAATATTCATTTATTGATGTTACGTTTGCAGGAATATATGAAAAAGAATTACCACTTACTGAAGTTATTAGTTATACTGATAGTAATATTGCAAAATATGTTGCTAGTATAATAAATGCTCAAAATAATGTGTATGTAGGAAATGACGGAGAAGATGTAGATTTAGTAATCATTGTTGGCAATGATTCAGATTTATAATATTAAATAGGAGGCAAAAATTTGCAAATTAAAGAATTAGCACTTAAAGCAGTATCATATGGTCAAGAAATTAAAGCAGAAAGACCAATTTTAATGGACGTTAGAAAATTAACCGCAATGACAGATTATTTTGTGATTATGTCAGCACCGAATAAAAGACAAGTTGAAGCTATAGCTGATAATATAAAATTATCTTTTAAAGATAAGTTAGATATTTTAGCTGAAGCAGAAGAAAGAGATGAAAAAAGCCACTGGATTCTTCTAGATTATGGTGATTTTGTTGTACATGTTTTTCATGAAGATACAAGAGAATACTATGACTTAGAGAGACTTTGGGGAGATGCAGATATAACTGAGGTGGTGTAGTGTTTAACTCTTATGATTATTTAGCTCAATTTTATAATGAACTTATGGATGTTGATTATAAAAATTGGGCTAATTATTTAACAAAATTTTTCAAAGATTCAGATTCTAAAGTGCTAGATTTAGGTTGTGGTACAGCAAAACTAACAAATGAGTTTTTTCTTAAAGGCTATGATGTTACAGCCGTTGATGACTCACTTGCAATGTTAAATATAGCTTGGAATAATTACAATAATAAATTTACAATTTTAAATCAAGATATGAGATATCTTGATTTAAAACAAAAATTTGATATTATCATGAGTAATTGTGATGTTTTTAACTACATTACTAATACTAATGAATTCAATAAAGTATTAAGAAATGTTTATAATCATCTTGAAGAGACTGGTAAATTCATTTTTGATATTAGCTCATCTTATAAATTAAAAGAAATAATTGGGAATAATACATTTTTTGAAGATACTGATGACTTAACATATATTTGGAGCAATGAACTGAAAGATGATATTGTAAACATGGAAATTACTTTTTTTCAATACGATAATAGCTTTGTTTGCTACAAGAGATATGATGAGCATCATACCCAAAGAGCTTGGAAAATTAGTGAGATAAAGAAAATGTTAGTAGGTAATGGATTTATGGTCGAGCAGATTTTAGATTTCTATTCAAGTAATGCTCCAAGTGATTTAAGTGAAAGAATACTTTTCATTACAACAATTAAGTAAATGGAGGTAAATATGAAAGTATTAGCTTTAGCATGTAGCCCAAGAATTGCTGGCAACTCTGATGTTTTGTTGGATAAATGCATTGAAGGTTTAAAAATAAATCAAAAAGATATAACAGTTGAAAAAGTTTATATTGATAAGTTAAATATTAATCCATGTAAAGCATGTGATTACTGTAAAAATGAAAATATCGGCCATTGCATTCATAATGACGATATGACTAATTTAGTTACTTTATTTAAAGAGAGTGATTTATGGATTATTGCAACACCTATTTATTGGTGGGGTCCCACTGCTCAATTGAAACTTGTTATGGACAGATGGTATAGTTTTTATAAATATAGTGATTTAGAAAAGAAAAAAGCAGGTATAATTATTACTATGGGTGATAGTAAATATAAAACAGCTATACCTACAATATTAATGTTTGAAATGACATTTTCTTATCTAAATATTTCTAGTCATCAACCTTTAGTCATAACAGCTTATGATAAAGGTGAAGTATTAGAAAAGACAGAAGCACTACAAGATGCTTTTAACTATGGTAAAAGACTGATTTCTTTTTAATAATTAAAGTAGGGGTTTTTGATGGATTTTAATAATGAAATTAAAGAGATGGATTTGTTAGAAAAAGCATGTTTAAAATATAACCTTGATAAATATAAAACAAGAAAAATTACTGGAGGGTATCAAAGTCTAGTTTATGGTTATGATAATAAATATATATTAAGGATCACGCCTTCATTCATAAGAAGTTATAAAATGATATTAAGTGAACTAGATTGGTGCTTATATCTTTTTAATAAAGGAATTTCACTATCAAAACCAGTTTCTTCTCCTAATAATTTACTTGCAGAAAGAATTAATATTAGTAATATAACTTATACTATAACACTTTTTGAGAAAGCTAAAGGTAAGAAACTAACTTACGATGAGTATTTAGGAAAAACAGATATTTACTTTAAACTAGGAAAAATAACTGGACTAATACATAAATATTCAAAGAAATATAAGCCATCAAGATCAAAAAGACATAACTACTTAGATAATTACTATATTAAAAATGCTAAGAACTTTTTACCAGAATCACAAGTAAAAATATATAATACTTTTTATAATGTTTTAGACAAAATCAAAAGTTATCAAAAGGATATTAGTAATTTTGGCCTTATTCATGGTGATATTAATATAGGTAATTTTAACTATAATAATGGCAGTATAACATTGTTTGATTTTGATGAAGCACAGTATAGTTTTTATATAGAAGATATAGCTATTCAACTATTTTATACAGTTTATGTCTTTGGTGATGATTGTATTGATTTAAGATACAAAAATGCTGATGAATTTATGACATTTTTTTTAGATGGTTATACTAATGAGTCTTCCTTAGATAAAAACATTGTAGAAAAAACTGAAAATTTTTTAATTCTAAGAGAAATTATATTACATATAGCAATATATAAAAAATGGGATCTTAATAATTTAAATCCGTGGCAAAAAGACTACTATTTACAAAGTAAAAAAAGACTAGAAAACTCAAAACCGTTGGTAGATTTAGATAAAGTTATATAAGTTCTTTTTTGATATCAAATTTAATGATATAATAGATTTCGGCAAAATCATGGGGGTATAGCTCAGTTGGGAGAGCGCTTGACTGGCAGTCAAGAGGTCAGCGGTTCAAGCCCGCTTATCTCCACCATATAAAAAACGTTGTAGTTAAAACACTAAATGAGTGTTTTCTACAACGCTTTTTTTGTTTTAAATTGATTTTCTAATGCTATAGTAATGCTCTGGAACTTTTAATAAGTATAATACTTATTAGTGCAAAAAGATCTAAAAAGAGTTATTAAAGTGAGTATTAACAACTCTTTTTAGTTGATGTTTATACTAATTCTCTCAAATGTTCTAAAAATTCATTGATAATATTTTCTTTTGTAGCCCAAGATGTAACAAGTCTAACAGCAGAATTTGATTCATCTACTTTATCAGTAACATAGAAATCATATTTATCACTCAATTTTTCTATTAAATCATTAGGAAAAATAGGGAAGATTATGTTTGTTTGTGGTTCTGCTAAAAAACCAAATCCTAGGTCTTTTATTCCTTTACTTAAAAGAGTAGCTGTCTTATTCGCATTTTTTGCTAACTCATAAAATAAATCATTTGTAAAAAGTTCTAAAAACTGTACTCCTAATATTCTTCCTTTAGCTAGTAAAGCTCCTTTTTGTTTCATTAAAAATCTAAATTCTTTCTTTAATGATTCATTAGCTATAACAATCGCCTCACCTATCAATGCTCCATTTTTAGTTCCACCTATATAAAATATATCTACAAAGTTAACAATATCGCTAACAGATAAACCACTAGCTACTAAAGCAGATCCTAATCTAGCACCATCTAGAAAGAATATCAAATTATTGTCTTTACAATATTTTGATATTTTCTCTAACTCATCTTTAGTGTAAAATGTACCAAGTTCTGTAGAATTTGATATGTATACCATTGCTGGTTTAACCATATGTTCATCTTCATGAATATCTACTACACTTTGAATATGATCTAAAGTTAATTTACCGTCTTTTGTATCAACAACACAAACTTTATGGCCAGTAGCTTCAATTGCACCAGCTTCATGTACATTTATATGACCTGTACTAGCTGAGATTACTGATTCATGTGGTCTTAGAAATGAAGATATAACTATAAGGTTTGCTTGAGTTCCACCCGATACAAAGTGGATATCAACATCATTGTTACCAATCTCTTCTTGTATTTTTTTCTTAGCTTTTAGTGAAAACTGATCATCACCATATCCATCTTGTTGTAAAAAGTTGGTTTCTTTAAGTTTGTTAATAATACTTGGATGAGCACCTTCCGAATAATCGTTTTTAAAGCTATATATTTTTTTATTCATATTTTTTGCATTAATTATGCAATTCACCCTTTCGATTTATGATATTATAAAGTATACCAAATAAAGCGTAATTATTAAAATGGGTAGTTAAATATTCATTTAGTTACTTATGTTTTAAGCAGGAGGAGATAGCTTTGGAAAAATTAGAAACTATGGCAGATAGATATAGAAGACAAATAGATCTCAAAGAAATAGGTCTTAAAGGACAAAAAAGAATAGAAGAGGCAAATGTTTTAGTCGTTGGACTTGGTGGATTGGGTAGCCCTGTTGCATATTATTTAGCTGCAGCAGGAGTAGGGCACATCACTTTAATGGATAATGATACAATAGCACCAAATAATCTTAACAGACAAATCCTATACAATGTTGATAAAGTAGATAGTGATAAAGCAGAAGCTGCAATTGAAAGATTAACTGCATTTAACCCAGATATAGAGATAGAAGTAGATAGAAGAATGATTACAAAGGAAAATTCTATAGATATTACTAATGGTTATGATTTAGTAATGAGTTGTGTAGACACATTAGAGGCTAGAAGGTTTATCAATTATGGTTGTGTTAATAATAATACTCCAATGATTGACGGAGCTATACAGCTTTTTTCAGGATATGTTTTTCCAATAGTTCCATACAAAACAGCTTGCTATAATTGTGCTTTAGGAGACTTACTTGATCAACCAGTGCCAAAACCTGTATTAGGATCTACAGTAGGAACTATAGGCACAATTATGGTCACTGAAGCTATAAAAGAGATATGTAGTATTGAAAGTGACTTAACAGGAAAAATCCTAATTTGCGATTTTAAATCAATGGATTTTCAAAAGATTAATGTAGACAGAATTAAAAATTGCTCTGTCTGTGGTATAGATAGTTAATTATAAAAGAGACTTCACGAAAGTGAAGTCTCTTTTATAATCTTATTATATTTAAAATCCTCTTTCTAATAAATTGTCAATTGTTTTTGATTTTGTGTAAAAGAAATTAAGAATAGATCGTCTAGTAACAATTCCAATGAAAATACCTTGGTCATCAACTACAGGAACAAAGTTTTGATTAATTGATAAGTTCAAAAGCTCTTCAATTTCTGCATGAATAGGAACACTTTTATTTGTAACTCTTCTAGGTACTTCCATAATAGAAGTATCCTCTAAATCAAATAAATCTGGAAATTCCCTGTCTTTAATAAACCACAGTAGATCTCCTTCAGTTATAGTCCCCAAATATTTACCATCCTTATTAATTATAGGTACTGCAGTATAGCTATGATGTTCCATTTTTTCTATAGTTTGCCTTACAGAAGATTTATTATCTAAATAAATTGTTTCAATTTTAGGTTTCAAAAAGAATGCAATATTCAAAATGTATGCTCCTTATTATCTTTATTATAATACCAAGTATATTATAAAACTCAATAGCAAATATGTTAAGGAATTTTGACAAAGACCATTAAATTTTTACTATTTAACCATCATTCTAATGATATAATATAATTACAGGTGATTAATATGATATTTAAACATTTTTATACAGTATGGCAGTTAATTAAAGATACAAGAGTTAAATTAAGCACAAAATTAATTTTTATTCTAGTATCAATCGGATATGCTCTTGCTCCAGTTATACCATTTATGCCTTTAGATGATTTCTTCTTTATATATATAGCTAGTTTAGTATTTAGGCATATTGCAAGTAAGCAAGCTGGTATTCAGTCTAAAAGCTCAACTTTTTACAATACATATAAAAAAGATAATGCTAAAACAATAGATGTAGAAGGAAAAATAATAGATGAATAAGAAAAGGTCTTGTGAAACTAAATCACAAGACCTTTTGTTTACTTTAATTTGTATTATCAGTATCCTCATTTATAACATCAGAATTTTGATCAATAATATCAGTAGTTGCACCTGCTTGGTTAACAAGCCTATCAATGATTCCTCTTAATTCTTCCTGTAATTCACCATATCTAGCCCAGTCACCGTTTCTCATAGCTTCATCCATATCTTGATAAAGTCCTTGAGCTTCCTGTGTTAACTCTACAAGAGTTGAAAACTCATCAATTGGGTCATCAGGTTCTTCTTCTGCAACTCCAAAAATTCTAGCTAGTGCCTCATCAAAAGTTTCTTCCATTACAATTTGATCTCCGTGGGCAACAATTATTCTCCTTATTTCTGGTAATCCTTGAGCAGAAGCTCTTAAATATATAGGCTCAACAAAAAGAATTGAATCCTCTATTGGAATAACCATCAAGTTTCCTCTAATTACTTGAGAGCCCTGTTGTGACCAAAGTGATAGCTGGCCTGATATATCAGTATCCTGGTCAATTCTATTTTCAATATTTAATGGACCATTGATGAACTCTTGTCTTGGGAACTGATAAAGAATCATCTCACCATAATTTTCTCCATCCATTCTAGCTGCTAGCCAAGCAATCATGTTATTTCTTTCAAGTGGTGTAAAAGGTAAAATTAAGACAAATTCTACTTCATCTTCACCTGGAAGTTTCATTAATATATGCCTTGGCTGGACTTGTAATTGCCCTGATTGACCATATACTTCATTAGCAATTGACCATGCATCATCTTTATAGAAGAAGTTTGCTACATCTGTCATATGATAATCTAGTAGCATTTCCGCTTGAACTTGATACATTGTTTCAGGATATCTTATGTGTTTCTTTAGATATTCTGGCATTTGATCTAAATTTGTGAAAAGATCAGGGAATATTTTCTTATAAGTTTGAGCTATTGGATCACTTTCATCAAACAAGTAAAAGTCTGTTGTTCCGTTATATGCATCTATAACAACTTTTACTGAGTCATTAATATAATTAATACCATTTGCATATGGCTCAGAGTATGGGAAGTCACCTGTATAAGTATACGCATCTAGCATCCAATATTGTTTACCATTTTCAACAACTATGTATGGATCTT
>CAZCFQ010000044.1:0-14629 GCA_964497955.1 uncultured Clostridiaceae bacterium
TAAAAAGAATAAAAGAAGTAAAAGTCAAAATAGTAGACAATACGAGAAAAGACCAGATGAGATTGAGATTCCAGAATATCTTACAGTTGGTGAGTTAGCAAAAGCGATGAAAATTGATCCTAATGAATTAATTGCACAATTAATGAACTTAGGTGTTATGTCAGCTATTAACCAACCAGTAGACCCAGAAGCAGCCATAGTAATAGGTGAAGAGATGGGTATTACAGTTAATATAAAAGAAGAAGAAGAGGAAATTGCTACAATAGAACCAGTAGCAGATCCAGAACTTCTTGAAGAAAGACCACCAATTGTTACAGTAATGGGTCATGTAGACCATGGTAAGACTTCGCTTTTAGATAAAATAAGAAATTCAAGGGTACTAGCAACAGAAGCTGGTGGAATTACCCAACATATTGGTGCTTATCAAACAGAAGTAAACAATAAGAAAATTACATTCTTAGATACACCAGGTCACGCAGCTTTTACAGAAATGAGATCTCGTGGTGCTAGAGTAACTGATATTGTTATATTAGTTGTAGCAGCTGACGATGGAATAATGCCACAAACAATTGAGGCTATAAATCACTCAAAAGCTGCAGATGTACCTATTGTTGTCGCTATAAATAAAATTGACCTACCAAGTGCAAACCCTGATAGAGTCAAACAGGAACTAACAAAGTATGAACTAGTTCCAGAAGAGTGGGGTGGAAACACAATTTGTGTTGAGATTTCTGCTTTAACAGGACAAAATATTCCTGATTTATTAGAAGCGGTATTACTACTTGCAGAAATGAATGAGTTAAAAGCTAATCCTGATGCATTAGCACAGGGAACAGTAATCGAATCTAACATAGAAAAAGGTTATGGTAAAGTAGCTACTGTCATTATTCAAAATGGTACTCTTAATAAAGGTGAATCAGTAGTAGTTGGGAACTATTATGGAAAAATAAAGACCATTGTTAGTGATAAAGGTAAAAGAATTAAAGAAGCTGGACCATCTACACCAATAGTAATTTCAGGTATGGATGGACTACCAGAACCAGGTGATATTTTAACTGTTTATGAAGATGATAGAGAAGCTAAAGATATTGCTGAGCAAAAACAACAGAAAGCTAGACAAGTTGAACTAAGAGCAAAATCTTCTAGAATGACACTAGATGATTTAGTAGCTCAAATGCAAGACGATCAAGAATCCCACACCTTAAATATGATTGTTAAAGGTGATGTCCAAGGCTCTGTTGAAGCAATTAAAGGTTCTATAGCACACTTAAATGAAAAAGATACTAGGATTAAATTTGAAGTTATTCATAGCGGAGTTGGAGCTGTCAATGAAACCGATGTAATGTTAGCTGCTGCTTCAGATGCATTAGTAGTAGGCTTTAATGTAAATGCAGATGGTTCTGCTAAATTATCAGCTGAAGAAGAATCTGTAGAAATGAGATTTTACAGTGTAATATATAACTTGCTTGAAGACCTTGAAGCAATAGGTAAAGGCATGTTAGATCCAATTTTTGAAGAAATTAATATTGGTACAGCTAAAGTAAGAGCAACTTTCAAAGTGCCAAGAGTTGGAACAATCGCAGGTTGTTATGTAACACAAGGTACAATTAGAAGAAATGCAATAGTAAAGCTTTATAGAGATGGTAGTTTAATCTATGAAGGAAATATTTCTTCTCTCAAGCGTTTCCAAGATGACGTAAGAGAAGTTGCATCTGGTTATGAATGTGGTATCGGACTTGAAAACTTCAATGATATCAAAGAAGATGATATTATTGAGGCTTATATAATGAAAGAAAGACCAGGCGAGTAATGTTTGGAGTAGTTTCTATTAAACTTTATATACCACATTCGTATTCATTGAAGGACAAAAGACAAGTATTAAGATCTATTATTGATAAATGCAAAAGAATTAACATTAGTATTGCAGAAACTGGAGAAAATGATAAGTGGAACTACTCCGAATTAACTTTTGCTGCAGTTAGTAATACTAATAAGCATGTAGAACAAATGATAGATAGTGTTATAAATATTATTGAGCAAGATTTTAGAATTCAAATGCTTGATAAAAAAATATTAATATGAGGGGCTTAAAAATGACTAATTATAGAGTTAATCAACAACAGTCTAGAGTAAAAAGAATCATAAGCCATCTTTTGCAAAATGAAGTGAAAGATCCTAGGATAGGTTTTATCTCTATTACAGGAGTAGATTTAACAAAAGATCTAAGTGAATGCAAGGTATACTTTTCACTATTAAGTGGAAAAGAAAAAGTTGAAGAGACTAAAGAAGCATTAAAATCTGCATCAGGTTATATTAGAAAACAAGTTGCTGAAAAAGCTAACTTAAGAAGAACACCTACATTACAATTTATCTATGATGATTCTATCGCTTATGGAGCTAAAATAGATAAATTACTTAAGGAAGTTAAAAATGAAAAGAAATGATTTCAACTCATTTATTGATGAGTATGATTCATTTTTAGTATGTTCACATGAGACCCCAGATGCTGATGCACTGGGGTCATCAATAGCATTGACGATTTATTTGAATAAAATAGGTAAAAATGCTAAATATCTTTTAACTGATGAAATACCAATCAATTTAGAGTTTTTAATATATGAAAAATATGCACTTAGAAAAGAAGATCTGATTAAAAGTAATTATCAAGCAATATTTGTTTTAGATAGCTCTAATTTAAGAAGAACTCCATTAAACCCAGAAAGTAAGATTTTAAACCTACCCATATGCAATATCGATCACCATCCTGATAACTCAAGCTTTGGTAAAACTAATATATTGAATTTTAAAGCTTCTTCTACAGGAGAAATATTACATGATTTAATGGATTTAACTTATATGAACATTGAAATTGCAAAACAGTTATTTGCAGCCATAGTTGGTGATACTGGGGGATTTAAACACTCTAATACAAGTAGTAAAATCATGAAAGTAGCAGCTGACTTAATGGAATATAATTTTGATTCTTATGAAATAAAAAGTAAAATACTAGATTTTAGAACAAAAAAGGCTTTTTCTTTAGTAAGTGATGCTATAACAAATGTTAAAATATTTGATAAATTTGTCATTATGACTGTAAACAGAGAGATTATTAAAAAATACAATCTTAGCCCAACAGAATATCCTGAACTAGTTAACTATATTAGAGGAATAGAAGGAACCTATGTAGCTATTGTATTTACAGAAGTATACGATAAAAATGTTAAAATTAGCTTAAGAAGTATTCCACCTGTTGATATATCTAAAGTGGCTAGACATTTTGGAGGCGGAGGACATAAATATGCCTCTGGCTGTCAGTTAAATGGTGATTTTGATTTAATAATTAAGCAAGTTTGCGATTATACAAAACAATATTTAGAAGGGCTTGAGTTATAATTTGACTAACGGAGTAATATCAGTAGTTAAACCACCTGGAATTTCATCTCATGATGTAGTTTCAAGAGTAAGAAAAATATTAGATACTAGAAAAGTAGGCCATGCAGGAACACTTGATCCTGGTGCTAGTGGTGTTATAGTACTTGGCGTGGGAAAAGGAACACGACTTTTAGAGTATATTCAAAATTATAAAAAAACTTATCGCGGAGAAATCCAACTTGGATTTCAAACAAGTAGTGGAGACTTATTTGGAGAAACTATTGATAAAAAGCCTATTAAACAGTTAAATGATAAATCTTGGAACAATATTTTAGCTCAATTTATAGGAGTACAACAGCAAACACCTCCAATGACTTCTGCACTAAAAAAAGATGGTATAAGACTATATAAACTTGCAAGAAATGGTCTAGAAATAAAACGAGATAAAAGAGAAATAGAAATATTCTCGATAGATTTAGTAAGAAATCTTGGTGATAGAATTATCATTGATGTTGAATGTTCTAGTGGTACATACATTAGAGTGTTATGTGAAGATATTGCTAAAAAAAGTGGAAATATAGGAACTATGTCATTCTTATTAAGAACAAAAATTGGGCCATTTAGCTTAAATAACTCATTTTTATTAAATGAAGAACTAAAACTGCAATCAATGAAGTTAGCTGTTTTAAACATGAACATACTTAGGTTAAATAGTTTACAGTATGACGATATTAAACATGGTAGATATATAAATCCAACAAAAGAGTATAAAGATAATGAGTTGGTTGCTTTAGTAAGTGAAGATGATAATTTAGTAGCCATTGCATATTATGATAAAAACCAGCTAAAACCAAAAAAAGTTTTTATTTAAAACGAGGGTAGTTATGAGAATTATTAAAAAGTGGGAAGAATTAAAGGAAATAACAGAAAACTTAATAATTAATATTGGAAATTATGATGGAGTACATATCGGTCATCAAGAACTAATTAACGAAGGGATAGAATTGTCTAATGGTAAAAAGTTTGCTCTTTTAACTTTTAATCCTCATCCCAAGCATTTTTTTGATCCAATTAATTTTAAAAGAATTACAACAAAAGAAGAAATGAAAAACATTTTATTAGATTTAGACATAGATTATTGGCTTGATCTTCCATTTAATTATAAAGTAGCAAAATTAAGTCCAAGTGATTTTTTAGATTTAATTATTAACAGTTTAAAAATAGATCATGTTATAGTTGGATTTAACTTTAAATTTGGTTACAAAGCTAGTGGAGATGTTAATTTTTTAAAAAACTATCTAAGTAAAAAGAAAATTGGCTTATCAGTTCATCAAGCAGTAACTTTTGAAGGAGAAAAAGTTAGTTCTACTTTAATTAGAGAACTTTTAGTTAATGGACAAGTAAAAAAAGCTAATCAACTAATGAAAAGACCTTATTGTATTAGTGGAATAGTAG
The DNA here is from genome assembly GCA_964497955.1 of uncultured Clostridiaceae bacterium. Lineage (GTDB taxonomy): Bacteria > Bacillota > UBA994 > PWPR01 > PWPR01 > PWPR01. The sequence goes on from CAZCFQ010000044.1 coordinate 4,828, forward strand.
AAAAGGGAATGGGTAGAGGAAAAAAATTAGGATTTCCAACAGCTAATTTAGGAGTTGAAAAAATCAAACTTTTACCTAAGAATGGAGTTTATGCTGGCTATACTGATAGAGGAGAGTTAGCTGCTATTAATATTGGTCAAAATCCAACATTTGATAATAGATCACAAACAGTAGAGGTCCATATTATTGATATTCTAAGAAATAGTAATTTATATGATAAAAAGCTTACTATATATTTAACTGAGTTTTTAAGAGACGATATAAAGTTTACTAATTTGAATCACTTAGTTAACCAAATCTCAAAAGATGTCGAGAGTATTAAAAAATTAAATATTAAGCAGCAAACATTTACAAGTAAGAACTAAAATGATAAAATGCTTATGTTAGCTTTATACTAGGCTTTACGCCTACTCCAGCGTATGCGTGGTATAAAAGCGATTAATAAAAAACTAGGAGGAACACACAATGGCTTTAGGAAAAGAAGAGAAGAAGAAGATTATTGAAGAGTATGGAATCAATGAAAATGATACCGGATCACCACAAGTTCAAGTTGCTATGTTAACTGAAAGAATAAATCAGTTAACTGACCACTTAAAGATGCATAAAAAAGACATTCACTCAAGAAGAGGAATGTATAAAATGATTGGTCAGCGTCGTCGTTTATTGAACTATCTTAGAAATAAAGATATTGAAGCGTACCGAGAACTTATCAAACAACTTGGATTACGTAGATAGTAAAACAAAAGCGGGGATACCCCGCTTTTTAGTTACATTAGAGCTTTATTAGGAGGGCTTTTATGAGAGAAGTATTCACAGAAAACATTAGCGGACGAGATTTAACAGTAGAAGTAGGAGAAATGGCAAAGCAAGCCAACGGGTCTGCTTTAATTAGATTTGACGATACAGTAGTATTAGTAACAGCAACTGCAGCAGACCAACCACAAGAAGGAGTAGACTTCTTTCCTCTTACAGTAGATGTGGAAGAAAGAATGTATGCTATAGGTAAAATACCAGGAGGTTGGTTAAGAAGAGAAGGTCGACCAAGTGAACAAGCAATACTAAACTGTAGAATAATAGACAGAAGTATTAGACCATTATTTCCAAAAACATATCGTAATAACTTGCAATTAGTAGCTACAGTATTATCAGTAGATCAAGATAATACACCAGAAGTAGTTAGCTTAATTGGTGCTTCTTTAGCACTTGGTTTATCAGATATTCCATTTCATGAAATAGTTGGAGCTGTAATTATTGGTAGAGTTAATGGAGAATTTGTAGTTAATCCAACAGTTAAGCAAGATGAAGTAAGTGATTTGCATGTTTTTGTAGCGGCAACTGAAGATGCAGTTGTTATGATAGAAACTGATGCAAAAGAAGTAGAAGAAGAGATAGTTTTAGAAGCTATCGAAATTGCACATAATCAAATTAAGAAAACAATTGAATTTCAAAAAAGAATCATTGAGAAATTTGGTAAAGAAAAACAACCTGTTCCACAAAAAGAAGAAAACAAGCAATTAAAAGAAGATGTTATATCATTAGCAAGTGACAAAATGTATAGCATAATGAAAGATATTAATAAAGAGTCTAGGAAGAATAAATTAGCAGATCTTGAAGCTAGTATTAAAGAAAGATTAACAGAAAAATATGCTGATCAAGATTCTTTTGAGAAAGAAGTAGGCAACTTTATTAGTCAATATTCAAAAGAAACAATGAGATCTATCATTATTAATGAACAACATAGAATTGATGGTAGAGGTCTTAAGGATATTAGGCCAATTTCAACCAGAACAAGCCTCTTACCTAGAACACATGGTAGTGCTTTATTTACAAGAGGAAAAACACAAGCTTTATCAATCACAACTTTAGGTACTATTAGAGATAGTCAAAAGTTAGATGATATTGGTACTACAGAAGTCAAAAGATATATGCATCATTATAACTTCCCACCATTTGCAACAGGTGAGGCAGGATATATGCGTGGACCTAAAAGAAGAGAAATTGGTCACGGTGCTTTAGCAGAAAAAGCAATATTGCCAATTTTACCAAGTGAAGATGACTTCCCATACTCTATAAGAGTAGTTTCAGAGATACTTGAATCTAATGGTTCTTCTTCAATGGCTAGTGTTTGCGGTAGTTCACTATCATTAATGGATGCAGGTGTTCCAGTTACAAGACCTGCAGCAGGAGTTGCTCTTGGTCTTATAAAAACTGAAGATGATGTCGTTATTTTATCTGATATCCAAGGTATAGAAGACTTTTATGGAGATATGGATTTCAAAGTAGCTGGAACAGAAAAAGGAATTACAGCAATTCAGCTAGATGTCAAAATTAAAGGTCTTAATATAGGAATTATTAAGAAAGTTCTACAAAGAGCCAAAGAAGGACGTATGCATATTTTAGATATTATGAATAAAGACTTATCTCAACCTAGAGTAGATCTATCTGAGTATGCTCCAAGAATGTACTCAACTGAGATCCCTGTTGATAAGATAAAAGTTTTAATTGGTTCTGGTGGTAAAACTATTAATAAAATTATTGATGAAACAGGAGTAGAAATAGACATTCAAGATGATGGAACCGTCTATGTTGCTGCAACTGAAAGAGAAAGCGGCGAGAAAGCTTTAGAAATGATTGAGCAGATCGTTAAAGACATTGAAGTTGGAGAAGTTTATGAAGGTAAAGTTGTAAGAGTAGAGAAGTATGGTGCATTCTTAGAACTGTTACCAGGAAAAGACGGATTACTTCATATATCTGAAATGGACATTGGAAGAGTTAAAAAGACTGAAGATGTTGCTGATATGGGTGATACAGTAAGAGTTAAAGTTATAGGTGTAGATAATGGGAAAGTAAGATTATCTAGAAAAGCTTTACTTTTAGATGAAAAAAAAGAAAAAGAGAATAACTAAGATTAGTTATTCTGGATTCGGGATGTAGCGTAGTTTGGTAGCGCGCTTGACTGGGGGTCAAGAGGTCGTGGGTTCAAATCCCGCCATCCCGACCAAGTAAAAACGTTGTAGTTACAACATTTATTAGGTGTTGTCTACAACGCTTTTTTTATTTTAAAAGATTTCAAATGGCATAATAATACTATACAAACGACACAGCAAACTGATCTTAGATTAAAAAGTATCTACTAAATTTAAATTCAAAACCTATGATTCACCAACAGATTGATTCCATCTATAGTTTTTGTTTTCTTTTAATATTTCAATTTCACAATTTAAACAAAGGCCATTATAACAACAGATTAAGCTATTGCAATTACTACATCTCCACTTGAGATTCTCGCTTTTAATAAAAACATCTAATCCAAGAAAACTAATCATATTAAGATTTTCAATAATACTGAGATGATTTTTATCCTTATACTTCTCATCTAGTTCTATTAACTCTTGGCAAGGATATACATCACACTCATAACAAAACCTAACTAAAAAATTAGGTATATTTTCACAATGATTAGACAAGTAAGAACACGTACGACCTTTTTCAATACAACCTTTACAATTTTCTTTATTTAAGTCAACTTCATCAAAATCGAGATGATTTGATTGATAGTGGATGCATAAACTACAGTTCATGCCACATGGCGCTATATGGTCTGACTTCATAAGCATTTTCATTTGTTGCTCATACCTTCCATATGAATATTGATATAACATAATTGATAATGAATCAAAGACCTATTGTATTCTATTTGTAATAATATTATTATAGAATATAAAGATAAAAAATACGAGCACATTTTAATCTAATAATCAAATAAATTATTTTTGAAATTTTTTTTAACTACTACCTAGCATAAGCAGAAACTAGAATATATTAAATAAATATTAACTTTTTGTTTTCTTAATTGAATCTAGAATCATATCAATCACATCTTTTATGAAGTCATCTTTACTCTTTTCAATATGATTTACATAACTATCACCAACAATTGCAAGTTTGTCAAAAACAGCTGATAAAATAAATTTTAAACTCACCGTCATGTCTTCACTACTAGGTTCATTAGCTATAGAGCCATCTTTTTGCCCTAGCTTTATTAAACTACATATAGTTTCAGTAATCTTACTATCCAATTTAATAAACTCATTTATCTTCTCATTATCAGTAACTTCTCTTACATTACCAATATCATACATTATCCTAAAGGTATCAGTATTATTAAGATAATACTCATATTGTTTCTCTATGCTATCTCTAAGTTTTTCAAAACCTGTAGTGCCTTCTAATTCTTGATTTTCAAAATGATCAATCATTTGTCTATATTTAAATAATAAAACAGATAAATATAAATCAGCTTTATCATTGAAATACTTATACAAAGTTCTTTTGGTAAATTCAGCTTCTTTTGCTATTTCATTAACTGAAGCATTCTCATAACCATCTCTACCAAAAATAGTAGCTGCATTTTTAATTATATGCATCCTTCTAGCTTGCATTTCTTTTTCTCTTCTATTCATTTTAAAAAATCCTTTCATTTTATTTGACATTACCATTCACTATTAGTATTCTATACGAACGGTATATTTAATTCACTACTAGTGTGTTAATAGAATTATATCATAATTTGAAAGGAATGAAAGTTAAGATGGAAAAATTAATAGAGTGGATCAAAATTTTGTCTCAAAAAGCGTATACAAAATATATAATGATATCTTTTATGTTTACAATGTTTTTAATGGAAAATAGTATTTTTGGAAAAGGTTATTTACAAAAGATAATACCTAATTTTAAAATGCTTGATATGAATTTTTACAATAGACCAGAACAAATAGTAGAGTTCATTAATAGCTTAGGTAAAGCAGGTAGAAGTGGCTATTTTAATTTGTTAATAATAGATCTGTTACTAATAGCAGTTTTGTTTTTGTTTCAATCAACTTTATTAACAAAATCATTAAAAGAAGTAAATAGGTTAGATTTAGCAAAAATTGTAATTGCATTACCACTTATAAGAGCTATTGCTGATTTATTTGAAACAATTTCATTGATGTCAATAATAAAGCTGTTACCAAATACATCAAGTATACCTGTCTATATTACAACTATTTTTACACCAATAAAATGGATATTTATGATATTAAGTTTGAGTTGTTTAGTTGTGTTATTAGTTATGAAAGTTTCAAAAAAGTTAAAAGAAAAAAATATTGAACTTTTAAACTAAATATTTTACTTATAAATAACTTTTACATCCTGAAGATATTGAAAACTTCTTAAATATTAAAAATTACATGTAAGTAGAACAATATTTCTTATTATAAAAGACTGGAATCAATTGATTTATCAGTCTTTTTTTATGTAATAAAGCTAATAGTACCTTCATTTGCTTAAAATTTTGACTTTTAAATTAACCTATTATAATTTATAATAAAGATAGATAGTAATTTTGCTTGTAACTTACTGATTGGCTTAAAACCTGATTGATGTAAAATATTTATAAAGGAGAAGATTACATGGATAAACTTACAGACAAAGTATTTAGTGAAATCACAAATGCTCAAAGTGATTACTGTGCTTCCATTTATATGCCAACTTATAGAAAGGGACAAGAATCAACACAAAGCCCTACAAGGTTAAAGAACTTAGTAAGACAAACAAGAAGTATGTTAGAAGAAAGAGGAATGAAAGATACTGAGATTGACTCTTTAGTTAAACCAGCGGAAGATTTATATCTTAATTCTATGTTTTGGCAAAAGCAAAGTGATGGACTTGCACTATTTTTAAGCAAAGAGCACCAATTTATTTATAGATTACCAATTCGTTTTGAAGAAGATGTTGTTATAGCACCTAAATTTCATCTCAAACCACTTTTTCCACTATACAATAGCTTAGGAAACTATAAGATTTTGTCACTTAGTAAGAATCAAATAAGACTTTTTGAAGCAAATCAATATGATGTTGAAGAAATAAATCTAGAAGATTTAGATATTCCACTAAGCTTAGATGAAGCTTTAAAATACGATGTAACTCATGATCACGTCAGTCATCATTCAGCTCAACCTGGCAATAGAACTGGTTCTTCTGTTTTTCACGGTCAAGGAGATGAAGAAGATGATAAAGATAATATCAAGTACTTCTTCCAGTTGGCAAAAGAAGGCTTATCAAAAGTATTAAATGATGACGAACCTTTAGTTTTAGCAGGAGTAGACTATATCTTAGCTATATTTAGGAATGTAAGTAATCATAAAAATATATGTGAAGAAGCTATTGTTGGAAATCCTGATATTAAAAGTGCTGAAGAGTTACATAAAAAGGCATTTGAAATAATTAAACCTATCTACACAAAGCCTTTAGAAGAAGACTTAGAGTTATATAATCAGTTACTAGGACAGAAAAGTTCTAAAGTAAGTAATGAAGTATCTTCAATTCTAAAATCTGCTTTTTCAGGTAGAGTAAAAACTGCATTTTTGAAGTCAGGTAAGAAAATTTGGGGTACTTTTGATGAAGAAACTATGCAGGTTACATTTGCAGATGAGATTAAGCTCAAACATGTAGACCTGTTAGATCTTATTGCCAGATATACTCATGTTAATAGTGGTAATGTATATGTATTGAAAGAAAATCAATATTCAGATGAAAGAAAAGACTCATTTGCAATCTACAGATATTAAGATTAATTAAGGGTGGAATAATCCACCCTTTTTAACATAAGAGGTGAACAAATGAAAATAGGGTTATGTCAACTTAATGTAAGTGAAGATAAGAAAAGAAATCTAGAAGTAGCTAAGGAAAAAATTAAAGAAGTAAGTGAAAAGGGCAGTGATATTGTGTGTCTGCCTGAGATATTCAACTCACCTTATGAAAATAGCAACTTTGAAAAAAATGCAGAAATAGAAGGTGGATTGACTTATAAATTCTTATCAAAACAAGCTAAAGACAATAATATATATTTAGTAGGTGGATCAATCCCTGAAAGAGATGGAGATCAAATATATAACACAAGTTATGTATTTGATAGAAATGGTGAAAAATTAGCAAAACATAGAAAAGTCCATTTATTTGATATATTTATTCCAGGTGAAATGGAATTTATGGAGTCAAAAACTTTATCTGCTGGAAAAGATATTACTACTTTTGAAACAGAATTTGGTAAAATGGCAGTAGCAATTTGTTTTGATATAAGATTCTCAGAATACTTTTCATTAATAGGCGAAACTGGAGCCAAAGTAATATTTGTACCAGCTGCTTTTAATATGACTACAGGACCAGCTCATTGGGATTTGGCTTTTAAATCAAGAGCCCTTGATAATCAGCTCTTTATAGCGGGATGTTCTCCTGCAAGAAATACCAATGCATCTTATGTAGCATATGGACATTCTTTAATCGTTAATCCTTGGGCAGAAGTAGTAGGACAACTAGATGAAAAAGAAGGGACTTTAGTTAAAGACATTAATTTGGATTTAATTGAAGAATATAGAAACAAACTACCTGTTATGAATAATAAAAGGCATGATTTGTATTAGTCTAAAATAAAAGATAGGAAGTGTTAGTATATGGATTACATAACAATTTCATTAAGATTAGTACTAGCACTCATTTTTGGTGGAATAGTAGGATTTGAAAGAGAAACTTCTGGTAGACCAGCAGGATTGAGAACTCATTTATTAGTATGTATTGGTTCAACTTTAATAACTATAGTTTCTATTACAGGATTTCCTTTTACTGCCGATCCAGCAAGAGTTGCAGCACAGATTGTAAGTGGTGTAGGTTTTCTGGGAGCAGGAACTATAATGAAAGAAGGATTATCAATTAAAGGTTTAACTACAGCTGCTAGTTTGTGGGTTGTTGCAGGAATCGGCTTAGCTTTAGGAACTGGCAATTACCTTGCTGCTACAATTACAACAGCATTTGTAATAATAGCACTTTCTTTTTTAAGACAGTTAAATGTCAATGTTATGCATGGAGCTAACCAGAAGAGATTCACTTTTGTTGCAAGAAATCATCCAGGACTTTTAGGAGTTTTAGGAATGATTTTAGGCGAATATGATATTGATATAGAATCAGTACAAATAAAAGTAGGAGATGGATTAATTACAGTAGAATTTGATGTACATTTACCTAATATAGTTGATCTAAATGAAGTTTTAGAAAGATTAAGAGATGTAAAATCAGTAGTTTCCATAGAAATCAATTAATATATGATTTTTACTATAAATTCAATAAATCCTATTATATAATATTAATGACGCCAGAATGCTACTAGCTTGTTTTAGCTTGTTATTTCTGGTATTATTTTTGGGTAAGGAAAAATAAATTTCATTTACTATATTGAAAAATATTAAAGCATAAGGAGGTAGACAATGGGAAAAGAACAAGCGTTAAAAAATGCATTAAAACAAATAGAAAAACAATTTGGTAAAGGAAGCATAATGCGTCTTGGAGATGATTCAGCAGCTCTAGATGTAAATGTAATCCCTTCAGGTTGTTTAGATCTAGATATTATTGTAGGAATTGGTGGCATGCCAAGAGGTCGAATAGTTGAGGTTTATGGTCCAGAATCATCTGGTAAAACTACTTTGGCTTTACATATGTTAGCAGGAGCACAAAAAATTGGCGGTACTGCAGCTTTTATAGATGCTGAACACGCTCTAGACCCAAAATATGCAGCAAACTTAGGTGTTGATATAGATAATCTATTAGTAGCTCAACCAGATTCAGGTGAACAAGCATTAGAAATTACTGAAACTTTAGTAAGAAGCAATGCAGTTGACATTATTATAATCGACTCAGTAGCAGCGTTAGTACCAAGAGCAGAGTTAGAAGGAAGTATGGGCGATAGTCATATCGGACTTCAAGCAAGATTAATGTCACAAGCTATGAGAAAATTAGCTGGTATTATTAATAAATCAAAAGCAGTAGTAGTATTTATCAATCAGATAAGAGAAAAAGTAGGAGTTATGTTTGGAAATCCTGAGACAACTTCTGGAGGAAGAGCTCTTAAGTTTTATTCTTCTATAAGACTTGAAATTAGAAGAGTTAGTTCAATTAAAAAAGGTAGCGAAAACTTTGGTAATAGAACAAGAATTAGGGTAGTCAAAAATAAAGTTGCTCCACCTTTTAAATCTGCAGAAGTTGATATTATGTTTGGTACAGGAATATCATTAACAGGATCAATTTTAGATAATGCAGTTGATCTTGACTTGATTAAGAAATCAGGTTCTTGGTATTCATATGAAGATGATACTATTGGTCAGGGAAGAGAAAACTCTAAAGAATTCTTGGATGAAAATCCTGAAATAGCTAGAGACTTAGAAAATAAAATTAGAGAACATCATGGATTGTCAAAATTAGAAGAAGTTGACAATGAGCCAACAGAGTAAAGAGTATCAAAAAGCATTATCATACTCATTAAGAATAATTTCTTATAGAGATTATTCAGAAAAAAGAGTAAGAATGAAGCTTGAAAAAAGATACGAAAAAGAAATTATTGATAAAGTAATTTCAGAATTAATGGATTGTAAATATATTAATGAATCTAGGTCTATAAAAAATTACTTGAAAGAAAGAATGCAATATAATTTGTGGGGACCATTCAAAATATATAGAAGTCTATTAAATAAAGGATATAAAAAAGACCTCATTAAAAGAGAGTTAGACAAATTAAGCAGTGATGAAGTTTTAAACTACTGTAAAAAAGCTTTGTTAAACTATTGCACTAAGCAGAATAAGGACATTGAAAAAAATAAATTATATCGGTTTTTGTATGGTCGAGGATTTCCGCATGATGTTATAATGCAATCCTTAGAACAAGAAGGCTATTTACAGTAGTATTATTATACATGGAAAGGAAACAATAATGGAT
>CAZCFQ010000045.1:0-14348 GCA_964497955.1 uncultured Clostridiaceae bacterium
ATGGTACTCGGGCGGTAACGCCCCGGGAGAGTAGGTCGCTGCCATATTATATTTAGAAAACCACATCAATTTGATGTGGTTTTTTCTTTTACCAAAAAAGATGTTTTCATGGTAAAATGTTGTATAATATAAGTGAGGGATTACTGTATGGAAAAATCACAAACACCTATTATAGATTCAATCGAAAAATACCTGAAGGAAGCTAATTTTAGGTTTCACACGCCAGGGCATCGTGGTGGTAAAAATATTTCCAAAAAAATAAGAAGACTGAAAGCTTTTGAGTGGGATATTACAGAAGTTGAGGGAGTAGGAAATTTATTTATAGAACAAGGACCTATTTACTTGTCAGAGCTAAAAACTGCCCAGATTTATAATGTTCAAAGAACACTTTTTTTTACACAAGGATCAAGTAGTGCTATACATACAGCATTATTAGCAATTGCTAAAAAGACTAAAAGAATTTTAATACCCCGTAATGCTCACTCATCTGTAATAAATGGACTTATCATTTCTGGATTAGACCCTGTTTGGTATAATGCAAAGATTGATCAAAATAGTTTTTTTGAACCTTTTGATGTCAATGAAGTAGTTTCATTAATAGAAGAAAATAAAGATATAAAAGCAGTATTTGTGCAAAATCCTACATATGAGGGGCTATCAGGAGATATTAAAGCTCTAGCAAAATATTGCCAAAACAATGGCATTATACTAATAGTTGATGAAGCTCACGGAGCACATTGGGTGATATCAGATAAGCTACCTATTTCAGCGACAAAAGTAAATAGTGACATTATAATACAGAGTCCTCATAAGACTCTACCTGCTTTTACTGGAGCAGCTTATTTACATATTAATAATGATAAGATGATTGAACCATGTATACAATCTAGAAGAATTATACACTCAACGAGTCCTTCCTATTTAACATTAGCTTCTTTGGATTCAATGAACTATTACTTAGTCTTTGAAGCTGAAAAACTATACGAAGAACTAAGGAATATTAGTGATAATATTGTTAGCTTGGCAAAAAAGTTAAATAATATAGAAGTTATTAAAAATGAGAATAACTTTGATTATACAAAAATTAATCTAAAATTTTGTGTTAAAAAGCAAAAAGTATCTGATATATTTCTGAAATATGGTATAATTATTGAAAAATGGAGTGGTAATATAGCTTTGTTTTTATTAACACCATCTGTTTCACCAGATGAAATCAATTGCTTAACTAAAGCTTTAGATGAAGTTAGTAAATTAAAATGCTACATAACACAGAATGAAAAAAATAAAGAGTATTGCTTACCAAAAAAAGCTATGAAGTTAAAAGATGCATATTTGTCTGTAACTGAGCTGGTAGATTTTGAACAAGCTGTGGGAAGGATTTCTGCAAATGTAATTATGGAAATACCACCAGGCATACCGTTGTTAGTTCCTGGGGAAGTTATAAGTCATAATCTATCTAAACAACTTGAAAAGCTAAGCAATATTGGAAAATTATCTGGAATAGTAAGTAAACAGCAAAAGCAGTTAATATCTGTAGTAAAATAAAAAACTCTTAAGGAGTGTTCATTATGAAAATGATAATAGCAATAGTGCAAGATAAGGATAGTGTGAAACTATTAGAAGAATTAATGACCAAAGGCTATAGAGCTACAAAACTTTCTAGTAGCGGTGGTTTTTTAAGATCTGGGAATACAACTTTGTTGATAGGTGTAGATGAAGAGAAAACTAATGATGTTATTAGTATTATAAAGGAAACATGTCACTCAAGAGAGCAATTAGTTACTCCTATGTCTCCTGTAGGTACTACTGGTACTGAATCATTTTTACCATTTCCAGTAGAGGTTGTAGTGGGTGGAGCGACTATATTTGTTATTGATGTTGAAGAGTTCCATAAAGCTTAATTATGCTTTGGTCTAATATAGAGAGTCATGATAGGGCAAAAAGAATATTAAACCAACAAATAGAGGCAGGCCGAATAGGGCATGCCTATCTTTTTGTCGGCAAAAATGGAATAGGAAAAGGGCTTGTTGCTAAAGCTTTTGCTTCCCATATAATGAACGATCAAGATAAAGGTTTAGTCGAACAAAATAAACACCCAGACTTTAAGCTTTGGGAGACAGATAAAAAATCTATTGGTGTAGCTATTATTCGCAGTATGCAAGAAGGGCTCTTTTTATCGCCTACTCAATCAAAAAGAAAAGTGGTCATGATTAATGAGGGTGAAAAACTTACAACGCAAGCGCAGAATGCTTTATTAAAAATTCTGGAAGACCCTCCCGAAGAAACAACTTTTATAATTTTAGTAGAAAGTTTATCAAAATTACTTCCTACTATTATTTCTAGGTGTCAAATTGTTAGATTTGCGCCTCTAGATCATAAAAGCATTCTAAATATAGTAGATACAACTAACTTGGGTAAAGCAGAAGAGAAGTTGCTTCTGTATCTGGGAAAAGGGAGTATTAATGATGTTAATCAGATTTTAGCTGAAGTCAGATTGCATAATGTTATATCAGATCTAAATGAAGTTATCAGTTATTTAAACGATAGAAAAGAATACGAACTTTATAAAAAGATTGAAAAATTAGTAAAACAATATAGTCTGGACTTTATTTTAGATTGCCTAGAATTAATATGGAGCTTAGTTTTAAGGAAAAATGAGGATATTTGTGCTATTATAACGACTAAAGTAGACTATTTCAATAATTTATCAAATGATGAAATAGTTAAAGGATGTAAACTAATATTAAGAGCAAAAAAAGATGAAGACAAGTATATTAATAAGCAATTAATTTTGGAAACGTTACTAATCGAACTAATGGAGGTAAGCTATGATTAAAGTAACAGGTATAAGATTTAGACCTGCTAGTAAGATATATTACTTTGACCCAAATCATTTGGAACTAGAAGAAGGACAAGGTGTTATTGTAGAAACTGCACGTGGTCTTGAGTATGGATGGGTTGCAATATCAGAAAGACTGGTTAAAGAAGGAGATATTGTATCACCTTTAAGAAAAGTAGTTAGAATTGCAACAAAAGAAGATGAGAAACAATTAGAATATAATCAAAGAAAAGAAAAAGAAGCGTTTATCATATGTAATGAAAAAATAGAGAAACATGGTCTTGAGATGAAGCTTGTAGATATACAATATGCATTTGATGCATCAAAAATTGTATTTTTCTTTACAGCTGATGGAAGAGTTGACTTTAGAGAATTAGTGAAAGATCTTGCATCAGTTTTTAGAACTAGAATTGAGTTAAGACAAATTGGTGTAAGAGATGAAGCAAAAATGTATGGTGGAATTGGTCCTTGTGGGAGAGAATTATGTTGTTCTACTCACTTATCAGAGTTTGTACCAGTATCAATTAAGATGGCTAAAACTCAAAATTTAACACTAAATCCTGCAAAAATATCTGGAATTTGTGGTAGGTTAATGTGTTGTTTAAGATATGAAAATGAGTATTATGAAAAAATGGGTGCTATTATGCCAAACCAAGGAGATCGTGTAATTACGGTGGATGGTAAAGGAGTAGTAATTGCTTCAAATGCGATTAAAAAGACTGCTTTAGTAGAATTAGAAGAAGAAAAAATAAGAAAAGAATATAAAATAGACGAATTAGAGAAAAAATGAGCAATGTTACTTTAGATTATATATTTGGGACAAATTTAAAAATCTACCAAGACTCTAGGTTTTTTAAATTTAGCTTGGATTCTATTTTATTAGCAAATTATATAAATTTGAGAAACAATATAAATATTTTAGATTTAGGTACTGGTAATGGAGTGATACCCTTAGTTTTAGCTAGCAAAAATGAGTCTGTGTTGATAGATGGGGTAGAAATACAGTCCGGCGTATCAACTCTTGCAAAAAGAAGTGTATTGCATAATGGTTTTGAAAAAAGAGTTAAGATTATAGAAATGGATTTAAGAGAGATAGATAATTTATATGAAAGAGAGAGCTTTGATATTGTAGTTTCAAATCCTCCTTATTTTTCTAAAAATAATGGGCAGCCAAGTGAGACCGATAGTTATGCATTTGCTAGGCATGAACTAAATGGGAGTATTAAAGATTTTATAGTTACAGCTTCTAATATGCTAAAATATAGAGGTTCTGCCTACTTTGTTTATAACTCTGATCGATTATCTGAGTTCTTAAGTCTTTTGAGCATGAATAAACTTGAGCCTAAAAAACTTAAGTTCATTCACGCTAGAAAAAATATAAAGTCTAATATTTTTTTAGTAAAAGCCACTAAGGGTGCAAACCAAGGTCTAATAGTTGAACCTAGTTTAAGTGTATATGAAAAACAAAATTATACTAAAGATTTGTTAAATATAGTGAATATAGGTGATTATAATTGAGTGGAACATTGTATTTAGTTTCTACACCAATAGGTAATTTAGAAGACATAACTATAAGAGCATTAAAGGTTTTATCAGAAGTTGATTTAGTAGCTTGTGAAGATACAAGAAGAACTATAAAGTTATTAAATCATTATGACATAAAAACTACTCTAATTAGTTATCATCAGCACAATGAAATTAGTAGAAGTAAAGAGTTAATTAACAAAATAAGAGAAGGCTCTAGTATAGCATTAGTAAGTGATGCTGGGACACCATCAATTAGTGATCCAGGATTAGTTATTGTTCAAGAAGCTATAAGTAATAGTATAGAAATTACAAGTATTCCTGGACCATCTGCTTTGATCTCTGCTTTAATTATGTCTGGACTTAATACGAAAGAGTTTTCCTTTTTTGGATTTTTACCAGAAAAGAACAAAGATAGAGAAGCAAAATTGGACTATATAAAAAACTTAACAGAAACATTAATTTTTTATATAAGTCCTCACAGTTATAAGAAAGATATTTCAGATCTAATGAATTTCTTTGGGATAAATAGGAATGTTGCTATTGCCAGGGAAATAACTAAAATTCATGAAACAGTTCTAAGAGGGAAACTAGGGGATAGTAATATATTAGAGTACAACCCAAGAGGAGAGATTTGTATAGTTGTTGAAGGTGCAGATAGTTTTAAAGAACATAAGAGTAATCCTTTGTGTGACTTAACTTTGAGTGAACATTTAGATTTTTACATGCAACAAGGATTAAAAAGAAATGATGGTATGAGAGAAGTAGCTAAAGATAGAGATATTACTAAAAATGAAGTCTATAATTTAATTTTAAAAGAAAAAAAAGGCTGTTAACCAGCCTTTAGTAAACTACTCTTCTTTTTCTTCCTCTTCTTCGAGTTGAGTGGTCATTGCTTCAATACACTCTTTACAAACTTTACGTCCTTTATAAATCTGAACGTCATTTGCGCTTCCGCAGAATAAGCATGCTGGAGCATATTTCTTTAAGATAATGCTATCGTCATCAACATAAATTTCAACATAATCTTTAACTTTGATACCCATAACACGTCTGAGCTCTATTGGTAGAACTAAACGACCTAAGTCATCAATACGGCGTACAATACCTGTTGCTTTCATCAAAATCTCTCCCTTATATAAGATTAGTTATCAAACCTCGGTATAAGTATACAGACTTACTAGTAAAAAGTCAATAATTTTATGCAATTTTAGGAATTTGTTGGAATATTTATAAATTAATACTTGGAGGTATTTTATGCAGTTAGTAGATACACATGTACATCTCAATGACAAGAAATTTAATGATCTAGGTGATGTTTTAATTAGAGCAAAGGCAAATAATGTGACATATATGATAAACATTGGCTCTGATTTAACAAGTTCACAGAAAGCGGTTAAGCAAGCAAATAAATATAATAACTTGTACGCAGCAGTAGGGTTTCACCCACACAGTGCAAAAGAAGTTAAAAAGGATGATTATAAAATCCTTGCTGCATGGCTTGAACAAAAAAAAGTTTTAGCAATTGGTGAAATTGGTTTAGATTATCATTATGACTTTTCTCCAAGGGAAGTGCAGAAAGAAGTTTTTAAAAGACAAATGGAACTAGCTAAAATGTATAATTATCCAGTTGTAATACATAATAGAGAGTCTCATGCTGATGTTCTTGATGTTTTGGAAAATTATGCTGGCGAAGTAAAGGGTATTCTACATTGTTACTCAGGTTCATATGAGATGGCTAAGAGAATTATTGAACTTGGCTATTACATCTCTGTTGCAGGACCTGTTACTTTCAAAAATGCAAAAAGATTACCAGAAGTGGTTAAGAAAGTTTCTCTAGATAAATTACTTGTAGAAACAGATTGTCCATATTTAGCACCAGTTCCTTTCAGAGGAAAGAGAAATGAGCCAGCATATGTAATTGAAGTAGCTAAGAAGATTGCAGAGATTAAAGGGATTAGTTTAGAGGAAGTTGCTGAAGTTACTACTAAGAATGCACAAGAAATATTTAGCTTTGAGGTGGATTAATGTCTTCTTTATTATCAATGAAAAACATAAATGAACTCTTTAACAAACATAATGTTACTTTCAAAAAAAGTTTAGGTCAAAATTTCTTAATAGATAAAAATGCTCTTGATAGAATTTTAATTGCAGCTGATCTTAAAAAAGATGATATATGTTTGGAAGTTGGTCCTGGAATAGGGACATTAACGAAGGAACTAGCAAAAAAAGTAAAAGAAGTCCATGCTGTTGAAATTGATAGCAGACTAATACCTATATTGGAAGAGACACTTTCTGACCATAATAATGTAAACATAGTCAATGAAGATATTTTAAATTTAGATTTGAGTTTTTTATGTGATAAAGAGTTGAAAGTTATTGCAAACTTGCCTTATTATATTACTACACCCATAATTTATTTATTGATAAATAGCAGTTTGACTATAAGTAGGATGGTTTTTTTAGTTCAGAAAGAAGTGGCACAAAGATTCATTGCAAAAAAAGGAAGCAAACATTATGGTACTACTAGTATAACTTTGCAAGCAAGTGCAAAGGTAGAATATGGATTTACTGTAAAATCAGCTTGTTTTATGCCAAGACCAAATGTTGACTCAGCTGTAATTATTGTCAAACCAATAAAGAATTTAGATCATAACCCGATAATATTAGAAAGAATAGTTAAGAAAGCTTTTTTGCAAAGACGAAAAAAAATAACAAACGCATTGTCTGCACCAGGAGACTTAGCTTTTTCAAAAGATAAGTGGGTTGGCATACTTGATAATTGTGATATTAGTGAAAATATGAGACCAGATAATATTTCAATTGAGAAGTATATTCGCCTTGCAAAAGAAGTCGAAATGTTTAGCTAAATATTAATAGTAGGGAGAGTGAACAGTGAAAAACAAGAGACATACCACTATTTTAGAGATTATTAGTGAAACAAAAGTGGATACTCAAGAAACACTTTTACAAGAGCTTAAAAAGAAAGGATTTTCAGTTACTCAAGCAACAGTAAGTAGAGATGTGAAAGATCTTGGATTGGTTAAGTTAAAAGGGCAAGATGGAGATTATTATTATGCACATGTAAACAACCATGTTCCAGGAAGCAGAATGGAAAGAATGGTTCAACTATTACGAAATGCGGTGGTAGGAGTTGACAATGTAAATAATCTTGTTGTAGTAAAAACTTTAACTGGTAGTGCAAATACTGCTGCAGAAGCAATAGATTCGCTTCATAATGAATATATTGTAGGATCTCTGGCTGGAGACAATACAGTCTTAATAATTTTAAGAGATGAAAGCGAAGTGCCAGAATTTGTTGCTAAAATAAAGCAGTTTATTAGTTAGTATTTAACTGAAGCTAATATGAACAACTCAAAATTTGTGTTATGACAATAAATATGCTATAATATAGTGTAATCTCATAATAGGGGTGATTGAGTTGGCAACTGCAATAAAACAAATTAAAAATGATTTAGAGAATCATTTAGGTACAAGAATCAAGCTCAAGGCAAACCGAGGTAGAAAGAAAACTATTATCAGAGAGGGCGTTTTAGAGAGAACATACCCACATGTTTTCACTGTTAGATTAGATCAATCTAAATCAAAAATTCCTAGAGTATCTTACAGTTATATAGATATCTTAACTTCCAACATAGAGTTTGAATATTTAGAGTAATCTAAAATTAAGTAAGCCGCTTCATGGTTTAACTACCATGAAGCGGCTTTTGGTTTTTTAAATGTATCTTTGTCAAATTAGATTTTTATATAATAAGATAATTGTTCAATTGAGCTTATTTCAGCTATAGCAAGAGATATTTTTAAGCTAGTTATGTTAAACTATTATTAAAGATAAAAAGCATGTTTTGATTAAATATAGTTAAGAAAGAGGATGTTCATGATTGAAACTAAATCTCCAGCTAAAATTAATTTAGGTCTTAAAGTTATAGGAAAAAGAATGAATGGCTACCATTTGTTAGATACTATCTTTGCATCAGTAGATTTATATGATGAAATTATTATAAAAGAAGTTGAATCTGACAAAATTGAAATAACATCAAATAACAATGAAGTTCCATTAGATAGTACTAATCTAATTGTAAAAACACTTAATAGTTTCGGTATTGATAAAGGATTAAGAATTTATCTTAATAAAAATATTCCTATAGGAGGAGGAATGGGTGGAGGAAGTAGTAACGCTGCTGCTATTTTAAGATTGTTGCCTCGATTAGGGGTTAATGTATCCGAAGATAAGATAAAAGAAACTGCAAGAAGTTTGGGTGCTGATGTATATTATTGTTATGTAGGAGGTATACAAAGAGCTAGTGGAGTTGGTGAGATATTAAAACCAATAAACGCATCTAATAAATTACCAAAAATTGCAGTTTTGCCTCAAACTATTCATTGTGACACAAAAAAAATTTTTAACCACTATGATAAATCAAACATAGATAGTTATACCGGTGATCTAAATAATGTAGAAAAGGGATTAGTTAATGGTGATTTTAGCTTAATTAACAAAAGCATTAGTAATAGTTTAGAAAGAACAATTTTTGATAGATATAAAATTTTAAAAGAAAGAGTTAACTATTTAAGAGATAAGAATTTAAATATTCAAATAAGTGGGAGTGGGAGTACTCTTTATATGGTTTTAAAGAATGAACATGATATAATAAAGCTAAAGAAAGTCTACAAAGACAAAATTATGGTTTGCAATATCCTGAACAACATGTAATTTGAAATAGTTTATAGGGGGTTTTTTGATGGTTGATGAAAAGCTAAAGCTTGAAATTAATGAATATAAACCATTAAGAGAAGTAGTTTTTGAAGTGGTTAGAAAATCAATTTTAGAAGGAAGATTTTCACCTGGTGAAAGATTGATGGAAACACAACTAGCAGAACAGCTAGGCGTAAGTAGGACTCCAGTTCGCGAAGCAATACGAAAGCTTGAATTAGAGGGATTAGTTGTCATGGTGCCAAGAAGAGGGGCCTATGTTGCTAGTATGAGTGTGAAAGATATATCAGAAACTTTTGAAATAAGAGCAGCTTTAGAAGGATTAGCTGCAAGTTTAGCAGTGGAAAAAATAACACCAGATGAACTTGAATCAATGGAAGTAAATGTATTAAAAATGAGTCAATATATTGAAGAGAAAAATATAGAAATGATTGTAGAGACTGATGAAAAATTTCATGACATTTTAATAAGTGCAGGTAGAAATCAGAAGCTATCTCAAATGATCAGTCTGTTGAGAGAACAAATAAAAAGATTTAGATTAGCTAGTCTATCTAAAGATAATAGACAAAGTCTAGTTCTTGGAGAACATAGACAAATATTAGAGGCAATAGCAGATAGAGATCAAACAAGAGCACAATTATTAGTTGAAGAGCATATTGCTAATTCTGAAGATAGTTTATTAAATGCAATTATTGAAACTGGAGAACTAGCTGATTAAATAGGAGTGTTGAAATGGTTAAATGGAAAAGAAGTGAAAGAGTAAGTGCAATTGTAGAAAAATTACTTAGTTCCCCTGGCGAGATGTACACTCTCGGTGATTTCTCAGATTTTTTTGATTCAGCTAGATCAACTATCAGTGAAGATATTAGTATAGTCAGAGACGTATTACATGAAATTGGCAGAGGAAAAGTAATAACTATAGCAGGACCATCAGGAGGAGTTAAGTATATACCTGGAATTTCAGATTGGCGAAGAGATGAAATATTAGAAGAATTAGCTACAAAGTTGTCTAATCCAGAGAGAATCCTCCCTGGAGGATACTTATATATGACTGACTGTATATATGACCCAAGAGTAAGCAATAATTTAGGTGAAATTTTTGCGAATCATTTTTATGAAGAAGGGCCAGATGCAGTAGTTACAGTTGAAACTAAAGGAATTCCATTAGCAATGGCTACAGCTTTTTTTCTAAATGTGCCAGTAATAGCTGCAAGAAGAGATCATATTATTACAGAAGGAACGTCTGTTAGTATTAATTATGTATCTGGTTCATCAAGAACTATTCAGACTATGTCATTGGCTAGAAGATCTTTAAAAGAAGTAAAAAGAGTTCTTATAATTGATGATTTTATGAGGGCTGGAGGCACAATAAATGGGTTAATGGAGTTGATGCAAGAATTCCAGGTTAAAGTTGTCGGTGTAGGTGTTTTGCTATCTACTAATTTACCAGAGAAGAAACTAGTAGATGATTACTTCTCTTTAATTAGTTTAGAAAAAATTGATATAAAAAGACAAGAAATATCATTAGCAGTTTCCAAATTTTAATAAAATCCATCTGAATTATGCAGGAGATTGATTTGTTTTGTAGAATAAACAATCAACGCACCAAAGAAGGGGGTGGCCTCATGCAAGTTACTGAAATTAGGCTACGTCGTGTAAATAGCACTGGCAGGATGAGGGCAATTGCTTCCATTACATTTAACGATCAGTTTGTAATACATGATCTAAGAGTGATAGAGGGTAACAATGGTATGTTTGTTGCTATGCCAAGTCGTAGATTACCAAATGGACAGTTCAAAGATGTAGCGCATCCTATTTGCACTGAAATGAGAGAAGAAATTCATAACTTAGTGATGGCTGAATTTGAAAGGCAGGAACCACCAGCAGATGTTGCAGAAAAAAGTTAGATGCTAAACATTAAGAAGAGGAAGACCTCTTCTTAATTGCTTTAATATAAGGATATAAGAAGGAGTAGGTGAATGATGAGTAACAATTTGATAACTATAATATTAGCAGCAGGTAAAGGGACAAGAATGAAATCAAAGTTAAATAAAAATTTACATTTACTAAGAGGAAAGCCAATGATTAACTATACAATAGAGGCTGCTAAAAAAGTAGGATCTTCCAAGACAGCAATAATAATTGGTAATGATGCAAACCTTATGAAAGAAACCTTGGGTAATGAATACACATATATCTATCAAAATGAACAGTTAGGTACCGGGCACGCAGTTATGCAAGCAAGAGATTTGATAGAAAATAACTTAGATTCAAACTTTTTAATTCTGTTAGGAGATGGTCCTTTAATTACTCCCAACTCCTTATTTAGTCTACTCAAAAAGCATCAAGAAGCAGATGCGACACTACTTACTGTTAAAAAATCCAATCCATATGGATACGGAAGAATTATTAGAGATGAAGATGATAATATAAAAGGAATCATAGAAGAAAAAGATGCTACAATAAAAGAAAAAGCAATAGATGAAGTATGGTTTGGTATAGCTTGTTACAATGGAGAGGCATTATTAGAAGGGTTAAACTCTTTAAAGAATGATAATGCACAAAATGAATATTACCTTACTGACACAGTCAAGTATCTTAGTAATATCGGTAAAATTGTAAAAGGTATAAAAGTTTCTAATAAAGAAGAGTCAATAGGAATAAATGATAGAAGCAGCTTAGCAATAGCAGAAAAAATACTTAATAAGAGATATTTGGAGGAATTGATGATTTCTGGTGTAACTATCGTTGATCCTAGTACCACTTATATAGAAAGTAGTGTCAAAATTGCCCCAGATACAACAATTTTACCTTTTACATATTTGACTGGAAATAGTACAATAGGTATGGATTGTGAAGTGGGACCATATACACAATTGGAAAATACTAAGGTTGGTAACAATTCCAAGATAATCAGATCAAGTGTATTTTCAGCACAAATAAAAGATAATGTTAGAGTTGGACCGTTTGCATATATAAGACCTGAAACAGTTGTAGAAAATGGTGCCAAAGTAGGACAATTTGTAGAAGTAAAAAAATCAACTATAGGTGAAAACTCAAAGGTTCCGCATTTAACTTATGTAGGAGATGCAATTATTGGTAGAAATGTTAATATCGGCGCAGGTGCTATTGTGGTTAACTATGATGGATTTGAAAAACATAAAACCATAATAGGAGATGAATCTTTTGTTGGATGTAATGTTAATTTAGTAGCTCCGATAACAGTGGGTGCAAGATCATTGGTGGCTGCAGGTTCAACTCTAACAAAGGATGTACCCCCAGATGCTTTAGCTATAGCTAGAAATAAACAAGTAAATAAAGCAGATTGGGCCAGAAAGCGGAGAGAAATGAGGTCAAAACTAAAAAGTTGAAAATTAAGCTATTATGGAGGGCTTTAATATGAGCAGAAAGAAGAAACTTAAAATTTTCACAGGTACTGCACATCCAGTATTGGCAAAAAAAATTACTGAATGTTGTGGTTTAGAATTGGCAAAGAGTAGTTTGGTGAGGTTTAGTGATGGTGAGAAGAGCATACAAATCGATGAAAGTGTTAGAGGAAGCGATGCATTTGTTATACAACCAACACATTCTCCAGCAGCTGAACATTTAATGGAGTTATTAATCTTTATCGATGCTTTAAAAAGAGCATCTGTTAAATCTGTAACAGCTGTAATACCATACTTTGGCTATGCAAGACAAGATAGAAAATCAAAAGCTAGAGATCCAATTACAGCAAAACTAGTTGCTAATCTTATCACAGTAGCTGGAGCTGATAGAGTTTTAACTATGGATTTACATGCCAATCAAATTCAGGGTTTCTTTGATCTACCAGTAGACAATTTATTTGCTAGAAATATTTTTTCTGAATATTTTCTTGATAAAGGATTTAAAAGTGATGAGCAAACAGTTGTTGTAGCCCCAGATCATGGCGGCATTGTACGCGCTAGACATTTAGCAACAGCTCTTAATGCACCTCTTGCAATAATTGATAAAAGAAGACAAAAAGCCAATCAAGCAGAGGTAATGAATGTAATAGGAGAAATTGATGGAAAAAAATGCATAATGATAGATGACATAATTGATACAGCTGGTACACTAACTAATGGTGCCAGAGCTCTTTTGAATTTAGGAGCAACAGAAGTTTATGCAGCTTGTACTCATCCAGTATTATCTGGGCCAGCAATTGAACGAATTGTTAACAGCCCTTTGGAAGAATTAATAGTAACTGATACTATTCCTTTAACTAAAGAAGGAATTAATGTAGATAGAATTAAAGTATTATCTGTATCATGTGTATTTGGTAATGCTATAACAAGAATTTTTGAACAACGGTCAGTAAGTGCTTTATTTAAGTAGTATTTACAGAGATAAGAAGCCGGTTAACCGGCTTCTTTTAATCTAAAAGACAATTGAGGTGTAAAAAAGTGAAGTGTATAATCGGGCTTGGCAATCCTGGAAAAAAATATGCCAATACAAAACATAATTTAGGGTTTAATGTTGTTGCAAAAATTGCAAATAAATTGAGTATTAACGCACAAAAAGAGAAATTTGATGCGATATTTGCTAAAACTGTTTACAAAGATGAACAGGTAATTTTGATGCAACCTTTGACATTTATGAATAATAGCGGAAAAAGTGTAAGCCAAGTAGTTAATTTTTATAATCTCTCATTGGAAGATTTATTAATCATTTATGATGACAAAGATTTTGACATCGGCCAAATTAGAATTAGAAAGCAAGGTAGTTCTGGAGGACATAATGGTGTCCAATCTATTATAAACTCATTAAATTCAAGTAACTTTCCTAGAATGAGGATTGGGATTGGTTCTCCAGAAGGCAATCAAATTAATTACGTTCTATCAAGGTTTGATGAAAGCGAGATGCCAATTATAGAGAAGGTAACTGATGTTGCCTCTGAAGCGGCAATTTTTTCAATAAACCATAATATAGATAATACAATGAATAAATTCAATATTGATATCAAAGAAGAAGATTTAAGCTAGAAGGTAGAGGCAATATGAAAAGCATACTTAAACAAATAGAAAAACTAAATATGTTTGAAGGCTTAGTTAATGATTTATCTAACAAACAAGGAGAACATCAGGTATTTGGTGTTAGTGGTACACAAAAGTATGCTCTGTCTTCAGCAACTCTTTCTAAGTTTGATAAATCTTCAATAATTGTAACACGTGATGAAAAGCAAGCTATTATGTGGGTAGAGCAATTAAGAAAGTTTATAAATGACAAAGA
>CAZCFQ010000046.1:0-14288 GCA_964497955.1 uncultured Clostridiaceae bacterium
CGGCACGCTACTCATGTTCATCCTACTCCCGTCGAAACCAGTGCGCCCCCATGTATGTGCACCTTTCTTTACGGGTGCACTATATAGTATATCAAATCAGTATGATTTGTCAAACTTTATCGATATCTTCTGTCTTTTTCAGCCTTTCTGGCCTTTCTCAGAGCATCTCTTTTAGCTGCTGCTTCTCTTTTATCATATAGTTTCTTTCCTTCTGCTACAGCTAGTTCTACTTTAACCCATCCATTTCTTAAATAAAGTGTCAAAGGAACTAATGTTTTACCTTTTATTTGAGTCTCCTCGTAAATTTTTCTAATCTCTCTTTTATTGAGTAATAATCTTTTGGGTCGTAAAGGATCATGATTAAACTGATTCCCTTGTGCATAAGGACTTATATGCATATTAAATAGGAAACACTCTCCATTTTCAACTCTACCATAAGCTTCTGCAATATTAGCTTTACCATTTTTTACTGATTTTACTTCAGTTCCGCGAAGTTCAATCCCTGCTTCGTATACATCTAAAATACTATAATCATGTCTAGCTCTTCTATTATTAACTAATTTTTTTATGTCACTTTGCTTAGCCATATAAATCACCTACTTTATTTTATCATTTTTTCATTTATCTATATACATTTAACATTTAAATTAATATAATTGTAATACATTTGATTCATTTGAAACTAACTATTTAAAAAGAACTGGAGTGGTGTCTATGAATGATAACACATTAACCACAAAAGAGATACTGAAATTTTATCTTCCATTAGCAACTGCAGCATTTATTATGATGGGAAGTAATAATATTGTCAACTTCGCATTAAGTAAAACTATAAATGCCCAAGCAGCTTTAGCTGCTTTTTCTGTTGCTTTCAGTTATGCTGAAACTGTCGCAGCTCCATGTTTTTCTGCTTTAAGTATGTATATAACATTAGGTCGTGACAAGAAATACTTTCTAAATACATTAAGATTTACTTTAAATATTTTAATTGTTGCTACAATTATAATAATAGCTTTTGCATTTACTCCTGTTGGAGAATATATAGCTGTAACTTTTGGCGGAGTTACAAAGACAATGCTTAAAGAAGTTAAAGATGTATGGAAATTAACAATATTCCTTCCATTAATATATCTCGCTATTTCAACTAGTAGAGGTGTTTTAATAATTGAGAAGTCTACAATATTTGTCACTATTTCTAGAATGCTTAGATTACTAATAATGCTACTTTTTGCGATTATAATACCTAGATATGGCCTTTTTACTGGAGCTTCTGTAGGTGCTGCTGTAATGCTAGCTGGTATGACAGTTGAAGTTTTTGCAAATGTTATTCCTGCAGTTTCAAAATTTAGAAAATGGCCTGATGGTCCTGATGATTCAGTTCACAAGAAAAGATATCCTGCTACTCAGAAAGCTGCTCTTAAATTTTTAACTCCCTTAATAGTTACTTCACTAATGTGGGGTTTGTCAAGGCCCATTCTTTACTCTGGTTTAGCTAGAATGAACAACCCAGAACTAACTATTGCTACATATAGAGTTGCAACTAGCTTTGTCTGGCTTTATATAGTTTTTGTAGAGGATAATGTCAAACAAATTACAGTAGCTTTTTTAAGTAAGTATGCAAATCAAGCTAAACAGTTAATTAAATTTAGCTCAATAGTATGTGCATTAGTCGTAAGCTCAATTCTTTTGAGTGTAATAACACCTTTTGGTACGCTAATTTTAGAAAAAGTTATTGGTGTTGAAACTCAAATGGCGAGCTTAAGTTTACTCCCAATTCTAGTATTAGCTCTTTTTCCAATAATTCAAACAATCTTAGAGTACTATGCAGCACATTTATTAATTGAAGGTAGGACTAACCCACTAGGATTTGCTAAAGTAATTAACATAATTACAATGTCTATCACAATCTTTATTCTGGCAATACTTGTCCCAACACTAGGAGCAACTGCTGGAGCAATTGCCTTAACAACAGGCTTTATTAGCGAAATGATAATTGTTAGATATTATGCTAAAAAAACAATGATAATAACAAACTAATTTCTAAGGAAAACTCTTTAGAAATTTTTTTTAATATTATATACAAACATATGTTTGTTTTTGATATAATTATCTCAGAGGTGAAGTATGATGGATATCCAACAAAAATTAAATATCTTAGCAGATTCAGCAAAGTACGATGTTTCTTGTGCTTCAAGTGGGATTGATAGAAAAGGCACAAAGGGACTTGGTAACTCTACAAGATCTGGCATTTGTCATACTTGGACAAGTGACGGGAGATGTGTCTCACTTCTTAAAGTTCTTCTGTCTAATAAATGTATATATGATTGTAAATATTGTATTAATAGATCTTCGAATGATATCCCAAGAACTTCTTTTAGTGCAACTGAAATAGCTGATTTAACTTATCAATTTTATAAACGAAATTATATTGAAGGATTGTTCTTAAGTTCAGCTATTGAAAAATCTGCTACTGAAACAATGGAAAAAATGTTAGAAGCGGTGTATCTATTGAGAAAAGAATATGAGTTTAGCGGATATATTCATGTTAAAACAATCCCAGGAGTTGACTCTACATTAATTCATAAAATTGGTCTATTAGTAGATAGAATGAGTATAAACTTGGAACTTCCTACTGTTAATAGCTTAAAGGCACTCGCACCACAAAAAGATTTCAACTCCTTGTTATCTCCCATGGATTATCTTTCTAAGAATATAAGCTTAGTAAAGTATAATAGTAATGAAAAGTTTGTGCCTGCTGGTCAATCTACTCAATTCATTGTTGGTGCTACAAGTGATAGTGACTATGTCTTTTTAAAAGCAACTGAAAGACTATATGATAAATTCAGCTTAAAAAGAGTATATTTTTCAGCTTATACACCTGTAAATGAAGATAGTAGTTTACCAGCATTAATTACTAAGCCACCTTTAAAAAGAGAACATCGGCTTTATCAAGCAGATTGGTTACTAAGATTTTATCATTTTGATGCTGATGAGCTATTAGATAGATCTAATCCTTTCTTTGATGAAGAGTTAGATCCTAAGATGTGTTGGGCACTAAGAAATATTGATAGATTTCCTATCGAAATTAATAGTGCGAGCTATAAAATGCTTCTAAGAGTTCCTGGAATTGGGCCTAAAAATGCTTTAAGGATTGTAAATGAAAGAAAAAACTATCCTTTAACCTTTGATAACCTTAAAAAAATGAGGGTAGTTCTCAAAAGAAGTAAATATTTTATTACTTGTAATGGAAAATATAAAAGAAAATATTTTTTAGATCCTGATAAAATCAAATTTAGCTTATTGACTAATTCAGATTACAAACAGATGAGTATCTGGGAGGGTTAATTATGAATTTGATATATGATGGATCTTATCAAGGACTTTTAACTTCTTTATATACCGCTACTAAGAAAAAAAATGTTTCTGATATTTATACTAGTACTTATCAAAGGGATATCTTCAATAAGAATAAAAAAATAGTTACTGACTGTATTATCGCTAAAAAAATGAACAACTATCTAAAAGAGAAGTATGGACAAAAATTTATTAAAGATATATATTATGCTAATCTTTCAAATTCAGATAAAAAAGGCACATATATTTTAAACTTTTATAATCTAGCTAGAAAAACTAAATTTGATATCAACACAATATATTCTCATCCAGATGCACTACCAGTGAATGAACTTTCTTACAAAGTGGGGTTTGAAAAACATAGATTCCTAGGATTATTAAGGTTTAGTGAATTAAATAATATTCTAGTTGCAAAATATGAACCAGATAATAACATTACAGAACTTTTAATGGCTCATTTTGCTGATAGGCTAGCAAGTTTTAAGTTTATTTTAATAGACGTAAATAGAAAACTAGCTGGAATATACAATCAAAGTGAATGGGTAGTAAAAAGTGATTTCAATTTATCACACATTTATACAAACCAAACTGATGAATTTGAAACTATGTGGAAGAACTATTTCCAAGTTGCCACTATAAAGAGCAGAGTAAATCATAAACTTCAAAGACAGTACTTACCAAAAAGATATCTAAAATATTTACCTGAGTTTAAAAGTTAAATGGCTGACATTATTAAAATGCCAGCCATTAATATTTTATTTACTCTTTTTCAGCAAGTTCCTTATATTTTTCATATCTGATTTTTGCATCTTCTTTAGCTTTATCAAATAACTTATCAGCTATTTCTGGGAATGTCTGCTTTAACTTAGTATAACGGACTTCACCCATCAAGAACTCTTCAAAATCAGCTTTTGGTTCTTTAGAATCTAATATAAATGGATTCTTACCTTCTTCTTCTAAGCGTGGGTCAAATCTCCATAGATGCCAATAGCCTGCGTCTACAGCTTCTTTAATCCTGTTTTGAGCTTTACCCATTCCAGCTCTAATACCATGATTAATACATGGTGCATAAGCAATAACTAGAGATGGGCCATCATAAGCTTCTGCTTCTCTAATCGCTTTAAGTGCTTGATTTTGACTAGCACCCATGCCAATTTGAGCTACATAAACATATCCATAATTAGTTGCCATCAATCCAAGGTCTTTCTTTCTGACCTTTTTACCAGATGAAGCAAACTTAGCTACTGCTGCAGTTGGTGTTGCTTTTGAAGATTGGCCACCAGTGTTTGAATAAACCTCTGTATCATATACAATAACATTTACATTTTCATTAGATGCTAATACATGATCAAGTCCACCATAACCAATATCATAGGCCCAACCGTCTCCACCAGAGATCCATACTGATTTTTTAACTAATTGATCTTTCTTATCTTCAACTTCTTTGAGAAGTTTTTTAGCTTCAGGATCTTCAATTGCATTCTCATTAAGAACTTGTAAGATCTTAATTGTTGCTTCTTTAGATCCTTTTGCATCGTCTTTTTTATCTAACCATAATTCAAATGCTTCTTTAGCTTCTTTGCTAATATCAAATTCTACTAGTTTTTCTATTGCACTAGTTAGTTGTTTTCTAACTTGTCTCATACCAAGGAAAATACCATAGCCATACTCTGCATTATCTTCAAATAAAGAGTTAGCCCAAGCTGGTCCATTTCCTTCTTCGTTTGTACAGTATGGAGTTGATGGTGCTGATCCACCCCAGATTGATGAACAACCTGTAGCATTAGCAATTACCATTCTATCTCCATATAGCTGTGTGATTAGTTTGATATAAGGTGTCTCACCACAACCAGCACAAGCTCCCGAGAATTCCATAAGTGGTTGTGAGAACTGGCTAGCTTTTACTGAACTGCTAGCTTCCATAAGTTCATCTTTGTATCCAACTTCATTGTGTGCATACTCCCAATTGTCAGCTTGTGGATCCACTTGTGTATCTAATGGCTTCATAATAAGTGCTTTATCCTTAGCAGGACATACATCAGCACAGTTTCCACATCCAGTACAATCAAGCGGGGAAACTTGAATTATATACTCATAACCAGCTAACTGTTTACCAAAAGTTTTTTTACTTTCAAAACTTTCAGGTGCTTTTTTCTTTTCGTCTTCATCAAGCAAGAAAGGTCTAATTGCAGCATGAGGACAAACTAATGAACACTGATTACACTGAATACAATTATCAATTTGCCACTCAGGCACATTAATTGCAATACCTCTCTTTTCATATCTAGAAGTTCCAGCAGGGAATGTTCCGTCTTCTCTACCTACAAATGTGCTTACTGGCAATGTATCGCCTTTTTGCTTATTAATAACATCAGCAACATTTTTAATAAAGTCTGGAGCATCTCTTTCTTCACTAGGTTTATCTTCTGCATCTGCCCAGTTTGCTGGTACTTCAACTTTATGTAATGCATCAAGTGCTGCATCTATTCCTTTATGGTTCATATCAACAATTTTTTGACCTTTATCACCATAAGACTTAACTACAGCTTCTTTTAAATATCTAATAGAATCATCTACATTAATAACTTCACTTACCTTAAAGAAGGCAGTTTGCATTATCATGTTAATTCTTCCACCAAGACCAACATCACTAGCAATCTTAGTAGCATTAATTGTATATAAATTAATATTGTTGTTAGCAATATATCTTTTCATATGACCTGGGAGGTGTTTATCTAGTTCTTCTACGCTATCCCACATACAATTAAGAACAAAGTCGCCACCTTCTTTTAATCCTTCTAAAACATCATATTGATCTACATACGCTTGATTATGACAAGCAATATAGTCAGCTTCATCAATCAAATATGTTGATCTAATTGGATTATTTCCAAAACGTAAGTGTGATACTGTTACTCCACCACTCTTTTTAGAGTCATAAGCAAAATATCCCTGTGCATACATATCAGTTTCATTACCAATAATCTTAATTGCATTTTTATTAGCGCCAACTGTTCCATCAGAACCAAGACCCCAGAACTTACATCTTACAGTTGATTCATCTTCTGTCATAATTTTTTCATTTACTTCTAAAGACTTATGAGTAACATCATCAACAATGCCTATAGTAAAGCCATCTTTTGGCTCTTCTTTGTCTAAATTATCATAAACTGCTTTAATCTGAGAAGGTGTTGTATTTTTTGAACTTAGACCATATCTACCTCCAACTACTAATGGAGCATTCTCTTTCTTATAAAAATGACTCTTAACATCAACAGCTAATGGTTCGCCTATTGCACCTGGCTCTTTAGTTCTATCAAGTACAGCAATCTTTTCTACAGTTTCTGGTATAACTGCATCAAAGTGTTTAGCTGAGAAAGGACGATATAATCTTACTTTTACTAAACCTACTTTTTCGCCTTTGTTAGTTAAGTAATCAACAACCTCTTCAGCTGTCTCAATTACAGAACCCATTGCAATAATGACTTTTGTTGCATCTGGTGCCCCATAATAATCAAATAAATTATACTCTCTACCAGTGAGTTTACTAATTGCATCCATTTTTTCCTGAACAATCTCAGGGAATCTATCATAATATGGATTTATCGCTTCTCTAGCTTGGAAGAAAATATCTGGATTTTCAGCCGTACCTCTAGTTACAGGATGCTCTGGATTAAGAGATTTCTGTCTAAACTCAGTGATTTTATCCCAATCAACAAAAGGTTTTAAATCTTCGTAATCAAGTGCTTCAATTTTTTGAATTTCATGTGATGTTCTAAATCCATCAAAGAAATG
Source organism: uncultured Clostridiaceae bacterium (assembly GCA_964497955.1). GTDB lineage: Bacteria > Bacillota > UBA994 > PWPR01 > PWPR01 > PWPR01. The sequence continues at coordinate 7,150 of CAZCFQ010000046.1, forward strand.
TAAAACTGGCATATGAGCTTTTATTGCTGCTAAGTGAGCTACAGCTCCTAAATCCATAGCTTCTTGAACACTACCTGAAGCTAATAAGCCAAAACCAGTTTGTCTTGTTGCCATTACATCAGAATGGTCACCAAAAATTGAAAGTGCTTGAGTTGCAACTGATCTAGCACTTACATGAAATACTCCAGGAAGTAATTCTGCTGCAATTTTATACATGTTTGGAACCATTAATAAAAGTCCTTGAGAAGCTGTATAAGTTGTTGTTAAAGCTCCTCCTTGTAATGACCCATGTACTGCACCTGCAGCCCCTGCTTCTGATTGCATTTCTACTACTTCAACAGTTTGACCAAAAATATTTTCTCTACCATTAGCTGACCACTCATCAACGTATTCAGCCATGTTAGATGATGGTGTAATTGGGTAAATTGCTGCTACATCCGTGAAAGCATATGATATATGCGCCGCAGCAGTGTTACCATCCATACTCACCATGTTTTTCTTATCCATGCGGTAATTCCTCCTTATATATACTGTTCATTTCGATACCACTTCATACACATCTATTATAGTTTGTATTTACCAAAAGGTCAATTGTATACTGTATTACAGCATCTCTTGCCTTCCTGTTAAAGCTTTTCCCAACGTTACTTCATCTACATTTTCAAGTTCACTTCCCATAGGTAATCCATAAGCAATTCTACTAACTTTTACACCAAGAGGTTTAATCAGTTTAGCCAAAAACATCGCAGTTGCATCACCTTCTATGCTTGGGCTTGTCGCAATTATGACTTCTTTAATAGGATCTTTATCAATCCTATCCAAAAGTTCACTTATATGTAAATCGTCTGGCCCAATATCTTCCATTGGGGAGATTAAACCATGAAGAACATGATAAAGCCCTTCATATTCATTTGTTGCTTCTATAGCATTTACATCTCTAGGAGACTCTACTACACAAACTGTGTTTCTATCCCGCTTATAATCATCACAAATGCTACAGATATCATCTTGTGATAGGTTCATGCAAACCTTACAAAAACCTATATCACTTTTTGCACTTTTAATTACTTCTGCTAGATCATAAACGTTCTTCTCTGGCATATTTAAAATGTGAAATGCCATCCTTACAGCAGACTTAGGCCCAACTCCTGGCAATTGCATTAAATGATGTATTAATCTAGTTAATGCTACAGGATAATTGTTTTGCATTATCTACATTAAACCTTTTAAGCCACCAGTAATTTTTCCTAAAGCATCTTGAGACATTTCTTCAGCTTTTGTTAATGCTTCATTTACAGCTGCAAGTACTAAATCTTGAAGCATTTCAACATCATCAGGATCTATAACATCTGGGTCAATAACTAACTTTGTTATTTCTTTAGATCCATTCGCTACTGCCTTTACAGCTCCTCCACCAACAACTGCTTCTACTTCTTTGTCAGCTAACTCTTGTTGAGCTTTTTCCATTTCTTTTTGCATCTTTTGAGCTTGCTTCATCAACTTGTTCATATTTCCTCCACCAAAATTTCTTCTCATTTTACTAACATCCTCCTATTATTCTTTTATAATTTGTCCATTAAAAATTTCTAGTGCCTTTTGGATGACATCTTCATCCTCATCACTTTCACTTACTTCTTGCTCATCTTGACCACTTTCTATTTTTCCTGAAATTGTAATCTCAATACCAAAAGTTTCACTTAAAGCTTGCTGTACAATTTTCTTCTTTGGTGATTTTATAATTTGATCAAAGTGAAAATCATTAGTAAATATTAAGTTCAAGTTACTATCTTTATACTCTCCAGGGCTAGCATTTGATAAAAGAGCTTGCGTAATTACATCACGTCTTTTAACAAAAGCTAATATCTCATCCCATTTTCTAGCTATGATAGTTGTATTGACTTCAGTAGGTAATGTTGATTTTTCCTTTTGTTTTTGGTTTCTCTCTTTTTCTTCTAACTTTTTACCATAAGTTGGATTGTCTTGTTTTTCTTTTTGTTTTTCTGCTGACTTTTCTTCTTTTTTTACTTCAATATCTTTAGAGTTTGATGCTATGTTCTTTGTATACTTTTCAATATTAGCTCGTGAATGCTTTCTATCCTTTTCTACTTTTTGTGCCTTTGGTTTGATTCTATCTTTTAAAAGATCTTTTGTAGCGAGTATTCTTTCACTGATTTCATTGGTCTCTTCTTTCCTTTTTACAAGCTTTTTTTCTATTGTAGAAATTCTTGCAATCAAGGATTTATAATCATTTTCAATTATATTTTTATATTCAATTAAAGCTAGCTCCACAACTAATCTTTGATTGTGGGCATATTTTACTTCATTAATAGCTTCTACTATATTATGTATTAGTTGATATAAGTGTTCTTGCATTATTCTATTCGCTTGGCTTTTCATTTTATCAATATTAAATGAAACAACTTCTCTATCTGCACTATTTTTCAGTAATAATAGGTTTCTTAAATAGTGTGAGTAATCTATTAAGAATTGTTCTAAACTCCGCCCTTCATAATATTGCTTGCCTACTAACTTCAAAGCATTAGTTATATCACCATTCTCAAGCATCTCAGTTAAGTCATAAAAAATACTATCATCAACAGCACCTAATAAATCCATGACATTTTGTAAGCTAATTCCCTTATTATCAAAAGAAAGGCATTGATCAAAAATACTTATTGCATCTCTCAGGGCTCCATCAGCTGCTCTAGCAATAAGTGCTAATGCTTCCACCTCAAACTCTACATCTAAACTGTTTGCAATATACTCTAGATGATTTGTAATATCACTAGTTTTAATTCTATGGAAGTCAAATCTTTGACATCTTGATTTAATAGTAGCAGGGATTTTATGAGCTTCAGTAGTTGCTAATACAAATATTACATGGTCTGGTGGTTCTTCTAATGTTTTAAGTAGTGCATTAAAAGCAGCTGGTGAAAGCATATGAACCTCGTCTATAATATATACTTTGTAATCACACTCCATAGGAGAGTATTTAACTTTTTCTCTTAAATCTCTGATTTCATCTACACCATTATTTGAAGCAGCATCAATCTCAATTATATCCAAAGATCTACCTTGATTAATGTTAATGCAAATATCACATTGATTACAGGGATTACCTTCTTTGACTGACTTACAATTAACTGCTTTTGCTAAAATTCTTGCTGTACTAGTTTTTCCCACACCACGAGGACCTGAAAAAAGATATGCATGTGCAATGTGATTATTTTTTACTGCATTTTGCAACGTTTGAGTAATATGATTTTGGCCAACCACTTCATTAAAATTTAGCGGTCTCCACTGTCTGTATAAAGCTTGATAACTCATTTTCAAATCCTCCATCTTTTTTATGCTACCTATATATTATAACAAAAAACTTTGACTCATTTTAGCTATTTAAGTCAAAGATTTATCTTAAGCTATTTTTTCATTAATTTATTACATTTGATGACATAATTTTAGTTTAACTAAGACTAGTATAACAAAAATTATCAAATTATTTATTCTTTTTTGAGTTTTTCTATATTTTTTGTGAACGATTAGAGGAGTTGTTGCGTATTAATGACAAAGAAGAAAAAAGGGAGAGATTTTAATGAGTAATTTAGCAGATTTGAGTTTTTTAGAGGTACTAAAATTAGTATGGCCTTTACTTGTAGTACAAGTTGGCCTTCAAATTTACTGTATAACAAAAGTATTAAAGCAAGGTGTTAGAAGTTTAAGTAAAGGAATTTGGCTTTTTATTACCGTTTTAGGTGGTTATATAGGCATATTTGCATTCTTACTTTTTGGCATTAGAAAGGATTATTAAATGATTAAGATAGATAACTTATATAAGTCATACAACGGCAAGAACGTACTTAATGGTTTAAGTATGCAACTTGAAAATAGCAGTGAAGGTTTAGTTTATGGCTTTTTAGGAAAAAATGGTGCTGGCAAAACTACTACAATGAACATCTTAAATGGATTAGCTAAATTCAATAGTGGTCAATGTGTTGTAAATGGAATTAAGCTAAATCCCAAGAAAAGAACAAAACTTAATTCAATAGGCTTTTTACCAGAATCCCCAAGTATATATGAGTATATGACGGGTGAAGAGTACTTGAATTTTTTAATTAATATTAATAAAGAAGAAAAAAATAAAACAGTAGATGAACTACTTGAACTAACAGGACTAACCAATGCTAAGAATAAAAAAGTTGGTGGTTATTCTAGAGGAATGACACAAAGACTAGGCATAGCTGCTGCTTTGATAAATGATCCAAAGCTTTTATTTTTGGATGAGCCAACTTCAGCACTAGATCCTGAAGGTAGATATATGATTTTAGAGTTAATTCAAAAGTTAAAGTTGGAAGGTAGAACTATCTTTTTATCTACTCATCTACTTGATGATGTTGAAAGAGTTTGTGACAAAGTTGGTATATTAGATGGCGGAAAATTAGTTATTGAAGGAGATATCAGTCAATTATTAAATGAAACAGTTGGTATTATTTATGATGTGAAGATAGATAATTACAATAATTTAGCAAGTCTTAAAAATAAACTTATAAAATATGATTTCATAAAACTTGCAAATATCAAAAATGATTATCTACAAGTATCTCTTGATGTCAATGAAGATAAATTTAGATTATTACAACTATTAATTAATGAAAATGTTAACCTAATAAGTTTTAGTTTACATAAAACAAAACTAGAAGATATATTTCTATCACTGTATGAGGAGAATTAAAATCATGGTTTATTTAAAAAAGGAAGTTCTTTCAGGTCTAAGAGAACATAAATTTCTAATAATTTTAGCAGCATATTTAATCTTTGCTCTACTAGACCCATTAATGCTTAAGTTTTTACCGATGTTAGTAGCTGGACAACTTGGAGATATAGATATTACACAAGCTATTGCGCTTACTCAACCAAATGCTATTAGTAACTCTATAAGTTCTAATTATCAAATTATTTCATTAGTAATTGCAATTTCATTAATGGGATTAGTAGCAAATGAGTTAAGAAACAAGCATGTAGTAATACCAACCGTTACAGGGCTGGATCTTAAAAACTGGATAATTGCTAAATATACGGTTTATGCATGTTTTATTATTTCTTCTTCAATTATAGGGCAAGTGATTACAAACATATACTCTTTCACTTTGTTTGATGGTAGGACAGTTCCTATAATTGCATCATTAAAGATAGGGTTACTAATTGGAATTTTTCACTCATTCATACTAGTTATGGTTTTATTATTTGGTTCGTTATCAAAAAAACAGGGCATAGCTGCTTTTGTCTCGTTGCTAGTAGCATTTTTATTACCTACTATTTCAAAAATGATTGATATAGTCTGGTTTACTCCAGCAGGTTTGATAGCTGAAGCCAACTATTTAGTTACCTACTTTACTACTAATGGTTTAACTGCTCTTTTAATGAGCTTTGTTTTCATCGTTTCATTACTACTTATTACAGTTAATGTAATAGAATATAAAGAATTGGTTTAGGTGGATAATATGAAAAAACAAATTATTTTAGTATCTTTGCTTTTTATCTTGCTAGTTAGTGTTGGCTTTATCAATATAACTAAAACTGATATATTAACTTTTAAAAATTCTCAAATTGAAGTAAAAATGGATATAGTAGATAAAGATAGTGAAACAATCTTAGTCATAATTGCAGGATCTGGCCCTACAGATTTTAATGGCAACAGCAATATTATTGATGGGAGAAATGATTCATTACTGCAACTTTCTAAAGCTCTTAATGATTTAGGCATTAATACCTTTAGATATAACAAAAGAAATGTTGGCAAAACAAGTGAACTAAAAGATCCTAATTTTGATATATTTGTTGATGATTTAATTAACTGTATTAGTTGGCTAAAGGACAATAATTATAGTAATATATACTTAGCAGGTCATTCACAAGGTAGCCTAGTAGCTGCTCTAGCCGCTAATGAAATTAATGTTAATGGTGTGATTTCCATTTCTGGTGCAGCTAGGACTATTGATGAAATTCTTTATGAGCAAATGGTCAATTCTGGCCAAAAAGAATTAGCTGATAAAGTTATAAAAAATTTACAAGAAGGCAACTTATATCTTAAAGAACAATCTATATTAGATGGTCAGTTTTCAAAAAAGAATCAACAGTTTATTCTAACTTGGATGAAATATAACCCTGTTGAAGCGTATTCTAATGTTGATACAAACGTTTTATTTCTACAAGGAGATAAAGATTCACACATAACTTTGGATGAGTTGGATCTTTTTAGCACCCTTGACTATAAAACAGTTATATTGAAAGACACTAACCATGTTCTCAAGATTGTTGATTCAAAAAAAGATAACTCAGATAGCTATAGTAACCCTTCTTATCAATTGAGTGACCAGCTTATTTTAGAGATAAATGATTTTATCAAATAACTAAGCAAATAAGGTGGTGCCTATGGAGTGGGAGTATAACGAAAAAGATCTTATCAAAAGAGCTAAAAATGGAAATAATGAATCTCTTTCACACCTTATTCACCACCACTATAACTATATATATAATTATTTACTGAAAATGACTATGGAGCCTAACCTTGCAGCTGATTTAACTCAAGATACTTGTCTTAAGATTATAAAGAAAATAAACCTTTACAGCCAAGATAAATCTGCATTTAGTACTTGGATTATTCAAATTGCCATAAATACATATAGAGATCATTATAGAAAAAGCAAAAGAAAGTTGAACTTTTTTAACTCTTTGAGAAATTCGAAGAAAGAAGATGATTTAGAATTTGATGTAAGCAATAATTCTTTTGAGTTTATCAGTGATTCAATGATAGATTTGAAAAATACACTTAGTAAGATTGAACCTATATATAAAGAAGTAATATTGCTCAAATATTACTATGGCTATGAACAAAAAGAAATTGCAGAAATCCTAAATATCCCCGTTGGTACTGTTAAATCAAGACTTTCTAATGGCTTAAAATTAATAAGAGAGGGTTTGTAAATATGGAAAATAAAAATATTGAAAAAGAGTTTAGAAAAGAAATTGATCAGCTTCAAGACTTTTATAATAAAGTTGAATCTGATAAAAAGCCAGACTTAAATGAAATTAGGATGTTTGTAAGAAAGTCAAAACAAAATATTGAAGAAAAGAAAGCCAAA
>CAZCFQ010000047.1:0-14165 GCA_964497955.1 uncultured Clostridiaceae bacterium
GCTGGTCAATACGGTATGGTTACAATAGCTACTAATATGGCTGGTAGAGGAACAGATATCGAATTAGGAGAAGGTGTAAAAGAGGTTGGAGGGCTTCATGTTTTAGGAACTGAAAGACATGAGTCAAGAAGAATAGACAACCAGTTGCGTGGTAGATCAGGAAGACAAGGAGACCCGGGTTCTTCACAATTTTTTGTATCACTGGAAGACGATTTAATGAGACTTTTTGCAACTGATTTAGCTTCGGGTTTAATCGACAAACTTGGTTTAGATGAGAACGAAGCACTAGAACACTCTATGCTAGATAAGGCAATAGAACGTGCTCAAAAAAGAGTTGAAGAAAACAATTATGCAATAAGAAAGCATATATTAGAGTATGATAATGTTATGAATAAGCAGCGTGAAGTTATTTATGCTGAGAGAAAAAAAGTTCTTAATAATAAAGAAGTAAAAGACAATATATTCACGATGATAGAAGATGTTGTTAGTCAATATGTTGCAAGCTTTAGTGAAAAATATCAAAGAGATATAAAAGGTTTGTACACTCAGCTACAAGTATTAGTTCCTCAATTAGATTTAGACTATAGTGATTGGGAAGAATACCAATCTCAAGAATTAAATGAATTGATTTGCAGTGAAATAAAAGATATTTATAACAATAGAGAAGAAGAGTTTGGAAATGATTTAACTAGAGATATCGAAAGGATTGTTCTTCTAAGAGTTGTTGATAGGAAGTGGATGGACCATATTGATGCTATGACTAAGTTAAGACAAGGAATTGGGCTTAGAGCTTATGGAGGTAAAAATCCAGTTCAAGAGTATCAAAATGAAGCTTATAATGAATTCCAAAATCTTATTTATGGTATCAAGGAAGACACAGTTAAAAACATGTTCCATATACAAGTAAAAAGAAGAGACGCTAATGATTTAAGACCACAAAGAAATAGACAACTTAGTACTAATGCATCAAATACAAGTAAACCAAAAACAATAGTTAATAAGAATAAAGTCGGCAGAAATGATCCGTGTCCATGTGGAAGCGGAAAAAAGTATAAAAAATGTTGTGGAAGATAAGAGAGTAGGTGTAGTATTGTTTGAAAAATCAGCAAAAGAAAGAGAACTTGAAGTTTTGAAACAAAAGGTAAATCAGTTAGGTGATTTACTTTGACTATAAGAGGTTGCAAAAAGAGATAAAAGAGTTAGAAGAAACAATGAGTAAGGAAGGTTTTTGGGATGATTCAACAAAAGCTACAAAAATATCAAAAAAAGTTAGCCAAATCAAATCAATAACTGATAAGTATGAATCATTAGTAATAAAAGCAAAGGATTTAGAAGAGTATTTGCAATTACTTGAACTAGAGGAAGATAAAGAACTAGTTTCTGAGTTTGAAAATGGGATCAAATTATTATCAAAAAAAATAGATAAAACTGAATTGTTAGCTTTAATGGATGAAGAGTATGATAAAAACAATGCTATAGTTAGTATTCACCCTGGTGCAGGTGGAACTGAAAGCCAAGATTGGGCAGAAATGCTGCTTAGAATGTATTTAAGATGGGGTGAAAGTAAAGATTACAAAATAGAAATGTGGGATTATCAAAATGATCCTGTTGCAGGGATTAAAGAGGCAACATTTTTAGTAAAAGGTGACTTTTCATATGGATATTTAAAAGCCGAGAATGGTATCCATAGATTAGTTAGAATATCACCATTTGATACTTCTTCGCGACGACATACATCATTTGCTTCAGTGGATGTTTTGCCGGAAATAGATGATGAAGTTAATATTGAAATAAAAAGTGAAGATTTAAGAATAGATACATATAGGGCTAGTGGAGCTGGTGGCCAACATGTTAATAAAACAGAGTCAGCGGTTAGAATTACCCATTTGCCCACTGGTATTGTTGTTCAATGTCAGAATGAAAGGTCACAACACACTAACAAAAATACAGCCATGAAACTGCTAAAAGCTAAGCTATACGAGCTTGAGAAAAAAGAACAAGAGGAAGAATTATCTCGACTTAAGGGAGATGGTGGAGAGATTTCTTGGGGTAATCAAATAAGATCTTATGTGTTCCATCCTTATTCTCTTATTAAAGACCATAGGACAAATATTGAAGTTGGTAATACAGACCCTGTAATGGATGGTGCAATAGATATATTTATCGAAGGATATTTAAAATGGAAGAAACAACAAGGGAGGAATTAGAATGAGTGATGAAATTAATAGTGAGAATGCTACAGAGGGTAATGAGAAAAAGAGTTCAAAAAAATGGCTTGCTGGACTTGTCATTGCAGCTTTAATCTTATTGTGGGTGGCACCTCCTTTAGCAGCTGAGCTATATTTAAGAGACAATATAGGGAATCTAATGAGAGCGGATTCTCCAGATGAAGTAAATCTTGATACTAACACTTTCAAACTACTTTCTGGAAGTTTTGATAATTTAGAAGTTAAGGGATCAAATTTAAAAATTGGAAATTTAAAAATTGATAAATATGAGTTAATAGCAAGCTCGGGTAAGGTCTCCATTATGGAAACACTTAGAGAAAAGGATGTAGTAGTTAAAGAGAGTCCTGTAGCTGATTTAACTATGTATGTTGCTATTGAAGACATGAAAGAATTGTTAGAGGCATATTATGAAAGTTTAAATGACATGGAAGTTGTTGCAAAAGAAGGTTATTTAGAGATTAGTGGAGTTTCAGATACCCCTAGGGGCAAATCGGTGCCAATAGTTTTCGAAGTAGAACTAAGTAGTAGCGATTGGTCATCTCTACAAGTTGAAGTAACAGATTTATCACAAGCTGATACTTATGCTTTACAATTGAATGAAGAAGAAGTTGAAGAGTTAATAGAAGTTTACACAATTGATATTTCATTTGAAAATACAAGCCCAGCTATTTTTATTAACTCAGTAAACATTACTACACAAGAAGTTGTAATAACAGCAAATACTTCTTTGAGTTAGGAGATAGTTATGGTAAGAAAAGGGTTTGTGGTGTTGATTATTATTGGATTAATTGTTTCAATGTATTTTGGTGTTAAGGATTTCCAGATGCAAACAAGTGCTGAGGGCGTCCTTTTGACACTAGATTATACATCTGTTAAAGAGTATGCAAAAGAGACAGGTTTATCTATAGAAGAGACGCTTATGATGGCTAAAAAGGCTAATATTACTCATATTAGCCTTTCTGAAATGAGGTTAAGAGTTAAGGAGAATGACTTAGAGAGCTTTGCAGATCAAGAAGCTGAGATAAGTGCTTATTTAGGCAAAGATGTTGCATCATTAAAGTATTCTGATATAGAGTGGACAAAACTGATTAGTTTTGATCGTCTGAAAGTAGATAATTACTATCTAATATCAAAAGATGAATCAAGAATAAATCAGATAGCTGTGTCTGCTACAGAGAAATATGGAAGAGATAAAATAAATATCATAAGTGATGACCAAAATTTTATTCTAGAGATAGTAGTAGATCCGGGCATGAGCATAAATGGATTGGGGTTTGACTCTAAAGAGATTGATTTAATAGAATCATTAGGATTAAAAGTTATACCAAGACCTCTCAATGCAACCTTCAATGGGGCACAATTAGATAACTATATGAGATATATTGAAGAGTTATTCAATGCTGAAGTTATTATTTTTGCAGGTGATAATGGGGTTGTTGGAAATAGAATTAGAAACAGTGATAATCTAATTTCTCAAACTGCACAGAATCTATACCCATATAATAAAAATGGTATGATATATGGATATGTTGAAATGACTACAATTACTGGAGACAAAGAATTAGCGAGAAGACTAAAATATGAAATGGCTCGAGTTCATAGTATAGGAAAAGATGAGTGGGATAAGCGATATAACACTTATGATACAGACCAAATTAAAGTAGGTGAAGTAATTGAAAGATATGCTTTAGCAGTAAATGATAGAAGCATCAATGTATTATATCTAAGACTGTTTGATAAGGGGTTAGATTTTAATGAAAGCTATTTTAACAATTTAAATGAAAAGCTAGCTAATCAAGGATACAATTTAGGTAGTATTAGTACTATACCTACAAGAGATAATCTTCCTAAGATAGCTTCAATTTTACTTTTTATTGGTCTAGGTGGAGCTTTGGCCATTTTATTTTTAAATGTATTTGAAAATCAAGTAAAAATAGCTGTAGGTCTTTTGGTTTTAGGATCAATAGCCAGTATTGCTTTAACTGTGAGTGGTTACCAAAATTTAATCAATCAGCTAGGAGCATTTTTAAGCGCAATTATTTTCCCATCACTAGGAATTATATGGGGATATATTAAAACTAAAGGCTATCAAGAAGGTTTAAAACAATCGTTAATATCTTTTACAAAAGCAATTAGCGTATCATTAATAGGTGGCTTATATGTTCATGCATTTTTAGCCAGTGCTTCTTATATGACTTCAATTGAAGTTTTTCCTATGGTAAAAATTGCTTTATTGGCACCACTTGCAGTAGTAGCTTTTATGTACATAATACAAAAGGATGCGATAAAGGGAATAACTGAATTCATGGAAATGAAAATAAGAGTTTATCATCTTGCAATTTTAGGTATTGGGTTTGTTGCTTTATTACTCATAGCAATGAGGAGTGGTAATAATCCAATAATTCCAGTTACAAGTTTTGAAATAAAATTAAGACTATTTCTACAAAGTAATCTAACTGCAAGACCAAGATTTAAAGAGTTTGCAATAGGATACCCTTTATTAATAGTTGCAGGTGCTTTTCTAAATTCAAAGTTTTCAAAGGTTGCTATAATACTAGGAACAATAGGACTATCAAATTTAGTTAATACTTTTGCACATTTACATAAACCAGTAAGAATGGCCATGTTTACAACTATAAATGGGATTATAGCAGGAGTAGTTGTAGGTTTAATTGGTTATATAATTATTAAAAAAGGTATTGATTTATGGAGGGTTAATTTTGAATAAGATTATATTATCAGGCTACTATGGCTTTGACAATGCTGGTGATGAGGCTATATTGAAGTCAATAATATCAGGATTAACTCAAACTATTCCAAATATAGAGATTGTAGTTTTATCTGCTAATCCAAAAAAAACAAGAGAAACATATAAAGTAGAAGCTATTAATAGAATGAATCCTTTTATGGTATTAAAGCATATGTTAAAAGCATCTTTATTTATAAGTGGAGGGGGTAGTTTGTTACAAGATATTACTGGGAAGTTATCAATACCATATTACCTTTTGCTGATAAAGATAGCACACATATTTAAAGTTAAGACTGTTTTTTTCTCTCAAGGTGTTGGACCAGTAGCATCAGATTTCTATAAAAGTTTAATTAGCAAAGTCGTTAGCAAAATGAATTTAGTTATGGTTAGAGACAAACAATCTAAGAAGTTTTTGAATGACCTTTCAATTGAAAATGTAGAAGAGTGTTCAGATCCAGTGTTTTTTCTTCAACCAGCGCCAGATAATAATATTAAAAACATCTTAATAAAAGAAGAGATACCCTTTAATGAGAAAGGGCCTTGGATTGGTGTTGCTATCAGAGATTGGAGTAATAAAGATAAAATAATTAAAGAAGTAGCAATAGGGCTAGATAAACTCATTGCAACGCATGATGCCCAAGTAATATTACTACCTTTTCATAAAGAGGTTGATTTTGAGATTCAAAAAGAAGTAATATCAAAAATGGAGGCAAATAGGCAAACATATATAATAAAGAATCAATATAACGCAAATGAACTTCTTGGAATATGCAAAAAACTAGATTTGATGATAGGAATGAGACTGCACTCTTTAATTTTTGCAGCAAGGCAAAGGGTTCCCTTTGTAGGTATAAGTTACGATGTTAAGATTGATTCCTTCCTAGAACAATTTGGGATGAATCCATGTTGTGGCTTTATGGATGTCTCCAGTAGCCAAATATACAATTTATCTGATAAAATACTAAGAAATCAAAACCTCAGAAGAGAAATGATAGAAGAGAGAGTTAGTGAGCTAGAACAAAGTGCTTGGCAGGCAGTAGTTAGAGTTGCAGATTTAGTTGCAGGGAGAATATAGGATGACAAGTTCAATTTTTGACATTGAAATATCGCAAAAAAGTTTAAAAGAAACAGAGCAGATAATATTTAAAAATATTAAAGAGAACAAGAAAATTCATGTGGTTACTGCAAATAGTGAAATGTTATATTTGACAACTAAGGATTCAAAGTTAAAGAATATTTTGCAAAAAGCAGATATAGTAACACCTGATGGAGTTGGTTCTGTTTGGGCAGCAAAAAAATTATCAAAACCAGTTAAGGAAAGAGTCGCAGGTTTTGATTTGCTTACCTCTTTATTAAAAAATGGTTCTAACATTAATATCTTTCTATTAGGAGCTAATAATAATGTTGTAAAAAAAGCTGCAGAAAAAATAGCAAATAATTATCCTAATATAAATATAGTAGGTTTTCATGATGGATATTTTGATGATAATGAGAAAATTATTGAAGTAATTAACCAAAGTGAAACTGAAATATTATTTGTTGCACTAGGGTGTCCTAAACAAGAGTATTGGATTAGAGAAAATTTTAATAAGTTAAGATTAAATGTTGCGATGGGTGTTGGAGGAAGCTTTGATGTAATTGCAGGTGAAGTTAAACGTGCTCCTAAGCTATGGCAAAAACTGGGACTTGAGTGGGCTTATCGTTTAATCAAACAACCATCAAGATTTAAGAGGATGTTAGCTTTACCTAAGTTTGTAATGAAAGTATTATTAACAAAAGAAAAGTAATTGATTGAACCAGTGTTTAAAATGTGATATTTTATAGCCGATGAAAATAACTGCTAGGAGGAATAGCATGAATTGTGATTATGAACAATTGAAGGCACATGCAACAAATATACGTAAAAATATTATTAAAATGCTCTGTGAAGCAAAGTCAGGACATCCAGGAGGTTCTCTTTCAGCAACTGATATAGTTACTACTTTATATTTTAACTTTATGAACTATGATATAGATAATTACCAAGATCCAGATAGAGATAGATTTGTCTTAAGCAAAGGCCATGCTGCACCAGTCTTGTATGCAGCTCTTGCAGAAAAAGGATTCATCGAAGAAGAAGAACTGATGACACTAAGAAAGTTGGGCTCAAGACTACAGGGTCATCCTGATATGAAAAAACTCCCTTTTGTAGAAATGTCAACAGGATCATTAGGCCAAGGTCTTTCAGCTGCAGTTGGGATAGCTTTGTCTGCAAAAATAGATGAAAAAGATTACTATACTTATGCATTAGTAGGAGATGGAGAAATACAAGAAGGTCAGATTTATGAAGCGTCAATGTTTGCTTCACACTATAAATTAAACAATCTGATAGTATTTTTAGATAATAATAATCTTCAAATAGATGGGGATATCAGAAAAGTTATGAACCCTCATCCGCTACCAGAAAAATGGGAAGCTTTTAATTGGTATGTGCAAACTATTGATGGCCATGATTACAAGCAAATTTGCCAAGCAATTATTAATGCTAAAAATGAAAAAGAAAGACCTTCAATGATAGTCGCTAAAACGGTTAAGGGTAAGGGCGTTAGTTTTATGGAAGATAAAGCAAGTTGGCATGGGTCTGCCCCATGTGAAGAAGAAAAACTATTAGCCCTAGCAGAATTGGAGGCGAGATAAATGGCTAAAAGAGCAACAAGAGAAGCATATGGAAAAGCACTTGTCGAGTTAGGAGAAAAAAATAAAGATATTATTGTTTTAGATGCTGACTTATCAGGTTCAACTAAAACTGCAAAATTTGGTGAAAAGTTCCCTAAAAGATTTTTTAATGCAGGAATTGCAGAGGGTAATATGATGGGAGTAGCTGCAGGATTAGCAACAACTGGGAAAGTTGTATTTGCTAGCACTTTTGCTATCTTTGCTAGTCAAAGAGCTTGTGAACAAATTAGAAATTCAATATGTTATCCAAATCTAAATGTAAAAATTGCTGCTACTCACGCAGGAATAACAGTTGGTGCAGACGGGGGATCTCATCAAGCAATAGAAGATGTAGCAATAATGTCAGCTATGCCAAACATGACAGTTGTAGTGCCTGGAGATGGTGTTTCTACTGAAGCTTTGATTAAACAAGCATATGAGTATGAAGGGCCAGTATATATTAGAATGAGTAGAGCCAAAGTAGATGATGTGTATGATAAAGAGACTTTCTTCTCAATTGGACAAGCTAACATGCTACAAGATGGAGAAGATGCTACAATAATTGTTAGTGGCTATTTATTAAACTCTTCAATAGAAGCAGCTAAAATTCTAAAAAATCAAGGAATTAATGTAAGATTATTAGATATGTCGACAATAAAGCCATTAGATATTGGAAGTGTCTTAAAAGCTGCAAAAGAAACAAAAGCAATAGTTACTGTTGAAGAACATAATGTTATTGGTGGTCTTGGCAGTGCAGTAGCAAGCTTTTTAGCTGAGAATCACCCGACTCCAGTACAAATGGTTGGTCTTAGAGATGTTTTTGGTCAATCAGGTAGTGCCAAAGAGCTTTTAGAAGAATATAATTTAACTCCAAAAGATATTGTCAAAGCGGTAAAAGAAGTGCTTTTAAGAAAATAAGTTTTAGGAAAAGTGTTCACTCTTCCTAAAAATGTATAGAGGGTTAACATGAAAAAAATAGGAGCTATTACTATAGGACAGTCACCAAGGACTGATGTTACAAAAGATTTAAAAGAAATTCTTGTGGACTTTGAATTATTAGAGTGTGGAGCACTTGATGAATATTCATATCAAGAAGTATTAGAGAAGTTTCAACCAATTGATGATAATCTCTTCGTCTCTAGAATGAGAAATGGTAAGGAAGTTTTATTGTCAAAAGAAAAGATTATAAAGGAGTTAAATAATTGCATTAAGAAGCTAGAGACAAGAGGCTGCAGTACAATTATAGTTTTTTGCACTGGAGAAATGACTCAACTAAAGTCCAAAGCTAGATTGTTAAAACCCAGTATATTAATGCATAAACTAATTCCTCAAATTGCTAATGGACTGAAGCTTGCTATTGTAGTCCCTAATGAGAAACAGAAAGCTTTTATTAAGAAACAATGGAAATATACAAATATTGATATTACAATGTTTGCTTTATCTCCCTATGAAGAAGAAAATGCCCTAATAGATTTATCACAAAAAATTAATTATCAAGGTTTTAATCTGGTGTATTTAGATTGTATAGGGTATAGTATAAAAATGCAGCAAGTAATTAAGAAAGAAACAAATTTGCCTGTTATACTGCCAAGAACAATTTTGGCAGAAATTGCAAAGCTAATATAGAAATTGAGGATTAAGAGTGATATGTATGTTAAAAAATAAGACCTTGTTTATTGATTGTGATGACACATTGATTATGCATGATAAAGAAAAAAGTTGTATACCAGATAGTAGTTATAGGGCGATAGAATTACTAAAAAGAAATGGACATAGACTTGTACTTGCAACAGGTAGGGCTAACTTTCAAGTAGAAGGCATTATGAAAGAATTAGATATTAGAGATGCTATATTATTTAACGGAGCATTCATATTAGCAAATGATGAGATAATTTATGATAACCCAATAGGTAGTGGTGAGTTAGATTGCATTGTAAAAGAGCTTATGAAGAATGGAAACTCTATTTATGCAGTGGATAAAGAATATCAATATATAAAGGATCCTAAAGAAATCATAATGAGATTTATCACGGAAAGGATGCGACCAGGGCATAAAGATTATGATGAGTCGTATATTAGAAAAGTTAAAGAAATTGATACTAAGAAAAGAGATTATTATTTTTTTATGTCTCTTGATAAGAATCATATCCTAGAAAGTCTTAAAGATTTACTGACAAACTTGCAAGTTAATAGATGGGAAGATAATGTGATTGATATATCTAATGTAGGAGTTAATAAATATTTTGGGATAGAAAAGATACAAAAACATTATAGCCTAGACTATAATGATATATATGCTTTTGGTGATGGATATAATGATATTGAAATGATAAAAAATGTTAAAAATGGAGTTGTAATGGGAAATAGTCCGCAAGAGTTGCAAAAATATGCTTCTTATGTTGCTCCTAGAATAGATAAGGATGGATTTTTTATTGCATGCCAAGAATTAAAATTAATCTAGTTGATTTAATTCTTCCCTTAATATAGAATTATAATGTTGTAATAATATATGCACCTGTAGCTCAGTGGATAGAGCATTGGTTTCCTAAACCAAGTGTCGGAGGTTCGATTCCTCTCAGGTGTGCCATAAGTTCAGGTAGATTTATTTACAAATCTACCTTTTATATTTTAAATTAAATGAGATATTGTCTTAAATGGTATTTAATTGTATCATTATATTAGTAATACATGAGGGGGATTAGATGAGTCAAGAAATTAATAGTAATAAAAATGAGCTCTATTATCAACTAATAGATTCTTTCCCAGACATGTTATTTTTTTTGGATAGAGATTTTAACATTATAGATATAAACGAAACAGCCAAAGAATCTATAAATATTCCAATCAAAGGTAAAAAATGTTTTGAAGTTTTTGGATATGATAAAAAATGTGATTTATGTCCTACAGCAGAAGCTTTTAATAAAAAAGAGACTGTAACGATTGAAAAGTTTAAACCTTTATTAAAAAAGTGGTATGAGGTTTCAAGTATACCAATATTAAATTCAAGTAATGAAGTTATAGCAGTTGTAGAGCAACTTAAAGATATTACAAAGAGAAATGAAATGGAAGATGCACTAAAAAAGAGTGAACTTAAATTTAGGAATTATGTTGAAAACTCTCAAGATATAATATTTACATTAGCCAAAAGTGGAAAGTTTGAATATGTTTCACCTAGCTGGAAGGATCCATTAAATTACAGACTTGATGAAGTAGAGGGGCGAAACTTTTTAGAATTTATTCACCCAAAAGACAAAGATAAAGCGAAAGCTTTCTTAGAAAATGTATTTAGCAAAAGTGATCCAGAACCAATGGATTATAGAGTATATCATAAAACTTTAGGATGGAAATGGCATAGAGTCAATGGTAGTTTAATCACTGATATCGATGGTAGCAAGCTCTTTTTAGGAATCACTAGAGACATTACTTCTATAAAAAAGAATGAAGAAAAAATTAAAAAGATGACTAAAGAGTTTGAAACAGTTTTTGAAGGTAC
Organism: uncultured Clostridiaceae bacterium; assembly: GCA_964497955.1. Lineage (GTDB taxonomy): Bacteria > Bacillota > UBA994 > PWPR01 > PWPR01 > PWPR01. Next base: position 11,165 of record CAZCFQ010000047.1, read on the forward strand.
TCATGAGAGTATGTATTTAGTTGAAGTTATTAATGAAAATGAGTTTAAGTTTCTCCGTGCCAATAGTGCACAAGAAGAGGTTACAGGTCTACCAGAAGATCAATTTATTGGTAAGACACCACAAGAAGTATTAGGTGTGGAAATTGGTGATGAGATATCAAAACATTATAAAAAATGCGTAAAGAAGAAGGGTACCTATACATATGAAGCTAAAAGAAATTTTTTAGATAAAGAAAAAATATTAAAGACCTCCCTTAATCCAGTTATGGAAAACGGAGAAGTCAAATATATAGTAGGTGCTACAAGAGATATAACTGAGCAAAGAAAAGCTGAAAAAGCCCTTAAAGATAACTTAGAGAGAAACAAAAGATTAGTGAATATTTTTGAATATAGAGCAAACTCAGCAGATGAGATATTAGATTATGGATTAAAACAAGCTATTGAAATAACTGATAGCGAGATTGGGTATGTTTTCTTTTACGATAAACATAAAAAAATATTTGAACTAAATGCTTTTTCAGAAGAAGCTATGGAGAAATGTAAAATTAAAGATGTGAAGGTCGTATATACTCTAGACGAAACAGGTCTATGGGGGGAAGCAGTTAGACAACAAAAACCTATTGTTGTTAATGACTTTAATGAGCATAAAAATTTACAAAGAGGTGTACCAAAAGGTCATGTAGAGTTAGAAACATTTGCAAGTGTTCCAATTCTTTATAATAAAGACATCGTAGCAGTAATTGGAGTAGCAAACAAAAAAAATGACTATACAGAAGATGATATTACTCAATTAACTTTATTATCTAATAGGCTTTGGGAATCTGTAGAAAAGCACAATGCAGAAAAAAGGGTAGAGAATGAAAGAAATAAGTTAGAAATAACACTAAGTTCAATCGGAGATGGCGTAATATCAACTGATAAAGATGGTCATATTGAATATATTAATAAGGTAGCTCAAAATATTACTGGTTACAAAAAAGAAGAAGCAATAGGAAGAAGCTTTGATTCAATTTTTAGAATTATTGATGAGGAGACTGGTAAAAATGCCAAATCTCCAGTAGAAATTGTCTTAAAAACTAAAAAAAGAACTGAGCTAGAAGAGAATACAGTATTAAATAATAAGTATGGGGAAAAAATACCAGTGGCAGATACAGCAACGCCTATTGTAGATGATGATGAATTAATTGGAGTTGTTATTGTTTTTAGAGATGTCACTAAAGAAAGAGCTAATTTGAAAAGAATTGAGTATTTAAGTTTTCATGATCAATTAACAGGAGTATATAATCGAAGATATTTTGAAAATAAAATTAGAGAGCTTTCAGAAAAAAAGCATCTCCCTATATCTATCATAATGGCAGATTTGAATGGTTTAAAACTAGTAAACGATGGTTTTGGACACCAAGAAGGAGATAAGCTGTTAATAAAAACTGGTGAAATTCTTTTAAGTAACTCCCCTAATAAGTCTACTGTTGCTAGGATTGGCGGAGATGAGTTTGTTGTTATTTTGCCAAACACAACAAATTCATCAGCAAATAATATTGTGAAAAAATTAGAAACTGCAATTGAAGAAGTACTATTATCACCGATAACGCTTTCAGTTTCTTTTGGTGTATCAACTAAGGTAGATGATAGTCAAAGCATTGATACAATAATAAAGACAGCAGAAGATAATATGTATAGAGAAAAGCTATATAAATCTCCTAGCATTAGAGGAAAGACTTTAAATACAATAATGAATACTTTGTATGAAAAAAGTGATTATGAAGAAGAGCATAGCGTAAAAGTAGCAAAATACTGTAAAGAAATAGCAGAAGCCTTGGGTTTAGATCATAGAGTTATAAATGAACTTCAAATAATAGGGATAATGCATGATATAGGTAAAATAATAATTGATAAGAGTTTATTAGATAAAAAAGAACAATTAAGCGATGATGATTGGTCTATTATCAAAAGACACTCTGAGATTGGTTATAGGATTTTAGGTTCTACTGATGATATGGCAAGTTTAGGATACCCAATATTACACCACCATGAAAGAGTAGATGGTAAAGGATACCCTAAAGGGTTAAGTGGTAATGAAATACCCCTAAAATCAAGAATACTAGCAATTGCAGATGCATATTCAGCTATGACTAGTGATAGGCCATACAGAAAAGCTTTAACTAAGCAAGAAGCAATTAATGAGTTAAGAGATAATGCTGATAATCAGTTTGATAAGAAGATTGTCAATGTATTTATCAATCAGGTTTTGTCTAATGATAGTTAGTAAAAGAGTAGAGAGTAACTTAGAAGATTATATGAAAGCAGCTTTAGAGCAAGCACAGTTAGCAATGACGATGGATGAAGTTCCTATCGGTGCTGTTATAGTTTATAAAAATGAAGTGATAGTTAAAGAGCATAATTTAGTTGAAAAGACTAAAGATCCAACTGCACATGCTGAAATAATTGCTTTAAGAAAAGCAAGTGAAATACTCAAAACTAATAAATTGACAGAAATAGAGCTCTATGTTACACTTGAACCCTGTGTGATGTGTGCTGGGGCTATCCTACAATCACGCATAAAGAGATTGATTTTTGGAGCCTATGATGGTAAACTAGGAGCAGTCGGGTCTTTGATAGATGTAATAAGAACCCCCTTTTATAAAACTAATACTGAAGTGATTGGGGGAATTATGCAGAAGGAATGCTCAGCTTTATTAAAATCATTCTTTGAAGTTAAGAGATGAGGAGAGATGGCTGAGTGGTCGAAGGCGCTCGCTTGGAAAGCGAGTGAACGTATTTCGCGTTCCGCGGGTTCGAATCCCGCTCTCTCCGCCAAAAATTGTATAGAAATTTGCCGTGCTAGATGGGGAACTAGCGGTGCCCTGTACCTGCAATCCGCTACAGCAGGATCGAAAGCTTATCATGAGGCCATTATTCTTTAGGTTCGCCTTAAGCAAGTGGTGTTGACAGCTGAGTCCGACGCAATAAGACTCTGTGAACCTCGTCAGGTCTGGGAAGA
>CAZCFQ010000048.1:0-13499 GCA_964497955.1 uncultured Clostridiaceae bacterium
AGAAGCCTTTTCATTGCTTAATAAGTTACTTTTTGTTTTATCAAAGTAATTGTCAGCAATTAAAACTGTACTCTCATCAAATAATTTTACACATGTTGCATAAATGCTATTAGGAATGCCTTTAGAACTTACAGTTGTCAGTATAATTGCATCTTCTCTATTTTCCCAAACATCAAGTGCTTCATTTGACATTTTAGTCATAATAATCAGTCCTTTCAAATTGCTAATACAAGCATATGACCATTAATTAGAAAAGTCAACTAAAGAATATGTATAGTATTTATAACACCATAATATTATTGAGAGATGTTAATAAAACGTTTGGGTTGAAGAGTTTTTATTAAGCTAGAATTCTCTAACCAATGAGTAATATTAAGTATTTAATGATATTATTTCTCTTAAGAATTTATTAAAATCTCTGCCAAAAGTATTTTTAACATTGTAATCTAGGGTATAATAAAATAATGTAGGAGATGATTTTATGAGTTATGTCTATATTGTTAAGTGTAAAGATAATACCTTTTATACTGGATTTACAACGGATATAGAAAGAAGAATTACTGAACATAATAACGGTGTTGGCTCAAAATATACAAAAGGTAGACGTCCTGTTAAGTTAGTATATCTAGAGGAGTATGATACAAAAGGAGAAGCTCTGAGCAGAGAATACGAAATCAAGACTTTTACTAGAAGCAAGAAGATAAAACTAATAAAAGATGGAGGTAAGCATGAGAAGATCAAATATTAATAATGAAATTGAAATAGCTATTAAAAATTTAGATAATCATGACTTTTACTTGCCAAGCTTTGGCTACTGGACACTTAAAGAGTTTCAAAACAAAGACTTATGTAAAATTGAAAATATTACTAAATTAATGTTAGGTTGGGATATTACAGATTATGGTTTAGATAAGTTTGATCAACTAGGAGCTGTTCTTTTTACGATGAGAAATGGTATAAAGGATCAAGACATTGGAACTCCTTATGCAGAGAAGTTGATTATGTTAAAGGAGGGACAAAGACTGCCTTTACATTTTCATAAAGATAAAAAGGAAGATATAATAAACAGATTTGGTGGGAAGCTTTTAATAAAACTTTATAATAGCATAGAAGATACAAAAGAAGTAGATTACAATTCGAATGTAGCCATATATATAGATAGTATAAAGTATAGTGTCAAGCCAGGGGAGGAAATTATTTTAAAGCCTGGACAAGGAGTTACAATTACACCAAATTTATATCATTTATTCAGTGCTGCAAAAAGCTATGGAGATGTAGTTTGCGGCGAGGTTTCTTCAATTAATGATGATTTAACTGATAACTATTTTGCAGAAGAAGTATCAAGGTTTAGTAATATTATAGAAGATGTAGAAGCTAAGTATATTTTATGTAATGAGTATGAAAGGTTTTTGGGTTTATGATGTATGATATTATCGCTATAGGCGAGCTACTAATAGATATGACTGCACAGGAAAGAAAAAATGATTTAAGATATATTCCAAACCCTGGAGGAGCTCCTGCGAATTTTTTAACAATTGTTCAGTTAATGGGAGGAAATACAAGCTTCATTGGCAAGGTTGGAAAAGATTACTTTGGGAAGATATTAAAAGAATGCCTAGTTAAACATGGAGTGGATACAACAAACTTAATTTTTGACAATAAGCATCCAACAACCTTAGCATTTGTTCATTTAACTGAAGGGGAAAGTAGCTTCTCTTTCTATAGAAATCAGACTGCTGATGTGATGTTAACTTCTAAAGAAGTTAACTTTGATATTCTTAATAATACTAAAGCTATTTATTTTGGATCATTAGCTTTTGCATCTAGTCCGCTATCAAAAACCGTTAACAAATTTATAAAAAAAGGAAAAGAGCTAGAAAAGGTTATTTTTTTTGATGTTAATTTTAGGCCAAATCTTTGGGATAATAAGCAAAAAGCTCTAGATTTAATAAAAGAAAAATTAAGTATATCTGATGTAGTTAAACTTTCTGAAGAAGAACTTTTTTTACTAGCAGAAGATAGAAATTTAGATAAAGCTCTTCAAATAATTAAGACGTGGGACATTCCTTTAGTATTTGTAACAAGAGGTATAAGTTCAACCATTGTTTTATTTAAAAATAAAGAGTTTAGGGTGGAAACTGTTAAAAGCACTGTCGTTGACACTACAGGTGCAGGAGACGCATTTTTTGGAGTGGTTGCTCAAAAAGTGCTTTCTCAAGGATGCAAACTTGAGAATATTGATGAAGAGATTATTAAGAGGGCTACATTTTTAGCAAATTTGATAGCATCAATGACAATAACAAATCATGGAGGCATCCCATCTTATCCTTCAAAAGAAACATTAGAAGAAATTGTTAGAGGACATAATCTTGGATAAAAAAATTGTTATAAGTAAAAGCAATATTTCTTACAAACTAATAAGGAAGAATGTTAAGAACATTAACCTAAGGATTACTAAAGAGTTAGAAATTATAGTTTCAGCAAACAAAGATATTAGCGAAGAAATAATTCAACAGTTTATAAATTCTAAAAGAAAATGGATATATGACAAAATAAAACTTCTAGAAAATGAAAATAAAGAGATAATCAGATTAAGAAAAATATCAGAAACCACAGCTTTTTATCTAGGTGAGAAGTATAGAATTATCTATTGCAAAAATTGCAAAGAATCTAAGATAAAGAATAGAGATTTATATTTATACTACGGCACAAATCAAGAAGAAGCGCTTAAAAATTGGTATATTAAAAAAGCAAAGGATATATTTCAAGAAATATTAAATGAACAATTCTATAAAATATTTCAAAGAAATAAAAGTCTACCTAAAATGAGTATTAAAAACATGAGAAGTCGTTGGGGTAGTTGTAATAAAAGACTTAACAAAGTTAATCTAAATCTTAAGTTAATACATCAAGAAAGAGGAGGCATAGATTATGTGATTACTCATGAGTTAATACACCTAAAAGTAGCGAATCATTCAGCTGATTTTTATAATGAACTAGAAAAAGTAATGCCAGATTATTTGAGTAAAAAAAGCCTGCTAAAGTCAAAATATATTTACATATAAAGATTAGTTATGCATTGCATAGGTCTCTCTTAAATGGTAAAGTATCAGGGGTAGTTTTCCTTGTAGTTATAGGAATATAAAGAATTTTAAGAAGGTGAATTAAATGAGAAAGATTGGAACTAGCGCTTTTGGAATTCGTGCACCGATTATAAAACAGGGTGACAGTATTGTTGAAATTGTAGTAAACTCAATTATAGATTCTGATATAGAATTAAAGGAGAAAGATGTTATAGGTTTAACAGAGTCCATTGTTGCAAGATCTCAAGGTAACTATGTTACTACTAAAGAAATTGCTGATGAGATAAATGATATATTTGAGGGAGATATAGGAGTTGTTTTTCCTATATTATCACGTAATAGGTTCTCAATAATTTTAAGAGGAATAGCAAAATCTAATAAAAAAATATACATACAATTAAGTTATCCATCGGATGAAGTAGGAAATCATCTTATGAATATTGATGAAATGGATAGGTTGGGTATAGATCCGTTTACAGATGTATTAGAAGAGGATGAGTATCGTAAGCTATTTGGCGATAATGTAGCACATCCTTTTACTGGAGTGGATTATGTTAAGCTATATAAAGAAATTATTAATAATGATAAAATTGAGATTATTTTTTCAAACAATCCTAAAACAATATTGAAATATACTAAAGAAGTTATTGCTGCAGATATTCATACAAACACAAGAACTATCAGAGTTTTGGAAAAAGCAGGTGCTAAAAAAGTAATCGGATTAAAAGACTTATGTAATCAAAATACAGGCAGTGGATATAATTCAAAGTTTGGATTATTAGGATCAAACAAAGCTGGAGAAGACAGATTAAAATTGTTCCCAAGAAACTGTAATGAGATTGTTAGAGAAATCCAAAAAAAATTATATGAAAAAACAAATAAAAAAGTAGAAGTTATGGTATATGGTGATGGAGCATTCAAAGACCCAGTAGGAAAGATTTGGGAGTTGGCAGACCCTGTTGTTTCACCAGGTTTTACAGATGGATTAAAGGGTACACCTAATGAAATAAAAATAAAATATATTGCGGATACTAAACTAGCAGACCTAAAAGGAACTGAGTTAGATGAAGCAATGAGAGAGCAAATAAAGATAAAAGATAATAATTTGGTTGGAAAAGGCGAGGCATTAGGAACGACCCCGAGGCAACTTACTGATCTTTTGGGCAGTTTATGTGATTTAATGAGTGGAAGTGGAGACAAAGGAACACCAATAATATTAATTCAAGGATATTTTGACAATTACGCAACTAAGTAAGCCAGAGTAAGCAAAAATCTTAAAACGAACAAGATTTATAGGTGTAATTATACTCATACTAAAATAAAATTGCTTAGAGAGGCCATTTTGATAAATGTTAACTAATAGTATCTAAAAAAGAAGATTGTAAACCAAATATAATATTAAATGTAAAATAATAGAGTATAAAATACTAAAAGTATTAATTACTCTATTATTCTTTATTTTAAAGTTATTCTATGACATATTTTGCCATAATTACATCTATATTTTTACAGGAAATTATTGTTAATAGTGACGCATAAGTCAGTGACTACAAAGTATATTAAAATGTAAAAATATGTAACGTGGTGTAGAGCGATATTTCCTGGGAAATCTTATATTTTATAAAAAATTGAAATAATTTAATAAAATTAGCATAATAAAGCAATAAAAATTAAATATGTATAATATAAGTTAAAATATGGTTCTTTTAATGCTTTTTACGAGCTGTGCCTCTGGATCTTTATAAGTATAAAATAGACTTGATGGTCCTTTAAGTATTATTGCTGAATAATAGTGACCAGCCAGACTTAAAATAATGTGACCAATAAGTATATATTCATTTAGCAATGTCAAATTTACTTAGTCCTACTTTTTATATCGGTTAGATATACAAAAAGTCCAGCAATTAAATATTTTTATTTATATACTTATTTTATAGCTGTGAAATATGGATAACTTGATAATGATGTAGAGGATTTTTGTGTTATAATAAATTTAGTAATTACTTAATGGGAGGGAGGCCTATATATGAAGTACGATATTAAAATAGATAACTCTATTTGCTATGATTTTTTAGCCTGTATGGCTAGAGTTCAAACTAATAATAGCTACCAATCATCAAAATCAGATAAAGAGTTGTTTGACTGGTATGAGAAATTAAAAGATAGATTAACAGATGAAATTAGTGAACTGATTAGCTTATATTTTCATAGTGAATATGCTTTTGGATCGATGCTCACAGGTATAATTAAAGAGCATAATATTCAAAATATATCTGAATTTATTAATATTATTTCTCAAACTTCCCCAGAATATTTTTTAAAAAGGTTCATATATATAGGTCTAAAAGAACGTTCTAGGGAAAATATTGAACAATTGGCTGAGATTATCAATGCAGACATGAATGCAATATCTTTTATTAATGAGAATACCATTTTTAGTGATGATGAAAAGTGGCAAATTTTGCAATTAATAATGAATAGAGACCAAATTTGTTCAGATCTTAAATATTTGTTTGAATGGTTTTATAATAATATTTACAAAGTAAAAGAAGGCTTTGTTTTAGAAAAATTAGAGGATTATAAAAAGGACTTGACTGAAAAGATTGATTTATATGGCGATGAATACGTTCAGCTATTAATGCCTTTTGATTACATTCACAAGAAAGATATTAAGCTGGTGTTAGCTCTATCATACCACTATGAGTCTCTAGGAATGTTTAATGTTTTTGATAGAGTATTTGTTTATGGTTATAAATACTTTGCTGGCATTGAAAATGAACACGCTATTCTAGCAGGGAAACAACTGTTTAAAGCTTTGTCTGATGAAACTAGACTTAATATATTAAGACTTTTATCAAAAAGGCCATGGTATGGAAATGAAATAGCGGAAAAATTGAATATTTCTAACTCTACAGTAACACATCATATGGCAACACTTATACTGAATAATTTAGTTAGTTCTTATAGGCAAGAGTACAGAATTTATTTTAAGTTAAATACAAAAAAAGTAAAAGATATAGTTAACAACACATTAGAAAGTATTATTGAATAGAGATAAGGATTTTAACGTGAAATATATAAACGCAAAAACAATTATATCTGGATATTCTGACAATAACTTTTGGTTTGGGCACAACTATAATATGAATATCTATAAAGGGTGTCCACATGGATGTATTTATTGCGATAGCAGAAGCGAGTGCTATCAGATAGACAATTTTACACAAGTTAGGGCGAAAAAGAACTCTATAAACATAATTAAAAAAGAACTTTCTTCCAAAAGAAGAAAGGGTGTTATTGGTACAGGTGCTATGAGCGACCCTTATAATCCTTACGAAAAAAAATATGAACTAACAAGACAAGCATTAGAATTGATTGATAGGTATGGATATGGAGTTTCTGTAGCTACAAAAAGTGATTTAATATTAAGAGACATTGATATTTATAAGAGAATTTCAAAACACTCACCAGTTTTGATATTAGTTACAATAACAACGATAAATGACAAATTGGCAAAAACTATTGAGCCAAATGTAAGCACTTCGTCTGAAAGATTTGAAATTATCAACGAATTTTCAAATGAAGGAATTGATGCTGGCATTTTATTTATGCCTATTTTACCTTTTGTAACAGATACATTTGAAAATATCAGCAAAATGGTTCTATTAGGCGAAAAGGCTAATGCTAAGTTCATATATCCATCATTTGGTATGAGTTTAAGAGATAGACAAAGAGTTTTTTATTATCAAGAACTTGAAAAAATATTTCCTGGCATTAAAGAAAAGTATATTACTAAATATGGCAATCAATATTGGTGCATGTCTCCAAAGAAATATGAATTGGAAAAGGAATTTAAGTATTATTGTGATAAATATAATATTCTCTATGATATGGATGAGATTATTAAATATTATAAAAAAGATTATCAAAAGCGACAGATGTCGATATTCAATCAATTTTATAGTATACAAAGATAAGAAAGCTCTCTGCTTTGATGCAGAGAGCTTTCTTAATAGGAGGTGATTACTTAGTTAAAAAGTTGTATATTATTTGAGCAAACTCTTCTCTTGTTACTGCAGTTTTAGGTTTCAAATAGCCATTATGATTTAGTGCTATTTGTGAATTTACTAATTCGAGTACAGATCTTCGGGCCCAAGGGGCAATTGAAGTCAAGTCTAATATGTTGCTTTGGCTTTCATCACCATAAGCTTCAAGGTTAATTCCTCTGTTTCTTAATATGCTTGCTAGCATTGATAAAGCTTCTTGGTTTGAAACTTCTTTATTTGGCAGGTATAAACCATTCCCTACTCCCTTAACTAATCCCAATTCTCTAGCTGTATGAAGATAACTTGAGTAATACAAAGTTCCTGCATCAGTAAAGTTATCCACTGAATACCCATCTAATTGCTTTATCCCAAATGCATCCATTAACATTACAATAAACTGGGCTCTAGTTAACTTCTGCTTTGGACTAAACAAATTGTCTCCTGTACCATTAGTTATTTTTCTTGCTGCAGAATATACTATCGCATCTTTATAAGGGTTGGATTCATCTACATCAGTGAAGCTAGTTAGAACGTGATCTATCACAAAAGTTCCAACTAAATTTGTTGATGCTGATATAGATTTTGTTGTTTCATTGTAGAGAGCATTTATTAAAGTTTCGTTGCCATTTTCATCAATATGCTTTATGATAACAGCATTTTTGTGCTCTTCATCTTTTAAGATATAAGGGAATGTAACATTATACTTTGTTTCTCCTAGATTATCTAAAGACTTACTGCTTCCATCAATCGAAATATGGTATATAGGTCTATTGGGATATTTTTGCTTTGTCTCATCATTTATATCGTCATTATTCTTATTAACATTAAAAGTTACGTTTCTAGTATTTAACTGATTTGAAATGTTCTCCAAACTTTCTTTATTAAACACAAGATCTGCAAGCTTGGTACTGATCTTAAGATTTGCGTTAGTTTTTGTAATGATTTCTAATAAACCTGCTTTTTGTAAGATAATTCTTTGGCTGTTAATTGATTCATTATTAGGATATTTGAGAGTTAAAGAATCATTACTTTCATTTCCATTAGTATCTAACGCTGTTTCTATTAGCTTATTAATAATTGCTGGTCTAACAAAGGAAGATATTTTTTCATCAATTATAGTGGGGCTAATCTCTACATAGTTATCAACTTTTTCAGCATCTTTTTCTGTAATAACTTTTATTTCGGGTGGTGAAGGTTTTGATACTGGTGCTTTTGGCTTTTCTTCTTTATCTTCTCTAGTAATAGTTAGGATATATTCGTTTGTTGTTTCATTATCAGTGGCAGTTACTACTATACTGATAGAATTTTCTCCAACTTCGAGTGATATAGCAGTTGAAGTTGCATTTAAATCATTAATAGTTATGGTCTCAGAAGAATCATTTGGCATAACTTCTATTACAATTTCATCAACATTGTTATCTACATCAGAGGTATATGTAAAAATATCCTGATTAAATGACGGTAACAATGTTGCTCCTTGGACTGTTAATAATGATAACTTTGGGTTATATATTGGAGAAAAAACTTTTAATGTAGCCGTAGAAGATGTCTTTTGATAAACATCGTAATTACCACTACGAGTTTTATCTGATTCAGTAATAACCTCCCCGTCAATTGAGCCAAACTCGTCACTCAGTAAAGATCCGTTTATAGTAACAAGTGTGTTGTTATTGTCAATAACAACACCACTTTTGGAATCAAGATCTCCCGAAACAGTGATCAATGCACCATCTGTCGCTGCTACTCCTACTCCCATAATAGAGCTGCATGAGATATTCCCAGAAACGGTCACTTCAGTTCCAAAACTTCTAATACCGTAATTATAGCCTTCTATGTTACCAGCTATTGTCGTTGTAGAACTATTCGTAGAATAAATTGCCGTATTGTTTGTAGAAACCACATTATTTTTTACCTCTATTTGCGAATTATTTGAGTTTATTGAATTTGTAATTGTATTAATGGAATCTTCAACTGTAATATTTGAGTTTTCTGTTGCTTTTATACCTCTAGCGTTTACTGCTTCTCCGCTAGCATTAATGCTTGTAATATTAGTGGTGCTAGAAATTGCTTCAAGTAAAATATAGTCATTTGAATAAGATGCTGCTAGTTTAAATTTTCCTATTCCATTAACTGTAAGGGTGCTATCATAAAGTCTTAAAATATAACCTATAGAATCAGTATCAACGCCTCTTAACTCCACATCATAACCATTTGTTTGCCAAATGACATTTTTACCATCGCTTCTATTTTGGTAATCACCAATCTCAATAGAGCCATTCCAATCAAAAGACTTCAATATATTAATAGTTTCATTATTATTAACTGCATTAAAAGCATACTGTAAATTTTTATAGGCTTTTCTTCCAATGCTGCATAACCAATTATTCTTAACATGTAGAGTGCTACCACCACGCGAATATGTTATATAACCTAGTTTTTGGTCTAAACTTGTAAAATTACTAAAATTTAAAGTATTATTTTCAAGTAAAACTAAAAAATACTCCATTTCATTATAGACTTCTGAAACACCAGATCTAGTTGTGTTTCCTTGGATTTCAATTGTAGAATTATTTGAAACCCATAGTCCATTCTCATCACCTTTATATTGTAGATCTTTTATAATTACTTCTGAATTAGTATTAGATTTAATTGGATGTACTAATTCTACAGAAGCATTTCCATTAACTATTATTTTGGATCCACTATGGGCTTCAACTCTTGAGCCAAAGCCTCCATCAAGATTGCCATTTATTGTTATTTCACTTCCATTATCAGCATAGGCACAAGCATCATAACCTTCTAAAGACCCTGTAAAGTTAATTTTCCCTCCATTATTTGCATACGCTCCATAACCGGGTTCGGTAGATCCATTTGCATCTACATCAACTGAACCAACTATCTCTATTGTTGCATTGTCTGCATGAATTCCATAATGGCCAGTAACAGTATGAACTGTTAAAGCCCCTCCTGATGAATTAACATCTTTTATTATAAGATTCGCTCCATTAGTTGCTAGAATAGACTCAGGTTTTGAAACATTTACCTCCATATTAAAGCCATTTAAGTCAATTGTAATAGCTTTTCCAGATACACTTATAGGTGTATTTAAAGGTATGTTAGATAATAGTTTAATACTGTCTCCATCACTAGCGGCAGAAATGGCATCGTCTAATAATGCATAAGTATTGCCATCAATTTCAAAATAATGCGTTACTGCAGAGGAATTAATTACAAACACAGATAACATAATTATTAAGAGACTTAGTGAAAATATAATTTTTTTTCTCATTTTTACTCCTCAAAATATATTTTTGATTTTAAATCTAAAAGAACATGTTTAAGCTTATCAGAATCTTCTTTAGGCAGTAATAGTGTGAATGTCTCATCATTAGTTTTAAGTTCAATTTTTTTTAGATTATTGTTAAAAATTGTTATTGATTCCAGCTTACTTGAGTTAAATGTTTTAACTACTAAATTATTTAAAGTAGTAAGGCTAAATACTCCATTATCAATGATTAAATAATAATCTTTTGTTTTAAAAAAGCCCTCTTTTAACTTAACATTTAGTTCCATAGCATCACCTCACCCTTATTATATTTGAGTTTGGTCTATAAAAAATTAACAGGAGAGTAACTGGCATTGACAAATAGCTGTCACGATTTGTGACAAGTTTGTTGAGTGTGGTTGATTAAAGTGATAAAATCTCATTAATATACTTAAGGAAGTGATAAGATGGAGTTTAGTAAAAGATTAGATGCTTTAATGAGTTTAACAAAAGTAACAAACAGCTCATTAGCCAGATACTGCTCTTTAGATGCTTCTTTTATTAGCAGATTAAGAAGAGGAAAAAGGAATGTAGTGCCAGATGCACCATACTTAAGAAATATGTCAAAATACTTATCAAAGAATATTAAAACTGAAATTCAAAAAGAAACGCTAATATCTTTAATCAATAAACCACTTGACTTCTTGGATTTTAAAAAAGTCAATCAAGAAGTTTTATCTTGGCTTATTGGTAAAAAGAAAACATCTATTGTTGCTGCAATAAAAGGATATGAGAAGGGTAATTTTTCATTTGTTTCAAATGATAATTACATTCAAGACGATATTATCAACGTTTCTTCATTTATTGCTTTTGGAGATCAGGGTAAAAGAGAAGTGGTAATAAAGTTTCTAAAAGAAGTTATAAGCAGTAGTAAAAAAACAACGTTGTATCTTTATAGTGATGAAAATATGGACTGGTTGACTGAGGATAGAATGTATTTAAATATATGGTCGACATTATTGGTTAAAGTAATACAAAAGGGTAATAAAATCGTTATAATTCATACGATAGAGAGAGCATTTGATGAAATAATAAATGCTATTATGCAATGGGTTCCAATGTATTTAACAGGTGCAATTGAGCCATATTATTATCCCAAAAGAAGAGATGGATTATTAAAAAGAACACTATTTATAGCAAAAGATATTGCTGTTGTAAATGCAAATTCAATTAATAAAAATAAAACTGCTAATTTGTTTTTTACAGAAGAAGATATAATTAGAAGTTTTGAAGAAGAGTTTTTAAACTTATTGAAGCAATGTAAACCTTTAATGAGAATATATAAGAATGGAGAGTTTGATGAATTTAGGAACATATTTAATGAATTTGAAAGTGAGGATAATCTAACTTACTTAAAGTCAATGAACTTTTCAAGCTTAACAATACCAAAAAGATTAATAAATAAATTAAGAAAAAAAGGAGAAATATCAAAGAAAGATGAAATTTTTTTATTAAATAGAAAAAATAAATTTGAAAGTAATTTAGCTAAAATACAATACTTTGAAGTAATGACTATGCCAGATATCTGTAATGGATTAGTTCTTAGCAGTGATATTATTAAAGTCGATGGAAAGTTATTAAAGCTTAAATATAACTTAGATGATTTAATAGTACACCTAAATCATATAGTGGATTTAATGGAAAAGTATAGAAATTTTAATGTGTCAATAAATAAGCAAGATAAAACACCATTTATACTTTATGTTAAGGAAGGTATTGGACTAATAGTAATCAAAGCAGAAGAGCCAATAATTGCTTTTGCAGTAAATGAGAGCAATTTAACTGCTGCTTTTATAGATTACTTTCATAAAAACTATCTAAACTTATACAATAAGAAAAGATCTATTAAAAATATTAAGTGTGTACTTAAAGACTTAGAAAAACTAAATAATAACTAGATTAATTGTAAAATTATAGTATAATGTTAATATGATGATACAATAAGTAATAAATAATAAATACGAGTGTACAATTTGTACAAATTGAGTAAGGTGATAAAAAGGTGGAATTATATGAAGAGGCTATATAACTATATTAATAAGATTAATAATTTATCAGAAGCAAAACATATAGGTAGACAAGCATTTTTGTTATATATTACACTTCCTCTTGTTATGTGTATTACATTAATGTTTATAATTATAAATACACATGCAAAACTATCACATATGGCTTTAGCTAATTTACTTGTGTTAATAGGATCTTTTTCTTTATTATTTTACTTAAGAAAAACTGAAAGATATGAAGTTGTTTCATATATGACTATTTCATTAATTATGATGTTGCTTTTAGCTCTATATTTTATTATAGGATTTGAATATTATTCGCTTATTTGGTCAAGTTTGTTTATAATCCTTAGTTTTGCAATTTTAGGAAGAAGGAAGGGCTTAATATTTGCAATCGTATTTTCTATTCTTTCTTTAATACTAGGTGTTTTTAAGTACTATCAATTAGAGTATAACCCTTTTGATGCAGGTACTATTCTAAATATTACTTTTGCAAATGTTAGTATCCTATTAATTTGCTATTATTATGAATACTCAATAGAAATGATTCAAAATAAAATTAGAAGAAATAGTGAAAAGTTTCAAACTCTAGCTATTACAGATAAACTTACGGGATTATTTAATAGATCAGAGATTGATAGAAGAATATCATCAGAGATTTTGAAAGCTAGCTCTAGTGATTACACTTTTTCTTTATTAATAGCGGATTTAGATAACTTTAAGGCTGTAAATGACAAAAAAGGTCATATTATAGGAGATAAAGTAATGAAACAAGTTGCAGGTATTTTTAAGAGAATATGCTCGAAGGAGTATTTCGCAGGAAGATGGGGAGGCGACGAGTTCTTAGTTATTATTCCAAATGAAAATAGGAAAAGAGCTTATATGATAGGAGAGTTGTTAAGAAATGAAATCGATAGTGCATTATTTTCTAAAGACCAATCCCTTACAACATCTATAGCAATAACTGAATACAAAAATGGAGACACTCCAGTATCAATTTTTAGAAGAGCAGATAATCTTTTATATAAGGCTAAAGATG
>CAZCFQ010000049.1:0-9658 GCA_964497955.1 uncultured Clostridiaceae bacterium
TGTTTTAGCTGGTCTTAGAATAAATTTAACTTTTAGTGAAAGCAATAATGGTAAAATTTCATCAGTTTCACTACCGTTAGGATGGGATCCACTATTAGATGATATTAGGTTTATTAAGAAAGACTGATCAATAAGTTTATTAAACAATTATTTAAGTTTATTTGATTTGCAAAAGGAATTGTGTATCCCCACTTATTCAATAAGGATTTATGATTATATACCATGTATATAACTAACTATGCTATGAGGTATTTAATTGTTGAGGAAGTATAGAAATTATGGCAAACTAATAGATAGTAATATAGTTGGGTTTTAGTAAGAATTTATTTTTATTTCAAACAAATGAAATGACGGAAAGACTAAATAGGGAGTAGATGAATGATAAAAAAAATATATCTTAATAAGAGAATACCTTGGGTTAGTATTTCATATATTATTGCTAGCATAATTATTACCCTTGCTGTCTTTTATAATAATGACCTATATTACGTTTTTGCTGGAACAAAAAGTAAATATTATTTTTGGCAATATTTCACTTTGTTATTCAATCATGGATCATATCAGATTAACACTTTTGCTCATTTGTTTGTTAATCTAGCATTAGCTAGTTTTTTTGGTATCTACATAGAAAAATTATTATCAAAAAAAATACTTATAATTTTTCTATTTGGTTCTTTAATAGTTTTTTACTTAGGTTTTTATTTGCTAAATGATTTGTATGGGAATGGAGCATCTGGGATATTATACAGTCTAAGCTCACTTACTTTAGCAATAGTTTGGTTTCATAAGAAAGAAACAATTTTTAAAAAGAATCTTTTTTATTACATTTTTTTAGTTTTGATCATATTTACTTGGATAGTAATTCCTATAGGAGATTATTATGTTTATAAAATAATAACTTCAAATACTTTGTTACATTTCTTAGGGATAACTTACGGGATAATTTTCTTTATAATATATAAAGAAAGAATATTGTGTGAATTGAAGACAAGATTAAATAATAATAATGATAAAAAAATTAAAAAACCCAGTAAGCTGTTATTTGTAATATTGACAATTTTACTAATGAGCATATTCCTAATAATTGCTCTTAATAATCAAGGATTGCTAACTAATCACAGATCAAAAGTAGAGGTTATAGATATTGAAAAGAATTACATAGCAGATCCTCCACACATTATCATATCTTTTAGTGGTCCTATAAAAAAACAAGTTAAAGAAAGGAGCTTCTATAAAACAAATGAAGGTGATATGAATGAAGAACTAAAAGTATTACTAGAATGGGTTAGTAATAATGAGCTACATATTGTTTTTAATCGCAAGCCTTCTAATACTGACACTTTCAAGTTGTATTTAAAAGGTCTAACAGATCTTCAGGGAAAACTTTTATTAGAGGATATATTTGTAAAACACTAAAACTCCTAATAAAATAATAGTTTCATTAGTAAGTGAAAGAAACAAATCATGGGTTAGTGAATTTTAAATTTTTAATAACTGAAAGAGATAGGCCTAAGAATATGAGTGATAAAACAATATAAAGTGCTCCTTCTTGCAAGTTGCTGGCAGATCCTAAGTATAATCTTACTAAACTACCCATCCCAACAGAAAATAAAAGTGTGAAGGATTTAAAGAATATAACGGGTGCAAAAATATAGGCAATTTTACGTTTTTTTGATAAAAGATAAGCAATTAATAGAAATGCAGGCATGATAAAAACCATGTCTAGAATATAAACAGAAAAAGTGAATTCTAGTTTCGTGGATTTTTCAATTAAGCTTAAGACTTGTGATGACCAAATAAAATAAAAAAGAGTAGGTATGAAGATGGAAAAGAATAAAGAAATTCTAACCAATATCTTTGGTAAAGTTAACTTATCTAATGAAAGATAATCATAATCCTTTATAAATAAAACAATTGACCAAAAAGATAATGCAAAAATTATCATATAGACTAAATAAAAAGGAGTATAGATTTGTTCTATTACATATATGCCATATCCATAGAATAAGTATGCAACTAAGCTAAGACCAACGATATGCTTTTTGTACGAATTAGAATCAGTGCTAAAGCCAATAATAATTAAAGATAATGCCACAAAGAAAGATATAATATCTTGAGATAGAGTCCCAGGAAGGATCTCTTTACTGACTAGTTCATTATAGATTTCATGGTTTAAAACGCTGAGAGTAGAAATAAATAGTGATAAAACACCCAAAGCAATCCAAATTTTCTTATACTTTTTTATATTCTTAACCACAAAGACCACCTTTTTTGAAAATTATATCAAAGATTGTACTTTCTACAAAGAGGATAGATCAATATTTTTGACTGCAGGTAATTTTAACTAAACTAAGTGCTAGCTTATAATGATAATCGAATTATGCTCTGGCTTGCCTAAATCAATTATAAAAGGAGGTATTTTTTCGCCTTCGCTTTCAACTACTTTAACTATAGGTCGTGTACCAAATCTAGGTTTAACTTTTTGCACAATAGCTTTGGTATTATTTGATAGCTTAACAAGAGTTCCCACAGGGTATGGTTGAATTTTTCTATTAAAAATTTCTAATAATTCTAAATCAAAATCAGAATCCCCATTAGCAAGTAAAAATTCTAAAGCTTCTGCAGGACGATATCCTTTCCTATATGGTCTATCTGATATGAGTGCATCATAAACATCAGCAATAGCAATTATTCTCCCAAAAAGAGAAATTTCCTTTTGTTTAAGATTGTGAGGATACCCAGACCCATCCCATCTTTCATGATGCTCTGAAACTCCTTTTACAATATGAGGATTAAGATGAAGCTTCTCCTTAACATAAGAGTGACTCCAAATGACGTGTTTTTTTATTTCCTGATACTCGCGATCACTTAGCTTATCATTTTTATTTAAAACATTTTTTGGCACCTTTACCTTGCCTATATCATGCAGCATTGCAGCTTCACCAAGTTTTCGTACTTCTTTATTATCAAGGCCAATAGAAATTCCTAAAACAATAGATAATAAAGCTACATTTACACAGTGAAAATATGTATAATCATCAAAAAGTTTTAGATCAATCATATTGATGCATAAGTCAGGTTTTTTTTGTATTTCAGTTACAAATTCTGATACTGTATTGTTTATGACATTATATGATTGTTTAGCTTGTTTTTTATCAATAGCAGGAGAGTCAATTAGTTGGAATGTTTTTCGTACATCACATACTGCTTTGTTTTTAAGAGATTCACTTATTAATGAAGTTATTTCAATTTCATCATAAATACCATCACTTATATAGACTCCGTTAATTCTTAACTTTTTTAACTTATTGATGTAAAATTGATCAAGAGTTAGTCCTTTTTTTAATAATACTTCTCCGTGATAACCATAAATAGTTCGTATTAAAACTGAACCAGGGATTACTTTTTCAATGTTGACATATCTCATAAGAATTTCCCCCTTTCTATCAAAAGTAAGTAAAACAATTATTAAATAATAATTGGTAATAAAGATTGACTGTTACTTTATTATAGCATACTAATTGTAAAAAATTAGCTTTATGGCAGTGGAAATAGAAACTTGATTATTTCCAGATTTATTTAGTAGAGTGTAATTATTATAACACATGTTAAAAAAAGTCATTACTAAAGATCTATAATAAACACTTGTAGTATTATCTTATTATAGATACAACATTTTTAATGACTTGTTTATCTATCTTTAGTATAATAAAATAATGAAGCAATACTTAATAAAGGCAATTAAAGATTGATATGTTAAAGGGTTTGACTTTAATTCTTTTATTCTGGTCTAATAGTTTTAATAAATATACAAGTTAAGTAAATTGTTGCTTAAGCATTAATTAATATCACTAGAGAAAAAAGAGAGTAGAGGAAAATAATGAATAATGAAAGAATTGCAGTAGTTACAGACAGTTGCTCAGATCTTCCCAGCGAAGTAGCTCAAGCACTAAATGTTACAATAATCCCTTTGAATGTTATTTTTGGTGAAGAAATCTTAAAAGATGGGGTAGAGATTACTTCAAAAGAGTTTTATAAAAGATTAGCAGAAGCAGAAAACTTACCTTCTACTTCTCAACCAACTCCACAAGAGTTTGAAGAAGTCTATAGAAGTTTATTAGAAAATTTTGATAAAATCATATCAGTTCATTTATCAGAAAAACTCAGTGGCACGTTAGCTTCAGCATCGATGGCTGCAAAAGAGTTTGATGATAAAGTTTATGTCTTTGATAGTGAATCAATAAGTGTTGGGGTTGCAGTCCAGGTAGAAGCTGCAGCACAAGCTATTAAAAAAGGACTATCTTTTGAGCAAATAAAAAATTATCTTATTGAGGTAAGAGAGTCTACCCATGCACTCTTCACACTAGATACTCTAGAATATTTAGAAAAAGGTGGACGTATAGGGAAAGCAGAATCTCTTTTAGGTTCAATATTTAACATTAAGCCAATTATTATTGTTAAAGAAGGTATATACCATGCATTTGGCAAAGCAAGAAGTAGGAAGAAAGCGATTAAGCAACTTACTAATTACTTTGCAAAAGTGAGTAAAGATAAAAAAGTGAAGAGTTTAGCTATTGGGCATGGTTTAGCTAGTGAGGATGCTCAAAAGTTGAAAAAAAGTTTAGAATCAGTTTTAGGCGTTGAAGCATCAATGGTTTCTCAAGTAGGACCAGTAATTGGAGCACATACTGGACCAGGAGCATTGGGAGCATCTATTAGATTTAAATAATAAGTAATTTCAAACCATAGATTTTTATTTAATACAGTCTTTATAATTTTCATATTTAGTAGCAATGATATAAATAGAGATGATTATTTTTATATGTTAGTACAACAAAAATATGAAGAAATTATTGACAGAATTAATATCTACTGATAATATACTAATTAATTCTATAAGGGAGTAGCTGTGGGTGACTATATTAATAGTGACCCAATTATAAGGTCAACATACTGGAGAAATCCTGGCCTTATTTGCATTAGTGACTAATGGAGCAAGACTTATGGATTAGATGGCTGATAGTGCCATTTAATCTGTAAGTCTTTTTTGTTTCGAAAGGAGAGGTTATTATCTATAAAGGGAAAAATTATTGGAAAAATTATATGGAAATATGGTTTGGAAAAGAACTTATTAAAGAATGGGAAGAGAATGTAAAATTAGAAAGAATAAGATCATTCAGTAGAGAAATTAGATTAGAGATTTTTGAATCAAAGAATAAAAAGTCACCTGTAATTATTTTCTCACATGGTATTGCTGGGTATGCAAGAGTCTTGCTACCATTTGTTATACCTTTATACAAGTTAGGATATACAATTGTCTTACCAGATTTGCAAGGATATGGGTATAATGATGGAGTTAAAGGAGATTCTGAATGGAATGAACATGTGCAAAATCTTATTGACACTTCAAAATATGCTAATAACGAATATGATGGACCTATTTTTTTAGGAGGTGCTAGCATGGGAGGACCTCTTGCATATTCTGCAGGAGCTATTTCTAGTTGTGTAGATGGGCTTGTATGTTGGTGTTTGTGGGACTTTAGTGACAAAGAGTTTATGTTAAATGAGACTAGTACTGGTAAAGCTACATATATATTAATGCCAATATTTAATTTTTTATCAAAATATATGGGAAAGGTACGTATAAAAACTTATCATTTAGTTTCATATGACACACTTTCTGATTCAAAAAGATTTAACACTTTAGTTAAAAATGATCCTCAAGCTGGAACCCATATTACTTTAAAAGGAGCTGCTAGTTTAGTCTTAGATAGTAAACCACCAGTAAAACACAAAGATTTTACTAAACCCGTTTTAGTTGTTCAGCCAGGTGAAGATAAAATGACTCCGAAAAAGTATATTAAGAAAACTTTTGATGCGTTAGGTTCTAAAAAGAAGAGATACATTGAGATCGAAAACATCCCTCATTTTCCTACAGAAAGGAAAGTATTTGACAGATGGGCAGATGAAGTAAATAAGTTCATAAAAGAGATAATTGAAGATTAATAATCTAAGAAATGGAGTAGAGTGATGATAAATGAAATTATAAGAGCTTTTATGTTAATTTTTATTGCAGAAATGGGGGATAAAACTCAAATTTTAGCACTAGCTTTTGCGACTAGATTCCCTGTTAAAAAAGTTATATTAGGAATTGGTTTGGGTTCATTTTTAAACCATGGAATAGCAGTTTTACTAGGTAGTTATCTATCTACTTTAATACCAATAAACATGATTCAAATAGTTGCTGGTTTTGCTTTCATGGGATTTTCTTTATGGACATTAAAACCTGATGAGGAACAAGATGACTCTAGCCCAAAGATAGAGTTTTCTCCTATTAAAACAGTTGCATTAGCCTTTTTTTTAGGAGAGTTAGGAGATAAAACTCAACTAACTGCTATCACTTTAGCTTCTGAAGCAACCTATCCTATTATGATATTGATAGGGACTGTTATGGGTATGATTTTTACTGGTGCATTGGGAATATATGTTGGTAAAAAAATTGGTAATAAAATACCTGAGATTGGTATAAAAATAATTGCTTCAACTATATTTATGTTTTTTGGAGTTCAAAAATTATTTCAAACACTACCAGGTAAATATTTACAACCTATTTTTATCATTCCTGCTTTTGCAATTTTATTAATAGTTATAGCTAAAATGGTTAGAAGGTTATTCTATTTAAGAAAAGAAGGATTCAATACTAATCTTTCTTCAAAACTAAATAGATTGCATGAGTATCATAAGCATCTTGAAAAAGATTTAAGCAAGATTTGTCTTGGAGAAGACTTTTGCGAAGTCTGTAAAGGAGATAAATGTGCAATAGGTAATGTAAAGAAGTTAGTTAGAAAAGCAAAACATGATAAAGATGATTTAGATTTAGATAAAACTATAGAGATTATACAAACTAAGAAGCCCTTTGACAAACAAAAAGTCTATGATAGTTTAATAGATACACTTATCCTAATTGAGAGCTGTAATGATGACAAAGAGTTACAATATGCTAATACAATTAGGAGACAGTTTGAAAAAATCTTGTTTGATAAGCATATAAAAGAATTTACATCAATAACAAAATATTTTCTTAATTTGAAGGAAGTTAATAAAGATGGAGCCTTAAAACTAAAAGGTCTCTATAATATGAGAAAACCCATAAATGATAGAATAATTAATCTTGGAAACAGAATAAGCAATATATATCTAGTAGAAATAGAAGAAGGATATATGCTAATTGATACTGGTTATAAAGAACATTATGAGCTGCTTAGTAAAAATTTAAGAAATATCTATATAGATAAAAAAGAAATAAAGTATATATTTCTTACCCATGCACATGATGACCATGCAGGATTTCTTAACCAAATGTTAGAAGATACAGATGCAAAAGTAATCTTGCATTCTGAAGCAACTAAGAGATTAAAGATTGGTCAGAACTCATTTGAAGGAGGATGCAGTAGCTTTAGAGCATGGCTGTTTTGTAAATTTATGAAATTATTTGGAAAAGGTGATCATCTGTTTGAACCCGTTGATAAGGAAGAACGCTATATAGAACTAAAAAGTAGTGAAATCTCTAAATTAGAAAAAAAATTAAATGCTAGAATCATAAGATTGCCTGGTCATACAAAGGATTCAATAGGAATAATATTTGATGATGAAATACTCTTTAGTGGAGATGCTACTATGAATGGATTCCCAAGCACAAACAGAGTAATCATTTGGATAGAGAATTTAAAAGAATATAAGAAATCTTGGGAAAAGATGATTGAAGAGGATTTTAATATAGTTTACCCGTCTCACGGAACTGCTTTTCCAAAAGAAGAGTTGATTGAGAATAAAGATAAGCTTGAAGATATTAAACTGTATCCGTTAGAATAATATTTTATTTAAGAAAGTAAACATTTACAGCTATCACAAAAATAGTATGACTATTTAATTAGATATATAGATAAGAATAGAATTTAAATTTACAGCTATCATTTAATAATAGAAGGGTTAAATTAACCCTTCTATTATAGTGAAATATAAATACTAGATAGCTAATTTATTGGTTTATATAATTAACTTTTTAGGTGCGCTTGTAAGATTATGGCCAGGAGCTTTTTTTTCAACAACTAGTAAATCTTCAATTCTAATTCCACCCCATCCTTTGATATATACTCCAGGCTCAACAGAAACTACCATTCCAGATTTCATTAAGTCATCTTTTTCAGGATGCATCCGTGGTTTTTCGTGCACTAATCTTCCCACTCCATGACCAAGTCCATAATCAAAGCACCCTTTGCATATTTCTGAAGTTATAATAGTCCTTGCAAAGGAGTCTGCTTTACTTAATGAAACACCATCTTTGATCTTCGATAAAGCATTAGTTTGTGCTTTAAGCACTAGGTTATAGATTTGTTGTTGCTTATCAGTTGCATAATCAATAGTAACAGTCCTAGTAGTATCTGAACAATACCCATCAAGTACTATCCCAAAATCGATTAAAATAAGCTCTCCTTTATTAATTATTTTATCAGTAGATGCTGAATGTGGTAAAAAACTTCTTTCTCCAGATGATATTAATATGTCAAAACTTAAATCATCTGCACCTCTTCTGAAAATAATCTCTCTAAATATATTTTTTGCATCAATTTCAGTAATACCATGTTTTAAGTAGTTTAAAAATTCCAAAAAACATTCATCAGAGAGGTTCACAGCTCTTTGTATTTTCCTAATCTCTTCAGGTGTTTTTATCACTCTTAAATCTTCTATAAAGTCATTTGTTAAATCAAGTTCGTAGGTATCAAAGCTTTTTTTAATAGCACTAAACTGATTAATAGATAAATAATTGCCTTCTAGTCCAATTTTATTGAAGTTAAGTTCATCACATTTAGCTTTCAACTCATTTAGAGCACCAAAAATAACTTTTTGGTGAGGATATAAATCTCTAAAATTATCAATATTTCTTGATTTGGTAAATATATAGACAATTTCACTCGTTACTAAAAGTATCGATGGAATATAATAATTATTTTTATTAAACATCCAATTTATGTTAGTAGGATTGTGTACTATTAAAGCATCAAAATCACTAATTTTAACTTTATCAATAACTCTTTTATACATATCTTCCTCCATTAATAATTATCAATTTTTATATATTACTAGCATATTCTTCAATACGACTTGAGTAACCTTCTCTAAATACTTTCAGATATTTATTATTTGTTTTAGATGATATTTTGCGACCATCTATTTCATAAACTGGAACGATTTCTCCTACAGTTCCACATATAAAAACTTCATCTGCATTGTAAAATTCAGATACAGATATGTTTCTTTCGACAGTAGGTATATTACTAGACTTAGCAATATTCATTAATATTTTTCTTGTAATCCCTGGTAGAATATAATCTATTTTAGGTAAGAGAAACTGGCCATCTTTAACCATGACTAAAGTTGTACTGTTAGTTTCAGCTACGAAGCCATTTGCATCAAGCATTATTGCTTCAGCTGCACCTTGTCTATTAGCTTCTATTGCCGCCATTATCTGATTAAGTTGATTACAAGAGTGTATTTTTGCATCTAGATATTGTGGGGAGAATCTTAGAAGTGTAGCAGTTATTAGTTTAATCCCTTTCTTATCAAAAATTGGCTTCTTTTCATCTACACATATTACTAA
>CAZCFQ010000049.1:9758-13341 GCA_964497955.1 uncultured Clostridiaceae bacterium
TTATAAACACGTATCCCTTCATAGACTCCATCTCCATGTTGAAAACCACTATCATATACAGATATTTTTGCTTCATTCTTTCTTACAAATTCGCCATTGACATAAATAATTGTGTTTTTAACCTCTTGGCCGTTTACTGTTATAGGCTGGTTTATTCTCATGATAGCCTCCTTAATATTGGTAATACCAATTTACTAAACAAACGCATATATGTCAATATTGAGTTAAATATCTTCTAATGCTATACTAAAATCTATAAGAACTTAAAGGTGGATTCTAAATGTTTGAGAATATCCAAGGTCATGAAAAATATTATCAAAAAATTATGAAGCAAGTTCAGGATTTAATTTTAGCAGGCGAGCTTAAAAAGGGAGATAGACTGCCACCTGAAAGAAAATTGTCAGAAATATTAGGAGTAGGTAGACCTACACTTAAACAAGCTTTAAGTGCTTTAGAAGCTATGGGTATAATTGAGAGTGTGCATGGTGGAGGTAATTATATAAGTAACAATATTAATAATATATTTAATCCATTTACACTTAAATATTACCTTTCAGAAGGTAATGAAGAAGATATTTTAGAATTTAGATACATTTTGGAGGTTCAGTTTGCTAAACTTGCAGCACTAAAAGTTAATAAGTCTAGCATATTTGAACTAGAGTCACTAGTTGAAGAAATGAAAGAGATTAAAGGTAGAGAAAAGAGATTAAAGAAGAACTATGATTTTCATTTAGAAGTAGCAAAAATTGCAGGTAATTCACTAATTATATCTATGTACGAAAGTATTATGGAATTAATAATAAAACAAACAATTCAAACTGATGGAGAAAACTTTTATCAATCACACAAAAATATTGTTGAGGCAATCAAGTTGAAAGACCCACAAAAAGCTGCCAAAATAATGTCAGATCATTTTTATGCAAAATTTCCTAATTATAAATATTATAAGGCTCTTTATGATTTATAGTATTATTGAGTTAGAGATATATTAAAGCCAGAAAAATGTAGTTTCATTTATATAAAAGTGATTTAGGTTGATTTTAGGTTGAGTTAAGTTATTAGTTGCTAAAGAAAAAATAAATATAAGGAGGTGTCTTGAGATGTTAATTCAATGCACTAGAAAGCTGTTAAAAGAGTTAAAAATCTCACCAAGTAAGTATGAAGTAAAAGATGATTTATTTTCGTGGCATGCTAATTTTTTATTTATAAATAGGAGAAAGACTGTTGTATTAGTAAATGATAAGAATAAATTTTCTATAGTCTTATATGGATTAATAGCAAAAGATTTTAAGAACTTTGCTAATATTCTAAAAAAGTCTCTTAGACTTGCTTTTATAATTGAAGGAGTAGATGAAAAAATAATTGATTTATATTTGCAAGATTTTAGGAATATAACTTTCGCAAAAACTTATAATCAATCTTTTGTATATAGTATGAGTCATAATATTCGAATAGTGAAAAATCAGCTTTACTACATATTAAATGATGAAAATGCTTTTCAAGTTGAAGCTACTAGAGAATTGAATAGATATACTATTTATAAAGAGGGTAATTTTATGACTCCTGTAGATATGCTTATTAATGATTTGAAAATTAAGTATGGTAATGCTATAAGTGTTAAAGCTTATAAGTTTAAAATCACTTTAGCACTAGATAATTATGAAGTTTGGCGTGAGATGATTGTTCCATCAACAAAAAGCCTAGAGGAGTTTCATAAGTTGATTCAAATTGCTTTTTCATGGAAAGATTATCATTTACATGAGTTCTTTGTATACAGTAAAGAAAGATATGATGAACCTTTGAGTTATAACCATTCAGCCTATCACCCTGAAAGTTATAAAATATTGTATAATTTTTTAGGACAAGAAGAAGAATATTTGTTCGATGATGAAGAATATGAAGTTTACTTAGAAGATGATGTTTACCTAAATGTAATCCCAACACTACATATGAAGTATGTATATGACTACGGAGATAATTGGGAGCACTTTATTGAACAAGTTGGAGTGATTGATAACTATAATGATAATCATGCGAAGTTGGTAAGTTATTATGGAGAGGCACCACCAGAGGATGTTGGGGGAAGTCGTGGATTTGATCATTTTCTAGAAATAATTAATGATAACAATCATGAGGACAGGGAGTATTACTTAAATTGGAGTAAAGCTCAAGGGTATAAAGAGGATTTTGTAAAAGAATTTGAAAAAAAATCTAGATTAATATAGGAGCTTAAAAATGAAAGAAATTAACTTATCTACAATTATAGATGCTTTATCAATGGGAGGGAGAGGTTTCACAACATATTTTAACACTGATACTTATGAGGTAAGAACGATCATTGAAATGGAAAAATTAGATTATGGAATCTATAGTGAAAAAGAAGATATCCCCGAGTGGATAGAAGATACGATAAAGTTTTTAGATGAAATTTTTTATAATGAGAACTGGATAGTTATAGATGTTAACCCTTATCAGGGGTATAGAATTCTTGAAAAATTCTGTTACAAAATGGAAGATGATGATTTGTCAGAGACCCTAAGCGTGATAATAAGAGGAAAGGGAGCTTTTAGCAGATTTAGGTATTTTGCAGAAAAACATGACATATTGAACGATTGGTATGGTTTCGAGCACAATGAATATAAAAAAACAGCAATTTTATGGTGTGAAGAAAATGATGTATATTTTTACGAAGATTAATAACAAATATAATTTAATTAGAAATGAGTAATATTAGACAATAATACACGATAATAAATATTTAAGAGAGGCTTATAATGACTGAAGAAAAATATAACATTTTAATAACAAGTTATCTAGAATCAGAATATGTTGCAGAAATAGAAGCCGTAGATCAGCGTATAAATGTAGTTTATCGACCAGATCTTATCCCCCCACCAAGGTATATAGCAGACCATAATGGTTCACCTTTGTTTAAACGCAGTGAAGAACAAGAAAAAGAGTGGCAAAGCTTATTAGAAAGAGCAGATATTCTTTTTGATTTTGATCACACTCATCGATTTGATTTGCCTGATTTGATTCCTAATGTGCGTTGGATTCAATTTACAAGTTCTGGTGTGGGAGCTTTTGTGCATAATGCAGAGTATGATAAGCGTTTGCCTAATACAGTTTTTACAACAGCTTCAGGAATTCATGCTCAGCCATTAGCTGAATTTGTAATGATGTGTATATTGATGTTTACTAATAAGTTGTGGCGAATTCAAAAATACCAAGAGAAGAAAAAATGGGAAAGATTTACTGGCACAGATTTAGAAGACAGTACTTTAACACTTGTTGGTGTCGGTAGAGTAGGAAGAAAGATTGCCCAGTTTGCAAAAACTTTTGGAATGAAAGTCATCGGGGTTGATATAGAAGCAGATAATATGAATGTCAATGAGTTACCAGTTGATGAACTCTACCATGTAAACGATTTATTAGAAGTATTACCAAAAACGCAGTTTTTAGTACTAATTGCACCGCATACTCCACAAACAGAAAATATGATTGGTAAGGACCAGTTACAAGCATTACCAAAAGATGCAGTAGTTATCAACGTAGGTAGAGGATCATTAATAGTTGAAGATGA
>CAZCFQ010000050.1:0-13328 GCA_964497955.1 uncultured Clostridiaceae bacterium
TTTTTAAGAGAAACCTAGCTCCAATTTCAGACCAAGCTTGGACTGAAATCGATGAAAGAGCAGAAGAAGTTATTAACACACAACTAACAACAAGAAAATCTTTAAAAATTAATGGCCCATTTGGATTATCTTATACATCTGTACCAACAGGTCGTTTAGATTTAGTTGAGAATAAATCTTCAAATGTTAAAATTGGATTATATAATAATAAAAATTTATTAGAAACAAGAATATCATTTGACTTATCAAAATGGGAGTTGGATAATCTATTGAGAGGCGCTAAAGATATTGAATTAGATGCTTTAGAGGAAGCCGCTATGGAAATTGCTCGTTATGAAGATGATGTTATTTATGATTTAAATGAGTTATTCCCAGATGAAAAAGCTAATATGATTGAGCAAAAAATATTAGTAACACCAGGAACAATGTTAAGTCCTTCACAAATAATATTTCAGTTAAGTAGAAGGAAAAGAATTATAAATAAAGTTTATGGCAAGGTTATGTCTATTGATAAAAATGTGATCAAAATATCCACATTCAAAATCAATAGCGAGCTTAAAGCTTATATTCCTGGAAAAGTAGTTGATACTAACCACAAAGATTCAATTACGGTTGAAGGAGAAGTATATCAGTTACAAGGAGCTTATGGCCTTGGAGGAGAAAAGCAAGGAAATTTAAAAGTTATAAATGTAAATAGGAAATTTCAAAAGAGTGACTTAGAAGAAGGTTATAAAAAGAAAATTTTATTTATACCTAATGGGCTTACTCTTGAAGCATTGAAAGCAGCAAATAAGTTAGGTGTTAGTGGAATAATAACCAATGCACTATCTTTTTCTAATGTTAAAAATTTTGCAGGTATTGATTTTGTTCCAGGAATTACTGGCAATGAATCGATTAATACAACATTACTTTTAGTTAAAGGATTTATAGATCAGCCAATCGAGAAAGAAATAGTTGAGTTTGTAAATGATTATGAAGGTAAATGGGTTTCAATGCGTGGGACAACACATATAAGAGCTGGTGCAATAAGGCCGGAATTAATAATGTCTCCAGAAGATAACATAAAGAGAGATTTTCAGTTCTTAGAAGATGAAATAGCAGAAGGAAAAACAGTAGAAATAAAGAGAAGTGGAAAAATGCATGGTAAAAAAGGAACTTTAGTTAAAATACATAGCAAACCAGAGAAGCTGCCATCATTGATTAAAGTATTAGTTGCAACTGTAGATATAGATGGAAAAGAAGTTACTGTTCCACTTACTAATCTAGTACCAGCAGGGAGGTTAGATTAATGGAATCAACAAGAGTTTTTCTAAGAGGTTTAGATGCACGAATGGCTATTGAGAAATATGATGGACCTTTATATAATGCTTTATTTCCAAGGGCTTTAAGATACATGTGTAAGTGGGAAACAGGAGAAAAAGAAGATTTTGAAACAATGGAAGAATGGTTATGGATGAATAATATTGTTGAAGCAGAAAATGGTGTTACTTATCCTAAAGTACCTATACTAACCGCAGGTTTAGCAAGTGAAATTAAGAAAAAAATTGATAAAACTTTTTCCAATAAAGATTATTGCATAGATAAAATTAAGAGAATATCAAAACAATTTGATAATTGGGAAGAAGTTGGACGTAATTTTGTTTCTCAAATAATTATAGGAGTATTATGGCTAAATGCATGGATGAAATCTAGTGATAATCCATGTGATCCAGCAGCTTTGATAATAACAGATTTAGATTTGAGTCCAGTATTCATGTCAGGTATTTCACCGCTTAAAGGTAATGAGATAATATCATATTGGCAAACTAACCAGTTAGGACATCCTGATACTTTGCATGACATATTAAATAATAGGGCAGTTGTTAAATCTTTAGAATCGATTAAAGATGATTATACATTTAATTCTGTAGAAAACACACTTGTTTTACTAAATAAGTTGAAAATGTATAAGACAAAAACTGGAGATGCTAATATACCAGTACCTTATATTAACTTGCCAAAAATAAGTCTTGATGATGTTAAAACTAGTCATGATGAATTGGTTGATTTAGCGAGTAATTTTTTAGATAAGATTGATAAGTTAGATCATATAGCTAAAGCATTTTATGAGAATAGACCAGCTATTTTGAAAAAAGTTGATTATTATAATTATAGAAATATGGTTTTTCTTGTCTATAGTTATTGTTCTATAGAAAAGTATCTAAATGCTGGTGTCTTTGTTGAAGGTAAGCTAGCAAAGGATACTAAAAGTAAAAAGTCTAATCCAAAATGGACAATGCTATAATAGGGAGGTTATACAAATGGGATTTTTTGATAAAATAAAAGAAATTTTTATAGGAAAACCTGTAACAGGGGTAGCCATCATTACTGATGTAGAAGAAGTAGAGAGTTATCTAGAACAAATTGTAGATGAGACTATAAAAAAGAAAAATCAGGATAATAACCAGTGAATTTAGAAAGTAGAGATTTATTTGATAAAAGAATATAAACCATATTTGTCAGGCCTTATATATGCATCTATATTTGGCCTGTCCTTTATGGTTACAAAAAATGTTTTAAATTTTATAGAACCGTTTCATTTTTTAGGTTTAAGATTCTTAGCTGCAACAATATTAATGAGTTTATTAATATTCTTTAAAGTTATTAAAGTAGATTATAAAAAAAAGAGTATAAAGCCAATCTTAATGTTATCTATACTTCAACCAGTTATATATTTTACAGGAGAAATATATGGGGTGAAGAATATAACATCCTCACAAGCAGGTATGATGATTGCTTTGATACCAATTTTTGTTACTATATTAAGCGCAATTATTCTTAAAGAGTATGTAAATTTTCGTCAACTAATTTGCATTATATGTTCTGTTTTGGGAGTTATGTTAATTACCATAATGCAAAGTGGAGTAAATGGAGAAAGTAAACTAATTGGTTATTTTTTTATTTTAGCAGCTGTTTTAGCAGGAGCAGGATTTAGTGTATCATCTAGAAAACTATCTGTAGATTATAAACCATTTGAGCTAACGTATATAATGATGATTGTGGGAGCTGTTTTTTTTAATATATTAGGAGTTTCACAAGTTGGCTTTGAAACATACTTCTTACCTTTAAGTAATATTGATGTTTTACAAGCGTTAATATATCTAGCTTTTTTGTCCTCAATAATTGCTTTCGGTTTAATGAATTATACATTATCAAAAATACCAGCTGCAAGAGCGGCACTATTTGCTAACTTAACAACAATTATATCTATTATTGCTGGTGTTGTTTTAAGAGGCGAGCCATTTTTCTGGTTTCATTTAATTGGGGGATCAATGATATTATTTGGTGTAATTGGAGTTAACAGATTTGCTAATAAAAAAACAGTTGATTATTTTAAGAAATAATCAACTTTATTCCAAAATATACTAGAATAATAGCAGATGCTTTATTAAGAATAATTTGTATATTTGAGTTTATTAAATTTTTACTATAAGAAACAACAAGAGACAAAATACTAAACCATAAAAGTGAAGAGATTGAAAATCCTACTATAAAGAATGACCTGGATATTGAAGAAGTGAAAGAAGAGTACATGCTCCCCAATATTACTGAACCATCAAGTAAGGCTTGAGGGTTTAGCCAAGTTATCGCAAATGGAGTTAAAATAAGCTTTGATCTATTTAGGGTTTTGTCAGAGCTAGTATCTTTTGGCTTAGTGTTCCAGATATTATATGAAACTATTAAAATTGCAAAAAACCCTAAATATGATATATATGATGATAAAGATGAAAATTTTGTAATCAATCTTCCAATGCCTAAAAAACAAAACACAGCGAGACTAATATCATTTACAATTGTTAGAAAAACTGTTATTAGAAGTTCTTTCTTTGTATAGTTGATAGAACTATTAATTATGTACATATTTTGCATTCCAATGGGTGCCACATAAGCAAAACCCATTAATAATCCCTGAAATAGTATATTCAAATTAATCACCTGAAATGTATTATACCAAAATAATTTAATATTTAATAAGAAAAGAGGAAAAAAATGAATTTTAAAAGCGTTAGGGAAATTGCTCCAATGGTTAACAAAGTATCTTATTTAGAAACACCTGCTAGAGGATTGAATCTAAAGCCAATAGTACAAAATTCCATAAATGCTATAACTGGTTGGGAAACATTCGATGAAGAAATTAGTAATGCAAAACTTAGAAAAGAAGTAAATGAAAAACTATCAAATCTATTAAAAGTTAGTGCTAATAATGTTACTTGTACTAATTGTACTTCTCATGGATTGAGTATTATTGCTAACTCTTTTCCATTTGAGAAAGGTGACAATATTATTATGTCAGAATCAGAACATCCAAATAACTTTTATCCATGGGCACAATTAAAAAATAAAGGCATAGATATTAGAATAGCAAAGTCAAAAAATGGTTTTATTGACTTTGACAATATTGCTGACTTAGTAGACGAAAAGACAAAAATAATAGCTTTGTCATTAGTCAGTTTTTATCCTGGGTCATATAATGATGTTAAAATTTTAAAAGAAAAGATAAACAATAATAATGTATTTATTGTTTTGGATGTCATACAAGCACTTGGCTTTTTACCAATTTATCCAGAAGAACTTGGTGTAGATGCAATAGCTTCTGCTTCATACAAAGGTCTTATGAGCCCTCACGGTGGCGGTATCCTATACGTTAGTGATAAACTGCTAAGTTTATTGGCACCTGATGAAGTAACTATGTTAAACGTATCAGATAGGTCTTTATTTCCTGTTTTAGATTATACTCTAATTGAATCAGCTGATAAGTTGCAGCCAATGCCAATTAATGTAGCACAATTAGCTTCTATGAGTGCTGCATTAGATATTATTTTAGATTTAGGTATAGAAAATATAGGAAAATATTTAAATGAGTTAGCTAGAAAAATGGTAGATGATTTAAATAATGTGGGTGTTAAAACAAAATTATCAAGTAATGATGATAGGCTTAAGCATATAGTATGTTTTGATGAAGAAAAAAATAAAGAATTAGCTCAATATGCAAAAGAAAATGGTGTATACATTAGTCCTAGAAGAACAGGAATACGAATGGGATTTCATATTTACAATAACTTTGAAGATGTAGATAAAGCAGTGAAGGTAATAGATAAGTTTTATAAAAACAATAAGTAAATAAAATGCCAATAACTGATAATTATAGTTATTGGCATTGTTTTATGTTTTATATTTTTTTAAATTTAGCTGTAAAATGTCTTAATATATCTGTTTCATATGTAATTTGTAAGCCTGTGATAGACTCTTTCCTATCGTAAATATTTTTTAAGCCATTAGCTACTACGTCCATATGATTATTAGTATAGACTCTTCTTGGAATAGTTAATCTTAACAGTTCTAATTCTGGATAATCATGTTCACCAGTGTTAGGATCTCTACCAGCTAAAACTGTACCAATTTCCACTCCTCTAACACCAGCTTCAATGTATAACTCTACACCGAGAGCTTGAGCAGGAAACTCATCTTGACTTAAGTGAGGTAAAAATCTTTTTGCATCTATATAGATAGCATGGCCTCCTGGTGGCTCCATTATTGGGATACCTGCTTCTAATAGTTTTTGACCTAAGTAATTAGTTTGACCAATTCTATATGATAAGTAACTTTCTTCTATAACTTCTTGTAAACCTCTTGAAATAGCTTCTAAATCTCTTCCAGCTAGTCCTCCATAAGTTGGAAAACCTTCAAATAATACAGCTAATGAACTCGCCTTTTGATACAAATCTTTATCTCTCAATGCTAAAAATCCACCGATGTTAACGATCGCATCTTTTTTAGCACTCATTGTGCATCCATCTGCGTAACTAAACATTTCTCTTACAATTTCTTTTATGCTTTTGTTCTCAAAGCCTGGTTCTCTTTGTTTGATGAAATATGCATTTTCAGCAAATCTACATGCATCAATATAGAAAGGTAGATTATAACTTTTAGCAATCTCACTAACTCCTTTAATATTCCCCATTGAAACTGGTTGTCCACCACCGCTGTTACAAGTAATTGTTAGAAGTATAAGAGGTATGTTATCTACTCCTTTGTCTTCAATAAAATTTTGGAGTTTATTTAGATCCATATTACCTTTAAAAGAGTAATTAGAAGTAGAATCATAAGCTTCATCTATGACTAAATCTACGGGGATACCTTTTTTATGTAGCACATGTGCTTTAGTTGTGTCAAAATGCATGTTATTAGGAATATAATCATTTTCATTAACTAATAATGATAATAAAAGGTTCTCTGCTGCTCGTCCTTGGTGAGTTGGTACAAACTCTGGAAATCCTAATATATCTTTTATAGTTTCTTTAAGGTTAAAGAAATTTCTACTTCCAGCATATGATTCATCACCGATCATCATTCCTGCCCATTGATAATCACTCATAGCATTTGTTCCACTATCTGTTAACAAATCGATATATACTTGGTCAGAACTAAGACTAAAAAGATTGTAATTAGCTTCTTTGATATATTTGCTTCTTTCCTCCTTTGTAGTCATTTTGATTGGTTCAACAACTTTGATCTTAAATGGTTCTGCAGGATAATTCTGCATATTATCATTCCTTTCAGATATTTTATTTAATATTAGACAAAAAGTTAAGAAATCCTTTATTTATAGAGTCATTAAAATATTTCTAATGATAACTCTTTTAAACAACAACTATCTTTAGTATTATAAAGATAGTCAAATATAAGGAGGGTTTAGATTGAATCTAAAACCAGAAGATATACTGAAATTTCAAGCAGCAGGAGACCAGCAATGGTTAGATGAAAAGGGAGCATTTGTATTTGTAAAAAAGATTTATGATGATGGTAAATCTAAAAATGCAATTTTCTGTTATAGAAGTACTGGAGAGGTTAAACAGTTAACTAATTATAATGAAAATGCTAATAAGCCTAGAATATCACCTTGTGGTAAGTACCTAGCCTTTGTAAAAAAAGATGATAATAAAAATGTTTTATCAATAATGAAGCTAGATAATAATGAAGTTATTATTTCTCAGGATTCAAAAGGAATAGTAGGAGCTCCTGTTTGGTCAAATGATAGTAAAAAGATTGCATTTATTAAAAATGTAGAAGTTTTAAATGATGATTATAAGGGAAGTCCAAAATCTATAAATGAAAAATATTTATATGAAGATAAAGTTAAAGTTATAGATGATATCAGATATAGATATAATGAAAAAGGCTATTTTGGAAATAATAAAAACCAGCTCTTTGTTGTAAGCTTAAATGGCTTTGATTTGACAAAAGCAGAGAGAATTACTGATTTTAACTTAGATATCTTAAGTCCTGTTTTTAGTAAAGACAATAGAAAAATCTATTTTATATCAAATCCACACTCAGAAGGTAAGAAAAATTTAATAAGTAATATATATTGTGTAGATATTAATTCTAAAAAAATTGAGTTGAAAGTAAAGGGCAAAGGTTCTATTAGTAATTTACAAATTTCACCCTCTGGAAAACTATTATCATTTTTAGCACAAAATGATGAAACTATGGACTTATGGTTCGATTGTTTGTATGTTTATGATATTGGGCAACAAAATGACCTTGATGAAGTGAAAAATGTAACTAAGAATTTAGATAGAATAGTTTGCAAGGTTCCAAGTAGTGGTGAGAGATATCCTTCATCACTTCCTAAATATAAATGGAATAGCAAAAGTAATGGGTTTTATATAATATACCCAGAGGCAGGAGCTTCTGTATTAGCTGAAATTGATTTTTATGGTAAGCCATCAATTCTTTATTATGATCCCAATCAAACAGTTAGTTCATTCGATGAAGTAAATGGTAAATTTCTTATAACTTTAGGAGATGCTGAAAATACTGAGGATATATATGAGTTAGGTCAAAATCTAATAATAAAAGTACAAACCAATCAATGGTTAAATGAATATGAGTTAGGAAAAGTGAATCGATTTAGATTCAACGGTGATAGTTATATGCAAATAGATGGCTGGTACATAAAACCAGATGGTATCAAACAGCCAAACAAATCTATTCTATTCATTCACGGTGGACCACATGGTATGTATGGTAGTAGTTTTATGTTCCAAGCTCAAATTTTAGCTTCAAATGGTTTTACAGTTACATATATTAATCCAAGGGGCAGTGCTTCTTATGGCTTCGAATTTGCTAACATGGTATATCAAGACTGGGGAGGAGCAGATTTTAGAGACATTATGCTTGGCATAGACTATCTGATAGATAATGAAATTATAGATAAAGATAGAATTGGAGTTACTGGATGGAGTTATGGCGGATACATGACTTGTTGGACCATAAGTCAAACAAATAGATTTAAAGCAGCTTTAGCTGGCGCAAGTGTTGTCGACAGATATAGTATGTTTGGTACTAGTGATATAGGGTATAATTTTGGTTTTTATCATTTTGGTGGAACTCCTTGGGAAAATTCTCATAAATTAGTCGAGAGGTCTCCTATTAATTATGCATATAAAATTGATACTCCATTACTTTTAATTCATGGTGAAGAAGACTACAGATGCCCAATTGGCCAATCAGAAGAAATTTTCACTGCTTTGAAATATTTAAATAAAGAGGTAGTTATGGTTAGATATCCTAAAGAACCTCATAACTTTAAAAAACCATATCATTTAATCGATAGATATAGTAGGCTTTTAAGCTGGTTTGAGCATTATATTAAATAGGGAGGAGACTTATATATGTGGTTATTGAAAACAGAACCAAGTGATTATTCTTATGAAGATCTAGAAAATGAAGGTAAAGCGATTTGGGACGGTGTAAAAAACCATCAAGCAGTAAACAACATGAAAAAAATGAAAAAAGGTGAGAAAGTATTTTTCTATCATACGGGTAGAAAACATCGTGAAATAGTAGCTATTTGTGAAGTTAGTAGAGAAAGTTATGAGTATGAAGATTATACAGTAGTTGAAGTTTCACCAGTTGGGAAATTAAATAGGCCTGTAACATTGAAAGAAATTAAGAGTGATGATTTCTTTGCCGAATGGGCATTAGTAAGACAAAGTAGATTATCAGTAGTACCTGTAAAGAAAGAGTATTGGAACAAGATAATTGAAATGTCCGAAGAAGAGTAATTGAAAATATACTTAGTAACCCCCATATGTTAGAAATAAACATAAGGGGGCTTTGTATATATTATAAGGGATTATTAGTTTTTAAAGATTATTAAAAATTATTCTTCCATCTGTTATATTACAAAGAACATTTATATCCTTTATTTCTTTTTCTTCTACAGATAAAATATCTTTATCAATCACAATTAAATCAGCAAGTTTACCTTTTTCTAATGAGCCAACTCTGTCCTCCATAAATGCTAATTTTGCGCCATTCAGAGTATACATTCTAATTGCATCTAATCTTGAAACTCTCTCATCATTACCTAAACTTTTCCCTTGTGAGGTCTTTCTAGTAATTGCACTATATAAAACTAAGAAAGGATTATAATGTGCTGAAGTCATATCTGAATTGATTGCCACTAATATATCATTTTTAAGATATGTGTTAAGTGGTTTAAAACTATACACCTTTTCTTCTTCTATAACATCAAAATATATGTCACCTTCAACATAAATGAATCCAGGTTGAGCTGATATGGCTATATTGTTTTTATGCATTAAATGAAGGCTCTGTTCGCTTGGAAAATATCCGTGAATAATATTATGTCTGGCTTTTGGGTTATAGTTTTCTGTTATTACTTTATCAAAAGTTTTAACTGCGATATCTTGAGCCTTTTCTCCGCAGCAATGTATTCCAACAGACCAATGATATTTTTGAGCAGTCTCAAAATAATAGGGCAATTTTTCAACATCAAGTCTTAAAGGAATTTCACTACTTGAACCATCTAAATATGGTTCATACATTAATGCAGATTTACTCCCTAATCCGCCATCTATTGCCATTTTCAAAGCGCCTAAACTCAACCAATCGTCACCAAATCCATTTACAACACCCATGTTCTCTACCATTGGTGTTAAGTCACTTCCTTTTGCAGCATACAAACCATTATAAACAGGCATC
This sequence comes from uncultured Clostridiaceae bacterium, assembly GCA_964497955.1. Classification (GTDB taxonomy): domain Bacteria; phylum Bacillota; class UBA994; order PWPR01; family PWPR01; genus PWPR01. The sequence goes on from CAZCFQ010000050.1 coordinate 10,054, forward strand.
ATATTGATTCGAATATCTAGCTGATTTTTGTCATATAAATCTTGATACGCATATCTCCTTAAAGTAGTTACCCCGGGGTCAATGATGGTAGTGATTCCATACTTTTGATATTCTTTAAGCGCTCTTTTAATATCTTCCTGGGCTGACTTAACAGTATTGCCAGCTTGTTCTGATGGAATAACATTACGAACTAGATTTGAAGCCTCATTATACAACACTCCTGTCGGGACTCCATTTTTATCTTTTGCAATTTGCCCTCTCCAAGGATTAGGAGTATTTTTATCTATACCCGCCAACTTTAAAGCAAGACTATTTGCTACAACAGCTCCAAATAGTCTTGATAAAACAACTGGATTATCTGGAGAAACTTCATCAAGATCCCACCTTGTTGGCTCTCTATATTCTTCAAATTGACTTTCAATCCATCCTCCACCAAGAATCCATTCACCTTTTCGTGATTTTCTAACTTTCTCATAAACTCTTTGGTTCATTTCACTAATATTCTTTGCACCAAAGAGCATGACACCTGAAAGTAGTTTTCCTGCTGCCCCTGTGTGGTTGTGGGAATCAACAATCCCAGGCATAACAGTTCTGCCTTTTAAATCAATCAATAAGGTATCACGATTCTGATATTCTTTTAATTTAGTAAACCTACCAGTATCAATAATTTTATTTTCTTTTAAAGCAATCGCCTCAGTAATAGTATCATTTTTGTCCACAGTTATTATTTTGCCATTATACATAATTAAACTTGCGTCCATTATATTCCTCCTTGTTAAAAATAGTCATAATAGTTATAATTGAAAAAAAGTATTAAGGGTGATAAGTATGTTTAGACTAGAAAAGAAAAATTTCAAAAATAAATTAGAGTTGTACGAGTACATGAACAATATGTTAAAACATTTGATATCAGATGAAACGGATGCTATAGCTAATCTTTCAAATGCAGCTAGTTTATTTGGGCATATAATGCCTGAAATAAACTGGGCAGGTTTTTACCTTTATAGAAACAATGAATTAGTTCTAGGGCCATTCTGGGGTAAACCAGCTTGTACTAGGATTACAATGGGTGAAGGGGTTTGTGGTACAGCCGCAAAGTTTCAAAAAGTGCAATTAGTTGATAATGTTGATCTGTTTCCAGGACACATTGCATGTGATTCAGCTTCTAAATCAGAAATAGTATTACCTATTGTTAAAGATGGTAAACTTAAAGCTGTTTTAGATATTGATAGCCCAATCTTAGCAAGATTTAATCAAGAAGATAAAAAAGGTTTACTAAAAGCAATTGATATTTTACAAAGCATAAATTGGGATATGATATAAAATTTCAATTTCCAGGCACACTAGTGCCTTTTTTATTTTATTCTACAAAAGTATTAAATTACCTTTTTAACAAGAAGTATTTTATTATTACATAAGAATAACAGCCCTTGACTAATATAAAAAACTCGTGTAAGTTTTAGTAGTGATTATTTTTGTAGTCGAAATATAGGAGTTATATAATGAATAAAAGAGTAGATGATGCATTGATAACAGAGAGCACAAATTTAACAAAAACAGTTTGGCTACTAGCATGGCCTGTTATAGTAGAAATGTTATTGCTAACTCTAACTGGGATAGTAGACATGGCTATGGTAGGAAGATTGGGTCCAGCTGCTATTGCAGCAGTTGGTCTAGGTAATCAGTTTGTTATGCTAACAACAACAGCTTTTGCAGCAATTAGAACTGGTACAACTGCTTTGGTTGCAAGACATATTGGTGCAAAAGACTCAGAAGGAGCACATTTAATAGCTAGACAATCAATTATATTAACAATTATTTTAGCTCTTACTACAGTCATAAGTTTTTATTTTTTAGCAGAATGGGGATTAAAATTACTCGGTGCTGAAAAAGCGGTAATTGAGTTAGGTATTTGGTATATTAGACTTAGAACTTTTGGATTAGCTTTTCACTTTTTTACAATGATATTTACAAGTATGTTAAGGGGTAGTGGAGATACTAAAACGCCAATGGTAGTCAATATAATTATCAATATTGTAAACCCGATATTAAACTACGGTTTTATATTTGGGCATTTTGGTTTACCTCAATTAGGTGTTACTGGAGCAGCTTTAGCTACAGCTTTAGCACATATTATTGGTTTTATAATTATCTCTAGAGTCATTTTTAGTGGAAAAAGTATTATTAAGTTAAGCCTTAAAGATGACTACAAGTTAGATAAATTACAGATCAAAAGAATACTTAATATTGGGATACCAGCAATGGTAGAGTCAGTTGCAATGAGAATAGCACAAATTATATATACAATGATTTTAACATCATTAGGCACCGTCACTTATGCAGCTCACCAAGTTGCAATAAGAGCAGAATCACTCTCTTTTATGCCAGGATGGGGTTTTGGGGTTGCAGCAACTACTTTAATAGGACAAAATTTAGGAGCACAAAAACTACAAAGAGCTGAAAAAAGTGGCTATGTTGCAAGAAATATGGCTTTAGCAGTGGCTTGCACAATGGGAGTTCTGTTTTTCTTTTTCCCGGTTCATTTTGTTAGAATTTTCACTAATGATCCAGGTGTGATTGACCAAGCCTCTAGAGTTTTACGAATGATAGCTATCGCTCAACCTTCTACAGCTATTAACTTGGTTTTATCAGCAGCTTTAAGAGGTGCTGGAGATACAAGATGGGTAACTTATATTACAAGTTCATCAGTATGGATAGTTAGGCTATCAATAGCAGCTTTCTGTGTATTTGTACTTGAAATGGGAATCATAGGAGCTTGGTTAGGAATGCTAATTGATATGATTGTTAGGTCTATTTTATTCAGTATCAGATATGCTAAAGGAAAATGGAAGCACATAAAAGTATAAATAAACAAGTCAGCCATGAGCTGACTTATTTTTTATTGTATTAAAAATGTGTTAAAATATATATGTGAGTGTTTTTTAAACATACTATTTAATAATAAATTTAAAACGTGATTAATCTTTTATTATTCATATATTAAATAGCCAAAAAGGAGGATTTTTTGTGTACTTAGATGATCTAAATAAGGAGCAACGAGAAGCAGTTATTTATGACAAAGGGCCACTACTAATTTTAGCTGGTGCTGGGAGCGGGAAGACAAGAACAATTATATATCGTGTTGCACATCTAATAAAACAAGGTGTTTCTCCATATGAAATCTTAGTTATGACTTTTACTAACAAAGCTGCTAATGAAATGAAAGAGAGAGTTCGCGGTATTTTAGATTTAAAATTCCCAGGAATGTGGATAGG
>CAZCFQ010000051.1:0-13088 GCA_964497955.1 uncultured Clostridiaceae bacterium
TAATTGATTCATTGCTAATTTTAAACTTTTCATACAGATCTGCTTCTAATAGAAAGCGCAGATCAAAGTGGTAGTGACTATTATCTAATTTATAATTTATCAGATGTATATCAATGTCAAAAATATCCTTACTAACAAAGGATAAAGAGTTAAGAGAAGATTCTTCATAAGCTTCTCTTAAAGCACTTTGATAAATTGAAATATCACTAATTTCAATGTGGCCTCCTAATTGAAGCCATTTATTAAGCTTTTTGTGATGAGTTAGGAGCGTATTTTCTTTTTTATAATCAATAATAAATGCAGAAGCAGTAATATGACCAATCTTATTGTATTTATTAAAACAATTTCCCTTATTAATAAAATCTTTTATCTTATCAACTTCAGCTTTTTCATCTTTGTACATAATAGAATATATATTTAATAGTTCTAATACATGTTTTTCATTCATTTTTAATCACCTAGTCCATTATATATTCTCATTACTAATATTTGAAAGAGTAAAATGATATAATTTTAACCTAATTTTAACTAACTAGTGCAATCTATCATATATAATATACAATAGTTTCAGAATGTAGAACGATTGGGAAGGGGTTTTAATTTATATGGTAAAAGTAGAGAATTTAAAAAAGGTCTATAAATTAAGCAAAAAACAAAAGTTAAAAAAGGGTATATCTAAGGATACTTTAGAAGCAGTAAAAAACATTAGCTTTGAAGCTAGAAATGGAGAGATTTTTGGTTTGTTGGGACCTAACGGTGCAGGAAAAACTACTACATTGAGATGTATCTCTACATTGATTAATCCTACTGAAGGAAGTATAAACGTAGGAGGATATGATGTAGAAGAAGATGCTTTCAAAGTGAGAGAAAGAATTGCTTTATTGACTAATGATTTAAAACTAGATGGCAATTTTACACCTAAGTATACTATGCAATATATTGGTAGTTTATATGGACTTACCAAGGAAGAGATTGATGAAAGAAGAAAAGAATTGTTTGCTTATTTTAATATTGATTCGTATCAAGATATGAAAATATCTGAATTATCACAAGGTATGAAGCAAAAACTTTCAATAGCAGTTAGCTTAGTCCACAATCCAGAAGTAATCATATTTGATGAACCTACTAATGGGCTTGATGTAGTTACAGCAAAAGCTGTTACAGATTACTTAGTTAAATTAAGAGAAGCTAATAAAACAATTATTATTTCAACTCACATTATGAATGTAGCTGCTAAACTTTGTGATAGGATTGCAATAATATTAGAAGGTGAAATCTGCATTAATGATAATTTAGAAAATATTTTAGTTGACACTAAATCTAATGACTTAGAAGAAGCATTTTTCAATCTTTATGAGCAAAAAGTGGGTGAGGTTATATAATGAACAGAAATTTATTAACTATAATTAAAAAAGAACTAAAAAGAGTTTTTGATGATAAAAGATTAGTTTTTACAGCAATGATCTTACCTGCAATATCAATTGCTATAATCTATTCCATTATGGGTATGATGATTTCAGGAATGATTGAAGATATTGAAACTCATCAACCAGTTGCTTACATAGAAAATGCACCAGAAAGTTTTATAGAGTTCATTAATAGTGATAGCTATAATAATAGTATTAACTTTAGTGAGTTTGAAGGAGATATGGAAGAAGTCAAAGCTAAAATAAGAGAAGGTGAAGTTGATTTATTAGTAGTATTTGAAGATAATTTTGAACAAAAAATTAGTAATTATCAAACAAATAATACAATTCCAGTTATTAATACTTATTATAATAATAGCGAGGAAAACTCTAATACAGCTAGATTTAGGTTTTTTCCAAGTGTTATTAATAAATACGAAAAAATGATTATTGGATCAAGACTAGGTAATCCTCAATTCAGTACAGCTTTTATGCTGGATAGTAGTGACAATAGTCACAACATTGTTAATCAACAAAAAGCAACAGGTAAAGGATTAAGTAACCTTATTCCAGTTTTAATTACAGTCTTTTTATTTTCAGGTGGGATGGGAATAGGAATGGACACTATAGCTGGCGAGAAAGAACGAGGAACAATGGCTACTTTAATGATTACTCCTGTTAAAAGAGAAACGATAGCTCTAGGTAAAATTATAAGTCTAGGAATAGTTTCTATAATAAGTGCATTATCTTCATTTACAGGAATTCTGATTTCATTACCATTTTCTAAAACTTTATTTGATGCTTCGGGAGATATGAATATTTCAGCGTTAGGATTTGGATTTGTTGAATATGCTCAGTTATTTATGGTTATGATTACTTTAGTAGGTGTTTTTGTTGGTTTAATCTCACTAGCATCAATTATAGCTAAAAATGTTAAAGAAGCAGGAACGTATGTTACACCAATATTTATGTTCATTATGATTCTAGGATTTATGAATATGTTTAATGCCGGTTCTGTAAAATTATGGCATCATTTAATCCCTGTATTTGGAAGTGTGGCGTCTTTTAGGACACTGTTTACTTTTGAAGCTAGCACTTTAGGTATTGCTTTGACATGCTTAGTAAATGTTGTTTTAACATTAATTTTAGTATTTGTAATTAGAAAAATGTTCAATAGTGAAAAGATTATGTTTAGTGCATAATAAAATATAAATATAATTGGCTATTTGCTTTCTTAAGCAGATAGCCAATTTATATTTTGTTTAAGATATAGTAGAATTATACAAAGGAGCTACTAAAATTGAGAATAATAAGTAAATACTTTTTAAGAAAATAATTTTCAGATGTTAGTTAAGAAAATGTTAAAATATTACTCGATTCTTACCAGTATCTAAAAAGCAATGTGATGATATGAGTAACAAAGACTTATCAAAGTATAACAATATGTTTTTAGTAGATATAAAGACAGTTTATTAGCATTATATAGCTACTAATTAATCAAATATTATAATTTGGTATTATAGTTGTAAAAGAAGAGTTCTAGGAGAGAAAAAAAATGAGTAAGATTATTAAACCACCATGGAATTTAAAAGGTTTTGGTTTTATTACACTATATAAGTTTGATAATAGTTTTTTAGTTGAAAAAAATTTAATACCAAAATTCTTAAAGAATAAAAAAACAAAAGGATTAGGGGCTATAATGTTAGTTAACTATGAAAACACACCTATAGGTTCTTATCATGAATTATTATTTATACCATCTAAGTTTAGTTTTCCAAATAGAAATCTAGCTACAATTTCAAAAATTTATGTTTCAACAGAAGAAAGTGTTAATTGTGGTATTAAAAACTGGGGAATGCCAAAAGAGATAGCTAACTTCAATTTTACTAAGGTTGATAAAAAGAGAACTAAGGTAGAAGTAACTAAAGATAGTATTGAAATAGCTTCCTTTACTTTTAAAGAAACTATAATACCAATTCCAGTTAGTACAAATATAATGAAGTTTCCTTTAATACAAAAGAAAAATGATAATTTATATATAACTAATTTTGAAGGGTTTGGGAAAGGTAAGATGGCTATTATAGAAGAGCAAAATATAAATGATAAATTTTTCCCAAATGTTTCAAATCAGACACCTCTTATTACAATTAAAGTAGAGAAGTTCAATATAAAGTTTCCAAAACCTGAAGTTTTAAAGGATGTCTAAAATGGTAAGAAGAAAAAAAATGTTTTTAGTTTTAGCAATCTTATGGTATTTGGTTATATTAACTTTATCAGCACAAACTGCAAGTATTTCTTCTAATATTAGTGGAGGGATCACTGAAAGATTAATTATTACGCTAGAAAAATTAAACGTCGTACCAATTAACTCTCATCAAGATATATACTTTGTTGATACATTCCATACATATATTAGGAAATTTGCTCATATGTTTGAATATTTTATTTTAGCTATTATTGTAACGAATTATTTTTATAATGATAGCAAAATTAATAAGAAATATATATTTTTAGCATTACTTATAACCATTATAGCTGCTAGTTTTGATGAGTTATTCCAAACCACTATTGATGGAAGATCTGGGCAGGTAACTGATGTATTAATTGATGGAGTTGGTAGTTCAATAGGTGTGTTGTTAACAAAGATTTATAAAGTATATAGAAATAATTAATATAAAGGTTAATCATATTAAATTATTACAATAAGATATGTTAAAATAGAAATAATGTATGATAAATTTTAATAAGCAAATGTAAATTGCATCATAATCAAAATTATGACTACTTAATAAGATGCTGATTAGAAGTGAAAACAACTTATTTATAGAACTGATATCTATTAAATTTCTCAGAGGGAGATGTAGCGCATGCAACTAAATTTAGAACAAAAAAGATTAGTTGAATCAAAGCCTAATGGACATGCTTTAATTAAAGGTGTTGCAGGATCTGGGAAGACTACTATTGCAGTTCATAGAATACCCTTTTTACTTAACCATTATTGTTATGAAAAAGATGATAAAGTTTTAATGGTTATATATAACAAAACTTTAGTTGAGTATATGCAGTATCTTTATGAAAAGGTTGAAAAAGATTCTTTAAATTTTTACACTATTTTTAATCCTAGAGAAAAAGGACTTGAGATTAAAACAATAGATAGTTTGATTTATAAGTATTACCAGCAAAGAATTAAAAAAAACAATTTATGTTATGAGGTTATAACTGACAGAAATATAATTTTTAAACTACTTCATCAAGCAATCAGAGAGATAAAAGAAAAATATTCACAAGTTAGCATAATTAATTCAACTAATGCAAGATTTTTACTTGAAGAGATAGAGTGGATGAAAGCCTGTAATTACTTAGATATAGAAACCTATCAAAATGCAGATAGACTTGGAAGGATGAGTTATCAAAGTGGAGACAATCCACAAAAACTTAAAAAGAACTCAGAAGTTAGAGAAGCTATATTTGAGCTTTTGAAAAACTACTCTTATAAACTGAAAGATAGTGATTATGTGGATTTTAAGGATGTTGCTTTAATAGCATTAGCAGAAGCTAAAGAAAACATAGGTGAGAAGTACACTCACATTATTATTGATGAATCTCAAGACTTAACAAAGGTTCAGTTTGATATTATTAGACTTATTTATAAGGAGAAGAAGTACAGTAGTATATATTTTATAGCTGATACTGCTCAAAGTATTTATTCACATGCATGGATGGTAAATGGTAGAAACTTCACGTCAATTGGTTTTGATATGACTGGAAGGAGTAGCTCTTTAAGCAAGAATTATAGGACTACGACACAAATAGCACAAGCTGCTTATAGCTTAATAGAAAGCGATCCATACATTATAGAAAATGAAAACTTCGTTAAACCAACTTTAATAGATAGACAAAGTAGCTATCCAGTTTTTAGAAGATTTAAGAAAAGAAAAGAAGAAGTTAAAGCAACTATAAATCAGATTAAAATACTGGCTTCTGATTATAACTACAATGAAATAGCTATTATTTCAAAAAACAATAGTCAACTGAACTTTATTGAAGGCCAATTGAATAGAAGTGGAATAAAAACAAGTAGAATAAGTAGTGAAAATGCTGATTTTCAAAGTGATACTGTGAAATTATTAACTATTCATTCTGTAAAAGGATTGGAGTTTAAAGTTGTTTTCATTCTTGGTATTAATCAAGGAGTAATTCCTTACTTAAGAGGGATGGATGAAGAAGAAAAGGCAATTCAAGAGTCTAATGAAAGAAGACTTTTTTATGTAGGAATGACTAGAGCAAAAGAGTTATTATTTCTCAGTTCATTTGGAGTTTCATCACCTTTTATAAATGATATTAATCCAAGATACTTACAAGTTAATAAGGATGCATCTTTTAAAAGATATTTCCAGATAAGAACTCAAGATTATAAATACAGTGATAAGATTAATCCATATAGTTCAAAAGAAAGTGTAAGACAGTGGATGATTAATCAACTTATTGATGAATATGGGTATAATCAAGAAAATATTAAAATAGATCAAAAGCTTGACGTTTTTATTGTAGATATAGCTATAAAGTATGATAATAAATTAGATACAGTTATTCTTATAAACTCATACTTTACTGGAATTGATGATCTTTTTTATCGAATAAAACAGTTTAATAGTAATAAATTTAATTATGCTATTATTACGGATGGAAATAGTATTGGGATATATAATAATGATTTAGAAAAAATTATTGATCTACCTAGTAGTAAAGATAAAGAAAATTTAAACTTAGCTGAGAAGTTTGAGTTTACTAATCTTTTATCAAAGAACAAGTATACGATAATTAGAGATCACTTAAGTCCTAAAGAAGTTATTGTTAAAGAGAATAATAGTGCACTAAACTTCAAAGAAGATGAAGTTAGAAAGATTTCTATATATGATAATATTGTTATAGATAAGCATATAGATAAAAATCAAGAATCAGAAAGTTTTTATTTACCAAAAGAATTTTTTAATTATGAAAATATATTTATGCTTAAAGTTAAAGGTGACAGTATGATAGGCTCTAACATTCATGATGGCGATATAGTTATCATTAATGAACAAAGTAGTGCTAATAATTGGGATATTATAGCAGCCGTAATTAATGAAAGAGTTGTGCTAAAAAGACTTTCAAAAATGGGTGATTTTATAGCTTTAATTTCAGAAAATCCTAAGTATGAAGCTATTTCAATTAAGGAAGATCAACTTAGCATTTCAGGTGTGGTAATAGGTGTAATGAAAAAAGTGTAAGATAATCTATTGAAGACGATGTTTCTTAATGCAAGTTGTGATAAAATAAAAATAGCTATTATAATTAGGAGGATTCTATGATTAATAATAAATATCAGCAAGACAAGAAAAAAGAGAGTAACCACCATGGAAATAATATTGATAGTTTTATTGGACCCAATACCTTTATTGACGGTGACATAAAGTTTAAAGGAGACACACTCAAAATAGATGGTAAAATAGATGGTAAAATAGAATCAGATGATTCATCTGTAATTATAGGTGATAATGGAGATGTAAATGCATCTGTAATTGCCAATAAATTAATTATTGCTGGGAAAGTTCATGGAGATATTACTGTTAATGAAATAATTGATTTGAAATCTAGTGGCTCAATAGATGGTCTAATAAAATCTAAAAGGATAAAAGTAGCAGAAGGTGCTATTTTAGATGGAGAAATAGAGATAGGTAGTAAATAGGTATACTTTTAAATCGCCATTATTTGGCGATTTTCACTTTATTAAGCAATTATAAAACCATTATTAAATTCATTTATAGATAGGTGTTATTAGCCTATTGTTATTACAATATTTAGTTTCATATTTTTAGTTAATCAGAATTGGGAGAGATTATATGGATATTTCAGATAAATATAAGATGTTAATTGAGAGTAAGAATGATTTATTGTTATCCATAGATGATAAATATAATATCATAGATGTATTTAGCTACAAAGAGTTTAAAGATTTGTTTAAAAGTCATATTATTAACAAAAATATTAGCATAATTTTTGGAGAAAATGCTGGAAAAATTATAAATGAGATAGAAAAAGGTAAAGCTAGTGGGTACAGAAAAGTTTTAAGTATAAGTAATGTTAATAGTAGTGGGTTATATGAAGTAGAAATCATTTATGATGAAGTTACTATACTTATAGTAAAAACAATTGATGAGTCAAGAATGATTTCTAGTCATTATTATTATCAAGAATTTTTTGACATTTCATCTAATGGTTTAGTTATTGTTAACTTGGATATAGAGGTAATTAAAGCGAATGAGAAGTTTGCAGAGATTATTGGTGAAAATAAAGATGAGATTATTGGTGAAAAGTTACTTAAATATGTTCATCCTTCTGACCACGATAAAGTTTATAAAATTAGTGATTTATTTTTAGTTACAGATAGAATAGAAGAATACGAGATAAGAGTTAAAACAAAGAACTTCGGCAATAGATTATTTGAAATAAGTGGATTTTTAAGAAATGAACTAGTATATGTTGTAGTAAGAGACGTCTCAGATAATAAAGCTCTTAATCAAATGCTTATAAATACCAAGCTTAACTATCAAAATATGTTTAACTCAATTGATGATTTTATTCTAGTAGCTTATAGAAATGGACAAATTATATATGGAAATTCAGCGTATTATAAAAAGCTAGGATATACTCCAGCAGACTTAAGGAGTAAAACGCTGTTTGAGTTACACCCAAAAGCATATAGAGAAGAAGCAAAAAATATTTTTAAAGATATATTAGAAGGAAATAAGAGTGATTGTAAGTTACCACTTGAATCAAAAAATGGTAAAGAGTGGCCTGTTCATTCAAAATTTTGGTTTGGTCATTGGAATAATGAAGAGGTAATATATGCTTTATCTAAGGATTTAAGAAAAGAAGAAGAACTATTAGTTAGATTTAACAAAGTATTTCAAAGTAATCCCAATTATATGACAATTCATGATTATAAAAATGAGAGAATTATTGATGTTAACAGAGCATTTTTACAAAAATTCAGTTTGAGCAAAAAAGATGTAATTGGTAAAAATATTAGTGAGTTAGGTTTTAAAGGCTCCATTTCGGTGAACTCTTTAAAAGACCATCTTAATGAACACGATAATCATGTAAAAAAAAGATATTATTACAATCATAAAAGAATAGATGTACTACATTCAGTTGAAGTAATAAAAAGTATTGAAGAAGACTATGTTTTATCGGTAATGGTTGATATAACAGAATTGAATAAGACAAAAGAAGAAGTTGAGCAAATAAGTTTAATTCAAGATATTTTAATGAAACTATCAACAAACTTCATCAATATTCCTTTAGAAACGCTTGACTCTGCCATAAATTCTTCTTTGGCTCTTATGGGAAAATTTATTAAAGCTGATAGGGTATATATATTTGATTATGACTTTGAAAAGCAACAAAGATCAAATACTTACGAATGGTGCAGTAGTTATGCTAGTAGCCAAATAAATAGCTTACAAAATCTTTCTTTAGAACATATTGATGAATTAGTTTCTAAGCACATACAAGGAGAAACAGTCCATATAGAAGATGTTTCTGAAATCAAGAATAGTATTTTAAAAGAAAGTTTAAAAAGACAAGGAATAAAAAGTATTCTGACTGTTCCAATGATTCTCAATGGAGAGTGTGTTGGTTTTGCTGGATTTGATTTAGTTAGACAAAATAGAAAATTTAGTAAAAGAGAACTAAGATTAATGGATTTATTTGTACAGATGCTTGTTAACGTTTTTGGTAGAAGGCAACAAGAAGATTTACTTCATTCTCAGATAAAAGAAAGAGAGATTTTAATTAATGAGATTCATCATAGGGTTAAAAATAACTTACAGATTATATCCTCATTTTTATATCTTCAAGGACATTATACAAAAGATAAAAATGTAAAACAAATTTTAAAAACAACTAATAACAGAATTAAAGCTATGGCAATTTTACACGAAAAGATTTATAGAGGAGATAATCTAGAACAGTTTAGTTTTAAATCATATTTAGAAGAAATTAATAAACAGATATTTAATCAGTATGTCAATGATAAAAATATTAAGTTTGATTTGGAAATTGAAGACATTGATATAAATCTTAATCGTGCTATTCCAATAGGACTAATTATAAATGAATTGGTAACTAATGCAATAGAACATGCTTTTGTTGGGGTAGAAAAGGGGAATTTAACAGTCAAGGTTTTTTCTGCTGAAGATTTCTTAAAAATTTTTATTGAAGATAACGGAGTCGGATATAATATAGCAAAAATTAAAGAAGATGGGTCATTGGGTCTCGTTATTGTTGATAGTTTAATCAAACAACTGAATGGATCTTATAATGTAAAATCTGAAACCGGAACAGAGTATAACATATCACTACCTATATCAAACTTAATTTAAGGAAGGATAATATGAGTAAAGCTAAAATATTAGTAGTAGAAGATGAGAATATTATTGCACTTGAGATTATGAAACGGCTAGTTTCATTAGATTATGAGGTAGAAGGCTTGGTAAATAAAGGAATTCAAGCTGTCGAGTTTGTGAAAAACAATGAAGTAGATCTTATTCTTATGGACATAAAACTTCAAGGAGAAATCGATGGAATAGAAGCTGCTAGTAAGATTAACAAAATTAAAAATGTGCCAATTATATATTTAACAGCTTATAGTGATGACAAAACTTTAGAAAGAGCTAAAAATACAAATGTTTATGGTTATGTGGTTAAACCTATCTCAGATAATGATTTGAAAGTTGCTATTGAAATTGGACTTGAGAGATTTAATAAGGATTATAACACTTCAGATAGATTAAATGATAATTTATCAAAAGAATCAATACAAAAGAGAGTGCAAATATGGCAAGGTTCAGAATTACTTCATTTTGACCCTCATGAAATTATTTACCTTAGAATCGATTCAGGTATAGTCTATTTTTATATTGACGATAAAGAGTATTATCAAAGGGGTACTTTAAGAAGTTGGGAGAAAAAACTTAAGGAGTATCACTTCTTTAGGAGTCATAAAAGCTATATAGTTAATGTTTTGAAAGTGAAGTCAATTAAAAGTGATGGAGCAAATGCTTATCTAATAGAAATGGAAGATTGCGAGGAAGATATTCCGCTCGCTAGAAACAAATATTCGAAATTAAAAGATTTACTAGAGATATAAGTATTTAAAAGGTTTCTTAAATAGAAACCTTTTTCTATTGGTATATTCATCCAATATAAAGTACAATTAACATAATGATTGGAGTGATTTTATGTCTGGTATTACCATTAATAAAAAATACCTAACTAGCATAATTAATGATAAAGACATACTTGAATTGTCTGATAAATTAGAGAAAGCATTTGATAATCTTCATATGAAATTAGACTTATGTCAAAGTGGTACAGGTTGGGTCAGTAATATATCGTACTTAGAGAATAACATAATTAATAGAGTAAACGAGGTATCAGAAAAAATAAAACAAAGAGAAGCTTTTATTGTCATTGGAATTGGAGGCTCATACTTAGGTTCAAAAGCAGTAATAGAAGCTTTAACACACTCTTTTTATAATAAACTTAAAACACCAGAAATATATTTTGCAGGTCATAATGTAGACCCAACTTATTTGAATGATTTAATTGAAGTTATTAAAGAAAAAGATACAGTTATAAATGTAATATCTAAAAGTGGTACTACATTAGAAACACTTTTAACTTTTAGAGTATTAAAAAAAATACTTTTTAAGAAGTATGGAAAAAGTGCTAATGAAAGAATAATAATTACTACTGATGAGAAAAAAGGACAATTAAGAAAATATGCAGAAAGGAATAATATAGAGAGCTTTATTGTTCCTGATGATATAGGTGGTAGATATTCTGTCTTGACACCAGTAGGTTTATTGCCTATAGCAGTCAGTGGGATTAATATAAAACAATTATTAAAAGGAGCAAGTAAGCTAGCTAAAGAGTATTGTACATTTAATATCAATCATCCATATATTCAATACAGTGCAATGAGATATTTGTTATCATCAAAAGGTAAGAATATAGAGGTGTTAATAAGCTATATTGAAAGAATGAGATATTTTTCTGAGTGGTATAAACAATTATTTGCTGAAAGTGAAGGGAAAGATGGGAAAGGAGTATTCCCAACTTCATTGATATTTTCAACTGATTTACACTCATTTGGGCAATATATACAGCAGGGGCGTAAGAATTTTTTTGAAACCACAATGAGTTTTAAAAACTTAAGTAGTGATATAGAGATTGAAGTTGATGAAGACAATCTGGGAGGTTTTGACTTTTTAGCGGGGTATAAATATAGTGATGTGTTAACATGCGTAAAAGAGGGAACATTGCGTGCTCATCATAGTGGTGGGGCACCTAATATAGTTATAGAAATAGAAAAACTAGATGAATATTATTTAGGTCAGCTTTTATACTTTTTTGAAAAAGCGTGTGCTATTAGTTCACTATTAAATGAAGTTAATCCATTTAATCAACCTGGAGTAGAAGAGTATAAAACAAACGTAAAAGATAGATTAAAAGAACTGTCACAAGGTACTATATAATGAGAATAGGTATAGATATTGGAGGAAGTCATATCAGTTGTGCATTGATCAATAATAGTGGAAACATTGTTAAACTTACAAATAAGTTTTCCAAAAATAGATGGAAGTTATCTGAAATAGGAGCAGTGATCAATAGATTAGTAGATAATCTAACTCATTCATTAAATGAGATTAATAGTATTGGAATAGGAGTCCCTGGTGCAGTTAATGCGAAAACAGGCTATGTTTATTATTCTGCAAATTTACCCTTTAAGAAGATTAATCTCAAAGATTTTTTTGAAGACAAGTTGAGTAAGAAAGTAAAAATAGAAAATGATGCTAATTGTGCAGCTTTAGGAGAGATGCTTTTTGGAAATGGTATTAATAAAAGTAATATCGTTTTAATTACTATTGGAACAGGTATAGGAAGTGGTATTATATTAAACAAGAAGATTTTTTCTGGTCACAATGGATTTGCTGGAGAGGTTGGCCATCAAATAATTGTAGCTAATGGTAAAGAGTGTGCTTGTGGTAATAAAGGATGCTTTGAGGCATATGCTTCAATGATAGAACTAGAAGGAAGAGCAAAAAAAATTATAAAACATTACCCAAATAGTATATTAAGTACGAAGAATATTAGTGGTAAAAGCATATATGATAGTGCAAAGCTAGGCGATCCATTTTCAAATGAATTAGTCAAAGAACACATATTCTATCTTGGGATAGGGATAGCCAATATAATTAATATTCTACAACCAGAAGTTGTATTAATTAGTGGAGCAATTAGCCGCCAAAAAGACTTTTTACTTAGCAAATTAAAACCAAGCATTGATAAAAATCTTTATGTCCAAGGAACATATGAACTGAAAACATCAAAATTAGAAGATAAAGCTGGATTAATCGGAGCTGCATTTCTATAAACATTAATGGAGGGTTCTAAATGGAAGTAGATTCTAGAAAAGAGGCGTTTGTAATTGCAATTAAGTACTTAATTTTTGGAATCCTTTGGATATTATTTTCGGATTTTTTAGTTGAGCTAGTTTTTGATAACACTAGACTAGTACAAACCATTAAAGGTATATTTTTTGTTTTAGCTTCTGCAGGTTTAATATATTTTCTG
>CAZCFQ010000052.1:0-13087 GCA_964497955.1 uncultured Clostridiaceae bacterium
GTTTAATTACATTCCAAATACTCATTTTAACTCAATCATTCAAGTACTCTTATTCCGCTTTATGAAAAGCAATCTTTGAATTTTTTAAATATTATTAGCAGATTAAGATAGTGAATAATTTAATAAAATTTCTTTTTATAGAGGAATTTATAATAGTTCCTAGAAGTAGGAAATAATGCTTTAACTAACTAAATCAATAAATTTATATATCTATACTCAAATTCTTTTATTAATCTTATATTTTCAATTTCTATTAATAATTTAATTAGAAGTTGCACAGAACATGAATCGTAACAAAATTTTTAAAATATTTTAATATTAGGAGAGTGATATTGTGGAAAAGTATTGTAAAGAATGTGGAACATTATTAAATGAAGAGAGTAGCTTTTGCCCTACTTGTGGAGCAAATATTGATAATGAAGATGATGATTTCAAAGAATTGAAATTTGAAACAGATTCAAATTCTAGCTCGAACAAACATAATAGTAATTTATCGGCAACAAGTCATTTGATAAGTGGTATTAAAAATATACCAAAAGGAATCATTCTTTCATTCCAAAATAAGAGATACTTAATAATCATAATCTTACTAATTTTATTATGGACGATCCCTTCTATTATGACTATTTTAGGTAGTGAGTCGCAAATACTAAATATAATTAGCTACATTACATACTCTCTTGGTGGTATTAGTTCCAGTATTTTAGGTATTGTAGGTGGAGTTATTGGGAAAGTTGTTTATGCATATTTTTTAGTTCCTATCTTTTTGGGTAATAATCCTTTAAGAGGAATAATCAAAGGTGCTAGAGAAATTTCAAATACTTTCAATACTAACTTAGTAAAGTCATTCAGTTCATTTGTTTTAGGTATTGGAGTAGCATTAATTTTATATAACTTCTTTAATTCTAGTTTAGCTATTCAAAATAGTATGATTGGTATTATCGGGTTTGTTACTGCTTTTAGGACAGTTGGGCAAGAGAATAATTTCTGGAAAGAGTATGTTTATAAATTGAATAAACGAGCTAAAAGTGACTTAGAAAGAAAAGCATTAACAAATAGGTTGTTTTATGGCCTATCGATTGGATTTCTATTTGCTATTATTTTATCTTTAATTCCTTTAGATAATATCTGCTATATAGTAGGTGTATTTTTATTAATAATTTCTATATTTTTAAAAATAGTAAGCAAGTCATCTAAACAGGAGGTGACTGTGTAATGAGTAAAAAAGCAATAATAATAATTATATCACTACTAGTCTTAATAATTACTTCTACAATTTTTGCACAGGCAGAAGATCAACTAAAAAATGCACGAGTTTATTATGATTCAAGTATTACAGAGTTTGACTCTTTGAGTACTTCCCAGGAATATGAAGTGCCCTTAAGAGAGATTATAAAAGAGTTTGATGTAAAGGTATCAGATGGAGAAATCTTTAACTATGAAGCTAATGTAGATGTCCCAGTAGAGAATAGGTATGGCAATGTAAGTATAGGCGGACAAGGATATCTAAAGTTATCAGGAGAGCTAAAATACTCTAATAGTGGAACACCTTTTGTAGAAGGTACATTAAAGTATACTGCAAAAGTTGAAGATATTGATTCAACTTCAGAAAAAGTAGCTTCAACTATCTGGGATGTTGAATGTATAGGAGACTTTAAATTAGTAATCTCAAAAGTGAGTGGAGAAGCAACTCTTTCTTATGGAGGGATGTTTGAAGATAGTGATATAAATACAGTTATTAAAACAACTAACTATAAAGATGGCAGTCAAATTGTTGGTGAAAGTGAAGAACACAACTGGTTTGGTGTTACATATAATTTTGCATCAGAAGCTGAATTTGAAAGCAGTGATGTAGCTTCAACAACAGATGGCTCAGAAGAAAAATCTAATGAATCTCCTGTTGAAGATAAAACAGATGATAGCAAGCAAATACAAATACCTAAAGTTGATGATACTGATCAAACTAGTGCATTAATTACAACAATAATCATAAGCATTATCTCATCAATAATTGGTGTAGGAGTAGTTGCTAGTACACAAGTTGAAAAATCAGAAACTAATGAAGAACCCAGTGTTAAAAGAGTTGAACATCCAAATGGAGTAATTGAACTTATTTATCCTAATGGCACTAGAAAAATTAAGTTTCCAGATGGCTCAAGCAAAGAAAAGTGGCCAGATGGTACAATAACAGGAACAGCTTCTGATGGAACAACATTTGAACAAAAGCCTAATGGCCCACTAGAAATAAGTTTACCTAATGGAGATAAAGTTGTTGAATATCCAGATGGTAAAGTAATAACAACAAAATCAAATGGGTTAGTTATAACTGAAAATCCAGATGGAACGACAGAGGTTTATGACTCAAAATTTGAGGAAAAAGTAATCCATTATCCAGATGGATTAAGAACTTTTATTAATGATGATGGAAAGGTCACTACAATAGATGAAGATGATAATATTATTAGAATAGAACAAGATGGAGTCATTGGCCAAAAGCAAAATGATGGCACCATTGAAATAACTTATCCTGACAAAAAGGGTAAGATTATTATAGACAATGATAAAAGTGTTAGTGGCACAATTGTTGATAACGATGGCTTTGAATTTTCTTTCGATGATAATAAATCTGGAATTTTAATCACTACAAGTGAAGGAGCAGAACTTGTAGCAGATAATAACGGAAATATTAAAGGTAATTTAGAAGATGGCTCTAAAATAAGTAAAAAAGCAGATAGTGAGTTTACAAAAATAGAGATGGAAGATGGATCATATGTAAAAGTAGATTCAAAAGGTAATACTATAGGTAAAGATGCACAAACAGGCTATGAATTTGAAAGAAATAGTGATGGAAGCATTGAATTGAAAGATGACAATGGTAATTATTATAAAGAAGATAAAGATGGAAATTGCTTAATAAAAACAGAAGATGGCTGGCAAGGTGAAATTAGTAGTAATGGCCAAAAAAGACTAAAAGCACCTAATGGTAAAGAAATGACTGAAGCTAATGATGGAACAGTTACAATAAATTTTGAAGATGGAACTGTTGGAAAAAAATATGCAGATAATACAGTAGAACTAGTTAGACCAGATGGAACCACAGAGAAGTATGTGAATAATCAAGTTACAATACATCATCCTGATGGTAGTGTTGAGAGGATAAGTATGAATGAGTACGAAAGTAGATTAAACTAATATTATTTGGGGTGAAAAAAATGAATAAGATATCTGAAATAAAAGAGCTCTATATGAGTGGCATAAACCATATTGGACAGATAGAAAATATAGTAAAAAACAAGAAAGAAACTATAATAGCTAGGTCCAAAAAAATTAGCAGTGTTACCAGCAAAGTTGATGTAATAATTGAGTTGATTAAAGGAGTAAAAGGAACTGAGTTGAGTAAAATCAATGCTTATAGTAAAAATATTAATGACAATTATGCAAAACAAGTTAAACAAGATGTAAAAAGAATGCTTAATTATTAAGTATAATTCTCAAGCTCCTTAGTCTGTAGTAATTTAGATAAGGAGCTTAAGCTATTTTATGGTTTAAGTATGAAACAACTACTTGTAATAATTGTAACTATTAAAAAATAAAATATTTTGATAAAAAATCTGATTTATATATCTTGGAATCTTATTTTTAATGAAGGAGATTTACATTGATAAGAGAATATAAATATAAAAGATAGAGGTGATTTTATGGTTGAAATAAATACATTAGTAAATCAATTTATTAAATTCCAACACAAAGACAATCCTTTTTTAGCAACTAGAAGAGGGGATTATAGGTATGAAACTGAAATATTTTGTTTAAGTAAGGAAGATATAACAAGAAGAAGAGAGTTTTATAATCAACTTAAATCAAAAGTAGAAGTATGTTCTTCTGAGAATGTAAATTCAGAAGTTAATAAAAGACTGTTACAAATACTGATTGATGACAATTTAAGAAATCTAAATGTGATAAAGCCTTTTGAGAATAATCCTGGATTATATGCTGCACAAATTATGAGTATGACTCATATAATGTTAAGTCGAAGTTATATGGATATAGACGAAAGATTAAGAAATCTAGAAGTTAGACTAAAAAAATGCATACCAATGTTAGAAAAATCTAAAGAGGTAATATCTAATCCAAATTATGAGCTAACTAAACAAGCAATTCTCCAAGCAAAAAGAGGTGGAATAAAATACTTCTCTAAAAAGATTTATGAAATCATTAAAGCACAAGATGGAAATATATCTGATAATTTAGATAACACATTAACAAATGTAGTTGAAGCATTAAAACAGCATATTAAATATTTAGAAGGAATTTTACCAAAAGCAAGTGGCAAGTTTGCAATTGGAGAAGATGTATATAATGAATATTTAAAGAACAGTTATCTATTAGATTACACCAACAAACAATTGATAAAAAAAGGTTATGAGTTGTTAGACTCTACTAAAGAAAAAATGGTTGAGTTAGCCTATAGAATTAATAAAAATTTAAGCTGGCAAGAAATAATTGAAGAGATGAAAAGTAATCATCCAAGTGCTATTAATTTATTACAGACATATAGAAAAGAGTTGAGCAATGTAAAGAAGTTTGTGATTGATAATAAAATAGCATCGCTACCTGAGAATGAAGAACTAATAATAATTGAAACTCCTGAACATATGAGAAGTCTTTTCCCTTATGCGGGATATAGCAGACCAGCTGCTTTTGATAAGTTTCAAAGCGGAAGGTTTTGGGTAACACCAATAGATGAAGATATGACTGAGATAGAGAAGGAAGAGAAATTAAAAGAACACATGTATTATAAAATACCTGTATTCGTTTTACATGAAGGTTATCCTGGTCATCATCTACAAATAACTACTCAGCAGAATTTAGAAAACAAGTTAAGAAAGATTTTTCATAATAATCTATATGTTGAAGGTTGGGCTTTTTATTGTGAAGAGCTTTTAGAAAACTTAGGATATATTTCAGATGATAAAACAAAACTTTCAAGATTGAAAGATCAATTATGGAGAGCATCTAGGATTATAATAGATGCATCGCTTCATTCAGAAAAAATGACATTTGATGAGGCTGTTGACTTTTTAATAGAAAACGCATTTTTAGAAAGATCCAATGCTTTTGCTGAGGTTAGTAGATATATCCAAAATCCATTAAGGCCAATGAGTTACCTTATAGGAAAACTTGAGTTGATAAAAATTGCTGATGAGTATAAAAAGAAAAAAGGTGACTCATTCAATATGTTAGACTTCCACAATGATCTTCTAAGTTTAGGAGCTATACCTCCAAAGTTAGTAAAAAAAGAACTTTTCAATTAAAATTCTAAGCCCTAGAAATTTTCTAGGGCTTAATATAACTTTTAGTTATTTATTTTATTACCACAAGTTTTGCAAAAAGATTGGTCATTTTCAATTTTAGAACCACAATTATTACAATAAAGTTGTTGCTGACTTGCAATATTTTGAGCTGGTATTTTGTTTTTTCTTTTTCTAATCTTTTTAAGAATAAAAAGTAGTAACAAAATAATAATTAGACCAATTACATAGGGTAAAATTCCAAAACTTCCTTGCTCTAAAGGTCCTACAAAGCTTGAGTTTAGCATATATTCTCGACCGATATCTCTATCATATGCAGGTTCAACATACAAATAATATGAGCTATCTTCATTTAATTCAACTGTTATTGTTTTAGATAATTGCTTATAATCTATAGCTTCATCACTGTTTCTCATCATATTATCATAAGCTGCTTGATCTCTAAAAAGAGACTCTTCATTGTAACTACTTCGTATAAGTTTATTATCAGAATCATATAAGTTCAAGATGACTCTATCAGCAATATCACTACCAACCATTCCTAAGCTAGCGTCTTCTTCCATGCGTTGTTCTGCTTCATGATAAAATTGATATTCGCCACTTTTGTTTGGAGTAATCACATAACTCACTCCATCTCCAACTTCTCCAGGATAGATAGTCTCATCAAGCTTTAAATTTATTGGATCAACTTCTATAAAGGTATTGAACTGTTCTAACTCATCGGTTGTTAGTTGTTGCATATAAAATGTAGAATCATTTGGTTGAGTTATTAACTTTTCTCCTGAGTACAAAAGAGTTTTTTGTCCACTGTTCTTATTAGTAGCTTCAATTTCACCTTCTCTTAAGAGGATTTCTGTTTCACCATTATTACCTACAGTAACAATAAAATCAGTACCTCTAATGCCTATCACATTTGTTGGTGTTTCTACCTCATACTTTTCTGGTGTAAATAAGTTATTAAATGTTTCTTCAACATCTTTGAAAATAACTCTGAATTTAGAATTGTTTTCTGCCTTAATTCTTTCACCTAATACAGTAAAACTAGATTGTTCTTTTAAAGTGATAATTGTCTTAGGACCAATTAACTCACAAGAAGAGTTTTGTGAAGTATAAATTTTGTCTCCAGGGCCTATGGGCATACGATGTCTTGCTCTAATAAGTTGATCTGTACCTGCTCTTTTGATCTGCACCATTCCTTTAGTAAAAGAAATCAGGTTTACATAATCTTCATTAATAACAGTGTCTTCAACTGTATCTGGTTGTTCTTGGTTTGTATTATTGTTTGAAGTTTGTGTTTGTTCAGAAGAATTGCTTTGTAAACTTACTGAAGTTTTACCCCAAACTCTTTGGGAAGCGACAATATCATAAGAGGAGTTTTTATGAGGGACTCTATGAAAAAAATATATTTCTAAGTCAGAATCATCCCCAGAAGTATAGTCGCTTAGTAAATCTACTGGAATAACTATATCTCCATTAATAACTTGGTCAGATGTCCAACCTAATTCACCCCCGTTTAAGCCTATACTTACAAAAGACCCCCAATAATCTGATGTAATTAAGTAACCTTGTTCTAAAAGATCACTTTCACTAAAGTTTTTTTCTTCAGAACTGGATGTAATGGATACATTAAGTACAGGTGTTATAATTAAGCTTTCCTCTTTTATAGTAGCAGTTATTGAACCTGAAAAAGTGTCTTCTTCATTCCAGCCATTTGGGAAGTTTATACTGGTATCATAATATGCTTCAACCTCAATGTCTTCAGCATAAGCAGGTATTAGCAATAAGAATAAAAGTGTGATAATAAAAAATGTGTTATATAAAGATTTATTTTGAGATACTGTCAAAGACTTTCCTCCTTAATTTATAATTCATTTTTAGTGGGATTTTTATCAGAAAAGGTAAGTAGAAGACGTTACATATAAATAAATATATAATAATTTTAACACTCAAGGGCGTATGGTTCAATAAAAAGACAAATATGGTTAATTTATACGTATAATAATGAAATAAAAAGGCATAATCTTTAGATTATGCCGAATTGAAATATCAAATTTTTATATAAATCCATTTTCCTTTTAAATATCTTGTTAAGAATACTAAAGCTCTTACAACATGATCTGCAAACATTCCAATCCATGCTCCAACTAAACCTAAATCAAAGTAGTTTACAAGAATAAATGCAGTAACAAGTCTTGCAATCCAGATACTAGCACCTGTTCCCCACATTACGTATTTTGTATCTCCAGCTCCTCTTAAAGCACCTGCAGCAACCCTAGCAATTGCCATAAACGGCATAGAAAAAGCCATCATTCTCAAAATAGGAATGCCTGCATTAATAACTTCTAAGTCATCAGTAAAGAAAATCATTGCTTGTTTAGCAAAAATAAAGAGTAATAACCCTACTGCAGACATTAATGCAATTGCCATATACATTGTAATATTCCCAGCTCTTCTAGCTTCATCTGGTTGTTTAGCGCCTAAATTTTGGCCAACTAGTGCAGTAGCTGCTACTGAAAAACCAAAGCCAGGCATAAAAGCTAAAGAATCAGCTCTTAATACGATCTGATGAGCTGCATACATAGCAGTACCTAAGTTAGTTACAATCATTGTGAAAAATATTTGAGCTCCACGCATAAAAATTTGTTCTATTCCAGCAGGTATTCCAATGGATAACAACCTTTTTAATGTAGGAAAATGCAGCTTAAAGCTATCAGATCTTTTAAGTTGGACATTCGCTTTACCTTTAAATAAGACAGAAATCATTAGAATTGCTCCAATCATTCTAGCAAACATTGTTGCAGCGCCTGCTCCAGCAGTACCCATATTAGGAAATCCTAAATTACCAAATATCAATAGCCAGTTGAAAAATATATTTATCAAGTTTACTGACACATTAACTTTCATTGCAGTGAAAGTATCACCACAGCCTCTCAAGATTCCTGTTATTACCATAATAATACAAGCAAACAAAGCAGCTAGTGCACGCCAACGCATATATCCTGCACCAACTTCAATAACGTCCTCACCAGCTCCTAATACCCTATACCCAAGTTCTGGAAAGAAAATTCCGATTAATGCAACAGCTATTCCAAAAAAAAGAGTTACAATCAAAGCTTGTCTTGCAGCATCATTAGCCCCTTCAAAATCCTTTGCACCAATAGTTCTTGCAACTAGCACGGTAACACCAGTTCTCACTGCTGCAAAAACAGTTAATAAAAACATAATAAATTGATTGCCAAGACCAACTGCAGCAATTGCAGCAGGGCTTAATCTTCCAACCATAGCAGTATCAGCTATTCCTACTGTTGATTGTAATAACATCTCTACAATGATTGGCCATGCTAATAATAATACTGCTTTAGGAAGATTATTTCGCGACATTTCTACTAAAGTTGTAGTTCTCTTTTTATGCTCATTTTTATTAATCATTTGTCTTACCTCACTAAAATTTCGTATCTCGAAATAATATTTTACTACAATATACTTGTATATGCAACTAAATTATTTTAAATTTTTTTAATTTTAATTTAGGAATAATTGACAATTAATTAAGCTTCTAATAATCTGATAGGGTAACAACTTTTTTGAATATAAGAACATGAATAATTATATAGATAAGAATACATTTAGTATCGTTAGGTGGAAAGAGAGGTAACAATGAATCTAAAGAGAATGATTATGGTGTTTTTGCTCTTAACCTTAAGTCTAAGTAGCTTAGGGTGTCAACAGGAAGAGACTGTACCAGTTAAAAGTAAGATGATTGAGTTTATAAATAATTTTAATACTTACTCAAGTGTAAAATTTAACGGTTCAATTATATTGGTGGAAGATAATGAAGTGATATTAGATGGAGGTTATGGATATTCAATTTTTGAGGACCAAATTAATAATACTTCTGATACTATTTTCCCTATTGGGTCTATAACAAAATCTTTTACAGCAACAGCTTTATTGCAGTTAGAAGAAGAAGGTAAACTTTCTACAAATGATAATGTATCTAATTATATTAAAGGTTTTAATCCAGATTTTAATGTCACAATACATCACTTATTAACACATACTTCTGGACTCCCTAGAGAAGGTAAGGTTTCTTTCAGTCAAGGCATTTCAATTAAAGAAAATATCGACTATATTAATAATCTAGAATTAATGTTTACACCTGGTAGTGATTTTAGTTACTCTAATGCAGGATATATTCTACTGGCAGCTATTATAGAAGAAGTTGCTAATTTATCTTATAATGAATACATAGCGAAAAATATTTTCAAGCCCTTAAATATGACAGCTTCAGTTGGAGGATTTGATGCATCTTATTTAGAGAATCAAGCAATTGGATATACTATAGAAAATGATAAAGCTATAAAGGAAAATATTTATGATCTTTCCATAGTTACAGGCAGTGGAAATATTTACTCTACTACAAAGGATCTAGTTAAATATCTTAACTCAATAGAAAAGGAGACTATATTAACCAATAACTCAATAGAAAAAATGTTAACCACTCACTGGGGAGATAATAATTATGGTTATGGATATGGTTGGGAAGTTTATATTGACAGAGAGTATGAATGTGTTGCACATGGAGGGACAATTGGAAGAAGTGGATATAACTCATATTTAATCAATTATCCAAAACTTGACTTATCTTTAATATTACTATCTAATACCTCTAGTGTTACTTCATTAGAAGTAGTTAGAGATTCATTACTGGCAATATATTTTGGTGAAGATGTAGTTGTGCCTAAAGAGGCAAATAAATCAGCAATAAAGGACATAGCTTTAGAAGAATATGGTGGAACTTATTTCTTTAACGATAATTATTCAATAGATGTTGTCTATGAAAATGATTCATTATATATTACTGCAGATGACAATAATTCTTACAAACTTGTACCAGTAATAGAGAATACTTTTCAATATGAAGGAAAAGAGTGGATAGAGGCGAATTTTAGCTTTAATGATGATAAAATTATACTAACAGTTAAAAATATTAATACAAGTTTTCAATTTGAAAGGATAGTTAAATAGAAAGGGAGTTATTATGAGTAAAGACAAATTAAAAGAATACTTTGAAAAACGGGATTTTAATAAGACACCAGAGCCAAAAGGTGAGTTAGAAGTTACCAATAAAAGACCCATTTTTGTTATACAGAAGCATGATGCTAGTAATTTGCACTATGATTTTAGACTTGAATATGATGGAGTATTAAAGTCTTGGGCAGTTCCTAAAGGACCGTCTTTAAATCCTAGTAAAAGAAGATTGGCAATTATGACAGAAGATCATCCTTTGGATTATGCTAATTTCGAGGGTACTATTCCAGAAGAGGAATATGGTGGAGGAGAAGTTATCGTTTGGGATTTAGGAGTATATAAAAATGTAAGTGAGAAAGATGGAAGCAAAGTTAAAATTGATCAGGCTTTAGAAAATGGTAATTTAGTGGTTGAGTTATTTGGTGAAAAATTAAAAGGCCAGTTTGCACTTATTAGAACAGGCAATGATAACAAGTGGTTACTAATAAAGAAGAAAGATGATTATGCAGATTATCATCTAAATATATTAGAAGAAAGACCTGAATCAGTGCTTAGCGGAAAAGAATTATAGTAATAAGTGTATTGACTACAAACAGCTGGTTTGATATAATTTCACTGAAAAAAGAGAGGGGTAATTTATTAAATGTTCACATTTGTTCTTAACTAAAACTAATTAAATATAAGTACTTAAAGTTTTTAGGTATTTACAGTTAAGAACAAAGGCATTAATAGATACTTGCTCAAAATATAATTTAAATCGTATTATAGTATGCGATTTTTACTCATGTTTTAAAGAGTTATAGATAGCCTTTGGTTATCTGTAGCTCTTTTTGTGTTTGGAGGTGAATTCTATGGTTACAGATAATACTATCGCTTAATCATTAAAAAAATATTAAGGAGTGATAGTATGATTATTTTAGAAGGACATATGATAGGAAAATATTACGAAGACCGTGAAGTATTAAAAGATATAAGTTTTAAAATTAACAAGAATGATAGGATTGGACTTATTGGTAGTAATGGATCTGGTAAAACGACATTAGCTAATATTATCTCGGGTAATCTTAACCCAGATAGTGGAGTAATTAAAAAATTTAATAATAACTTAAAGATTTCATATTTATTACAAAGTGAAAGTTACTCAAGTGATAGATTTCAAAAAATTTTCACCAAAGAGGATGATTTTAAGATCAACTCTTTTATTGAGATATCTGGTTCAATGGGTTTAGTTAGTCTGACTAATTGGAAAACCAAGAGGATAAAGTCTCTCAGTGGAGGTGAAGTAAATAAGTTGGCACTAGCATCAGTTTGGGTTGAACAAGCTGATTTATTAATCCTTGATGAGCCAACAAATCATTTAGATTCTTTTGGCATTAAGTGGTTAATAAATAAATTAAAAGAGTACAAAGGTGCCTTTTTAGTCATATCTCATAATAGACATTTCTTGGACCATACAACAAAAAAAATATATGAAATAGAACATGGAAGTCTTAATGTATTTAATGGTAACTATTCATATTATCAAAGTGAAAAGAAAAGACTTAAGAATTTAGCTATAGAGAGATACAGCACACATCAAAAGAAAATGAGTTCAATTAAGAACAAGATTAAAAAACTAAGTACTTATGCAGATAAATCTCATAATCAAGCAAGAGAAACAGCAAGAAAAAATGGTGTTCTTTTTGGAGGAAAAGAGTTTTACAGATCAAAAGCCAAAAAACTAAGTAGCCGTGTAAAATCTCAAACAAAACGTTTAGAGAAAATGATAGAGGACGGTCCAGATAAACCAAAAGAAGATCAAACAATTAGCTTTACTATAAAAGCCAATCGTAACCACGGAAAAAGATTAATAGAAGCAGATAATATATGTAAAACATATGATAGTATTACACTGTTTAAAAATAGTTGTTTTTATATTACTCATGGTGACAAAGTTGGAGTTGTTGGCCCAAACGGATGTGGAAAAACTACTTTAATAAAAATATTATTAGGGAAAGATTCATTATCTAAAGGCAACTTATGGGTTAGTAAAAGTGCGAGAATAGGATATCTTAGCCAAAGTATTAACGATCTTCCTAAAAGTATGAACTCTCTGGATTTCTTAAATATTACTAGTAGAAGTAAAATAGAGATAGCATATAGTTTGTTAAACAATATGGGTTTTACTAATAATATGTTAAGTCAGCCAATTGATAACTTAAGTTATGGAGAAAAAACTAGACTTAAATTAGCAAATTTAATTATAAAAGAAAAGAATGTATTATTATTAGATGAACCCAGCAATCATTTAGACCTTAACAGTAGATTACAGTTAGAGAAAGCTTTAAATGAATTTATGGGAACTATTTTATTAGTTTCTCATGACAAGTACATACTTGATAATGTTTGTGATTGTCTATTAGTTTTTGAAGATGAAAAGATAATCAGAAAAAACTTAAGCTTTTCAAGCTATTTAAAGAAAAAGAATCAAAGTAGTAAAGATAGTTCTAAAAGGGATAAGCTATTAATACTAGAAAACAAAATTGCTAATGTAGTTAGTAAGCTTAGCATATTATCAAAAGAGGATGAGGCTTATCCTAAATTGGATTCTCTGTACAAAGATCTAATAGAGAAAAAGAATGAAATAAAAAATAACTTATAATTAAACTAATTAATAAGAAGCTAATCGAGCGTTTTGCGATTAGCTTCTTATAGTTGTGTCAGTTAATTAGATTCATAAGCAATTTCAATCTCTTTCATTAGAT
>CAZCFQ010000053.1:0-12717 GCA_964497955.1 uncultured Clostridiaceae bacterium
AAAACTAGATCTTTATATCCACCTTCAAATTGATTAGCTTGGCCTCTAGTATTTAGCTTTCCTTCAATAGCAGCATCAACTAAACTATCTGTTTCGCTAATTAATTGATTTAGTGAACTAAGAACTTTTTTCATACTTATTGCTAAAACATCTTTTTCTGATTTTTCCTCAATGTTTATTTCCAAATTACCGTCAGCTATGTTTTCTGCTGCTTCCGCTTGGCTTTTGATGTTATTGATCATATCTCCAAATGATTTAGCAAGATGACCAATTTCATCATTACTATCTGCTGTTACTGCTACATCCACATCTCCTAGAGCTAACTTATCTGCTACTTCTACAAGGCCTGTAATTGGTTTTGTTACTAGCTTTCTCAAAATGAAAACAATTGTAATTGCTATTAGTACTATCAGTCCGAGTAATATGAATATCAGAAGCATCATCATTGACTGTGAAGATTGTAATATTTCTTCCATATCAATTACAACTCCAGTGCCCCAAGCAGCTTCTGATTCTCCTAAAGTAATGGGCACTATAGATTTCCAACTTGCAAATCCTGTTCCTAATCCTTTATCTTCAAAACTGTATTCTGTTCTATTATTAATGTTATTTACTACTTGCTCTTTATAGTCATCATCAAGATCTAATATATTGATTCCTACTACAGACTCCTTAGGATGAGTTACAAATATCCCATTATTAGATAAAGTAAATGAATATGTGCTTTCATAATTACCTTTACTGAATGCTAACTCATTTAGATAATCTAGAGAAATGTCAATCCCTGTTACACCAACTACCTCATTATTACTATTATATATAGGAGCCGCAAAAGTTGTAAGAAGAACCTCCTTACCATCAACTTCGTAACTATATGGATTTAGTACAACTTCTTTTCCAGAATTATACGCTAGCAGATAATAATCTCCATCACCTGGGGTATCATAACCGACTAAAGGCTCCATTGCAATACCATTATCAGTTCTATACCAATAAGGTATAAATCTACCTGTACTATCATGACCTTGCTGATTTGCAAATTGGCTATCCAGTTCATCAAGCATATTAGGTTCATAAACAGCCCATACACCTAAAAAGTTTGGGTTTTGATCAAGTAATTCTTCCATCATACCATTTAATACAGTTCTTCTACTGTCTTGGGGTAAGTTTTCATAACCTGAAAATAACTGAGCAGTAGTCCTTGCTGCATCTAAAGCTATTTCCAATTCTGCTTTTATCATTGCAGCATTTTCTCTAGCGATTGCATCAGCATTATTCTGTGCTGCTTTTATGTCTTTAGTCCTTGTATCATTGATTAAATAGGTAAAAACTGCTCCTACTAGTAACGCTACCACCAAAATCAGTATTAAGCTGACTTTAACACCTAACTTAGTATTTTTCAATAAACTCATTTCCATTACCTCTCTTTTTGTCTTATTTACTAGTTTATTTTTATCTAAGAAATTTTTTAGATTCATTCATTAATGTGAATAAATATAAAAAAACAAACATATCACTTAGACATCCTATTTTTACTTATCGTCTAGAGAAGGAAACACTTTAGGGTTTTTAGTAAAATTTATTTTAAGTAAATTTTAAGTAAATTTTTATAGAGAAGTAATAATTTATCTTTTCAGTAATGAGAAAATATTAAATTTTAATTTGAAAACATAAAGAAGTAAGCATTCATATTAATTTCTTAGAAAATGTAACTGAAATTAGACTAGCAATATACATTAACGCACTAAAGTATGATAAAATTAAGATAGAAAGGTGTGATGATTGTGGATGGCATAACTGGTATTTTGCTAACTTTACTCTTTAGTGCTATTATTTTTGTACTTTCTTACTCTGCAAGTCAAAACACTCATAGACTGACGGGAAAGGCTCTAAGTACTCTATCTGATTCCTTTGAAATTTTTGAGAATGTGAAGTTGAAAGCGGAAGGGTCAAAAAGCTTTATTATTGACTATGTTGTGATGAACAAAAAAGGAATCTACTTGGTAAAAGTTGAGGACAGAAAAGGGACTATAACCGGTGATGAAGCAAAGGCAAAGTGGAAAGAATCTATTAAAATAAATACAGAAGAGTTTGATAATCCAATTAAAAATATTTTACTAATAATTAACACAATGAAAAATGAACTTGATGGAGTAGCATCAAAGATTCCAATGTATCCAATAGTTGTTTTTCATAGGAATGCTAACTTAACTAATTTATTTACAGATGCATTAGCTGTAACTGTTGATGAAATTAAAGCTTATATTAAAAATGATGAAGAGGTTATTTCTAATAAACAGTTTGATAAGTTAAAGAAAAAGTTGATTTTAATGGGTCAATTAAAAACCCATGTAGCATAAAATAAAATGGAGTAAAGATTTATAGAATCCTTACAGGGTAGAACTTCTACTCTGTAATTTTTTTACTAAACTAAATTGAACATTTTAGATAGAGATTTAGTTTTTATAGCAGGATAGCACCAATATAATGTAGAAGAAATATATAGTTAGTATAGTAAGTATAAATTTAGATTTTCATATAGTAACAAACTTTTAGGGAGAGGTTTTAATGACAATAGAAATAGCTTTAACATTAGCAATTTTAATAATAACTGCCATAATGTTTATATTTGAGATTGTAAGGGTTGACTTAGCTGCAATGATTTGTTTATTGCTTTTAGGTTGGACAAGATTAGTTGGGGTAGAAGATTTATTCTCAGGGTTTTCTTCTAATGCAGTTATAGCAATGATGTCAGTTATGGTCCTAGGAAAAGGTATCTCAAAAACTGGGGCAATGGATAAGTTTGCAAACTTCATCATTAAGATAGCCAAATCAAGTAAGTCTAGACTTATATTTATGCTTTCTATTACAGTTGGGACTTTGTCTGGGTTTATACAAAACATTGGAGCTGCATCACTCTTTTTGCCAAGCTTACTTGAGATATCAAAAAAAGAAAAAATATCTCCTTCTTCATTGATTATGCCGATTGGTTTTTGTGCAATTATTGGGGGTACTTTAACTATGATTGGCTCAGGACCGATGCTCATAACAAACGGAATATTACAAAGAGAAGGGTATGAACCATTCTTTATTTTTGCATCAACTCCTATTGGAATAACTCTTTTATTAGTTGTATCAGTTATATTCTTGTTGTTTGGTAAGTATTTACTACCTTCAAAAAGTGATGATTTTGAAGAAGATAGTGAACAAGAAGAAATAATTGATTACTTTGATTTAGATAAGTCAATTTATAATTTTAGAGTTTCTAATATGTCTAACCTTTGTGGAAAAACCATTGAAGAAGCGAAATTTTGGGGTGATGAGAGGCTACATGTAATCGCTGTTTCTGGTGATAAAGGATTATCATATATTCCTTGGAGGGGAGAAGTTTTAAAAGCAGGCCAATTAATTGCGCTCATGGGAGATGACGAAGATGTTAAAGAGTTTGCAAAAGAAAACAGTTTAGAAAGCATAAATAGGGATATAATTAAAGATTATAATAAGACTAACTTTGCTGAGGTTATTATATCTCCAAGGTCCAGTATAGTTGGGAAAAGCATTAGAGAATATAGCTTTAGAAGAAATCATTCTTTAGAACCATTAATTCTGATTAGTAATAACGAGTGGATTAAAGAAGATTTCTCAGATATTAAGTTAAAAGCTGGAGATATAATCGTTGTGTATGGCAGTAATTCTCATATTAGCAACTTAAGAACAAATAAGAATTTTTTCATTCCGACACCTCTTGATTATACGAAAAAAGATAGAGAAAATGCTAAAAAAGCGCTAGCTTGCTTTGGTTTAGCTATAATAATGGTTTTATCAGGAATGGCAGTTCCTTTATCTTTTGCAACTGGTGCAGTTTTACTGATACTATCAAAAACGCTAACATTAGATGATTTATATAATGCAATTGAATGGAAGGTAGTATTTTTAGTTGGAGCTTTAATGCCTCTAGGAGTTGCAATGGAGTCTACAGGTACAGCAAAGTATTTAGCTAGTAATCTTTTTGGATTTGTTTCTGATTCACCAATTATTGTTATATATTTTCTTATAGCTATATTATCGACCTTATTTTCTTTATTTATGTCTAATGTAGGTGCAATTGTTGTATTAGCACCAATGATATTCTCTATTTCTCAATTTACTAGCTTAGACCCCAGGGTTGCACTATTGTTAGCAGGTATATCAACAGCTAACTCTTTTATACTACCAACTCATCAAGTTAACGCTTTATTAATGGGTCCTGGTGGATACAAAGTTAGAGATTATCTCAAGTCTGGTAGTATAATAACCGTTGTGTTTTTGGTAATTTCAGTCACACTATTTACATTCTTATTCTAAATAAAAATTCTTAAATCAAAGGTTTAATATATACTTATGTTTAAGACTATATCATTGATGATGTAAGCAATCTAAATAAATATTTATTTACTTAACTAATCAAATGGAGGATTTTTTGTATGAAAAGGTACGATGAAAGAGATGTTTTGTTTTCTAGAATGGCAAGAAAACCTGGTACAAAGCCTTATGAGGATTATTATAAAAGAAATCCAAATAAGAAAGATATAGATGATAGATTAAGACAAAAACCAGCAATGGGAGATGAGTCATCTCGCTTTTATCATCCATATTATTCAAAAATGGTTGATAGTACTTTTGAGTTAATATCTGATTTTAGCTTATTGTGTGATGGTCCAGAAAAAAGTGAAGCTCAAGTAAAAAGATCAATAGAAGAAAATACTTTAAAGGTCAAAGAACTAGCAAAGTTGTATGGAACTAAGTTGATTAGTATCACAGAATATAATCAAGATTACTACTATACTCATAAAGGTAGAAAGGATAGTGAATACGGTAAAAAGATAAATGATAAACTACCATATACAATTGTGTTTGCTGTAGAAATGGATTATGAGTATTTTATGCAGTCTCCTTATGTATTAGAATCTGTTGCTGTTACAAAAGGATATTTAGACGCTGGTGTTTTAGGTTTAGTTCTGACTTATTTTATTAAATCACTTGGTTATGAAGCAAGAAATCATATGGACAGTAATTATCAAATCATTTTACCATTAGCAGCTAAATATGCTGGGCTAGGTGACATAGGTAGAAATGGTCTATTAGTTACTCCTAGGTTTGGTGGAAGAATCAGGCTTGGGGCCGTTACTACAGACTTACCTTTATTAATAGATAAAAGAGATGAATTATTTGATGTAACGAAGTTTTGTAATGAGTGCAAGATATGTGCAAAAGTATGCCCTAGTCAGGCAATTACTAGCGAAGAACGCAGTGAAATAAATTATGAGAATAAATGGTCAACAAATCATGAAAATTGTTATGGCAAATGGCAAGACTTTGGCAGTGATTGTGGTTTGTGTGTATCAAGGTGTCCTTTTAGTGCACGGTTACCAAAAGATTCAATAAAAGAGTATATAGAAAATCCTGATTCTGCTGCTAAGATAATTGAAGAATACAAACAGAACTTGATAAATAAGATTAAGTCATAGTAGGAAAATGTAAAATTTTTTATGGAAGTGATTAGATTTTTTAGTTTAGAGACTAATACATGGATTTAGACATTTAATCTGAGTTTAAGAAAGTAGCATTCTATTTATACATAATCCAAAAACTCATTTAATAACTAAACTTTGTAAAAATTATTTATATATAAGAAAGGAATGCTATCTGTGAAAAATTCAAAACGGTTAATTAGTCTGTTTTTAGTTCTTGTTATTTTCTTTAATATATTGCCTATAGATTATATAACAGCAGAAGCTAATAATATTTCTAGTGATTATTCCAGTGGCTCAACTGTTTTAAATCTTAGTGATTTAGAAGATATTGTTGATAAGACAGACTCTAATGGTGATGGGTTATCTGATCAAATGAAAAAAATATTAGGACTTAATATTAATGAAAAAGATACTAATTCAGATGGATTAACTGATTATTTTAAAGTCTATAACAGCTTAGATCCATTGAAGGCTGATACTAATAATGACGGATTATCTGATTTTTTAGAGCTAACAGAAGGTAGAATAGATGAAATTGTAAATCAAGAACTAGTCATTAAAGATACTGATTCAGATGGCAGTCCAGATGTTTTTGATGATGATAATGATGGAGATTCTTTAGTTGATGGTGTAGATATATCAGAATTCTCATATATCGATGATAAAGAAAGTCATTTAGTTAAAATTATTACAACTGGAGAAGCTTCTTTTATAACTATTCAAATCCAACCCTCAGATTTAGATAATATCTATAAATATAATCAGAGAATGAGTTGGCCTGTAGATAACTATGGTCAAATTAGAAATTTTGACGGATCAAAAGGTGATTTAAGTGTAAATCCATATCTTGAAGTTGTTATGGATGAGTATCCAAGTGAAAGGATTCAAGAACAATATGGATATATTTTTACAGGAGATTGTCTGCTAGTACCTCTTCAAGAAATTGAACAAGATGGGTCTTATCAAGCACTTCAAGCTACTATTTACTTGCCACCTAACTCAGGAGAAGAGTTAGATACTGGTAAGTATGAAACAAAGTTAGATTTAAAACTGAGATGGTCTTTGTATGCCAATATTGACAATATAAACAAGGATTGGGACTTATCTGGCTATATAAAATATCAGAATGAGAATATTGAGTTAAATGATATTAAATACGACTCTAAAAGAGAGTTTATTGGTTCTGCAATAAACTATCAAAATGACAATGATTATCCAGATTTGACTTTGTATTATTTTGATTATGATAACCATTTTGTTCCTAATAATAACCCGGATAAATATTTAAGTTGGGTAAACTATGTAACTTATTACGATTTAAGATATGATAGTGAAGACAATAGTTTTAATGCTTCAAATAAAAAAATTAATAAAACATATTTATCTACCCCGTTACAGGATTTAAATAGATATGATGATCCTGATCTATTAGGAGTATCAAGAATTTTAAGCAACAGATTTGACGTAAAAGTTTATGATAACTCAATAAATTTATTAAAGTACAATTGGAATACTGATGACAGCGTTTTAAAATTTGATGCTTTTAATTTTAAAGGAAGCTATCAAAATGTATTATCAGATAACTTATCAATTAATAATAATGGTTTTTATTCAATAAAAGATAAATATACTGACGAACCTATAGAAAAACAGAGTTATCTGCGAGACTATAGCTTCTATTATGATGATAAAGAAAATACAAGCTGGATTTTGTATGAGATATTTAATCCAAGCAGATCTAAAAATGAACTAATCTTAAGTGATTTCAGATCAAGATATGTCAATATTTCAAATGAGTTAGATCCTGATACAGACTCTGAATCCCTTTATTATTATTTAAGAGACTTAGCAGGCGGGTTATCATTAGAAATGACAGATGTTAATAAAGATAATAAGTCAGACTTTTTAATTACCGATAGGACTGGCAAAATGTATGTAATATCAGATATATATAATCCTGACTCATATCAGCGAATACATGAGATACCAATAAAAATGGAACTAGATAAAGCCTATCATTTAGATACACAATTTTTAGACTTTAATAAAAATGGTCAAAAAGATCTAATAGCAATAAAAGCTAATAGAGATGAAATCAATACTTCTACAAACTTAAACTTTGAATTACTCATTAAACACCAGATAGAAAAGTCTGGTGCGTTTATATCTAAAGAAAACCAACCTTTTAGAATAGTAGGAATGCAATTAGAAGAAAAGTTTGGCATTGAAACTACAATTGCTTATAGTAACAATATTTCGCAAATGTTAAATCTCTCTTCTATCATAAATCATTTATATTTAAACTCTGATTCAAAAGCTTCGGATATTATGGATCAATACCAAACACAAGTACTTGATGAGACGAATAGTACTGTCGATCTTAATGTTAGAACTTTATTCAATGATCACTATTATGAAGCACTTTTGGATATTGGCGATATTTTAGACAATGAAATCCCAAAAACTAATGAAATAATTCCTATTCTTATTACAACCTTGGAAAAAGACTCTTATTTAAACTTAAATGAGTTAAGTGAAGCATCAAAATTGAATAATATTAGGTTTGATATAACTAATCAATCCATGGTTGTTTCAAAACAAATGACCTTACAATTTTATAAAAACGGTCAATTATTGGATCAATATGACATTAATGAAATGGTAGAGAATAACTTAACTGAAGTAGCTGACTTTAATATTAACAAAGGAGAAGTAAAAGAAAAATTGGCACACTTTAATTTCGGTGTTTCAAGTATTGTAGAAGTAGGGGAATTGATAACAGCACCACTAGATGATTATATTTATATTAATGCCTACACAGTAGCAACAATGCCAGACGCTTTATTTAGTAGTATAAATCAACTTTTTAATATTAAAGCACCTATTCAGACATATGAAAATGTTGGGTGGCGTTATCAATCTGCTTCTGCTAAATATCAGAACTATAAAAAAGTAAATACTGGCGCCAGTAGTTTAGGGCACATGGCAAACATAGCTTTAGCAATTCATACTGGTATTCTTTATGGTCAGAAAATGGCAGCTGTAGGAGGAACAACTTTTGGAGTAGTTACAGGAGTTTCTTATGGTATGTTGATACTCGCTTCAACTTATTTAAATGCTTTGTTATTATCTATAGGACCAGTAGGTTGGGTTATTATGGGCATTTTAGTAGTGGATTCTATTGTAGCTTTTTTTATTGAAGACTATAACGGTATTGTAGGTGAAGCAATCACATTTGTAATGGAAATATTTTATGATGCAAAACAACATCCAGGTACTTATCTTCACACATTTAAAAGAACTGACAATGAAGATAGTAATAGACAAGTTATAGATACAGAAGTATATGGTTATTCATTGGGTTCAGCTATTGAAAGATACGATGAGTTTATAACAAGGGTTAGAGCAGTAACTAAAGACACCCCTGCAAATAAAAGAGAACATTTAGAAGAAAGTTATGCAACTTTTGATATTAACTATGATTCATCTAAGGTAGACATTGAGCATGAAAGAATAAAAAAACTTCAGGATGTCTATAAGTATAGTGGCTACTATAATCATAAAAGGATATACAATATATATAATAAACTAGAGTTTAACTCGCCAGGGATAAATATTGAAGTAATTGATGAATCAAAACTATACCATAAATTAATTGAAAAAGTTAAAGAAACAAGATATGTGGTATACACCACATATGATTATGAATGGGATATTGATTCAATAAAAAACTACAACTCTTCATTTTATGATGTTATTCCTAATGAGTTAGATATTTTCTTTGAATCATTTAACTTTGTAACAGATGGTTCTAAAATATCAGCAAAAAAGAATGAGATTGCTAAAATTGATTCAGATGGTGATGGATTAGAGACCTATAATAATCAAGAAATCGATAAAGATGGTAATATATTAAGCTCTGACCCATATAATTACGATACAGATAATGATGGAATCTCAGATTATTTTGAACTTCAAATAGGATCTAACTTAGATAGCTCGGATACAGATAATGATGGCTTATCAGACCAAGAAGAGCTAAAGCTTGGAACTAATCCAAATAATTCGGATACAGATAATGATGGGATTTCCGATTATATTGAAGTAAAAGTACCTAATAGTATTAATATTACTACTAGTAAAGGAAGTATAACAGCCAATGTTTATTCAGATCCATTAAAAGAAGATACAGATGGAGATGGATTAAATGATCTGGAAGAAGTTAGTTTAGGGCTAAATCCATCATCTAAGTTTACTAATGGTCAAAGGTTATATGATGGCAACTATTACGATCCTTCTTTAATCAAGAATTTGGATGATTGGGATATAGTTGAAGGAGAAGTAGTAAGGATAGACTTAAATGAACATATTACTGATTTAGATGGTGATAAGTTACATCATTTTTCAAATATAGGAAGTATTGAAAATAATCAGTTTAGTTATACCTTTGATCCAGTTAATAATGGGAAGATAGTAGAAATTGAGATAGAAAGTTATGATTTTAAAAATGGTGAATTAAAAAATTCATTTTTGGTTTATGATACATCAAATCCATTTATAAGAAGTACTAAAGCTGAGGTAGATAGTGAAATTATTGAAGGTGTTAGTGTAGAAAGGTTTGATGATAAGTTTAGCCAGAACCCAACATTTATTATAGAATTTGATCAAGTTGTAAATGTAGTTTCTCCCGCTAGTATTACTATAGAAGCTATTTCTAGAGAAGAATTAGATGTGGATGGTAACAACAATAAGCTAGCTAATGAAGTAGATATTGAAATGACAGACAATAAAACTATATCAATTGTAAGAAGAG
Organism: uncultured Clostridiaceae bacterium; assembly: GCA_964497955.1. Classification (GTDB taxonomy): domain Bacteria; phylum Bacillota; class UBA994; order PWPR01; family PWPR01; genus PWPR01. The sequence continues at coordinate 10,327 of CAZCFQ010000053.1, forward strand.
ATGCTTTAATTAATGATGGTATTACTTATCATTTAAATATACCTAAAAGCTCTATAATAGACAACTCAAATAATCATTTAGAAAAATCATATAATGTAAAATTTATTACTGAGGATAATATAGATCCTAAAATTATTAGCATAACAGAAGAGGTCAGATTAGATACACCTCTGACAATAGATTTTAATGAAGAAATTAAAGTGATAAATCCAACAATTAAAATGATAGAAGAAAGTAGTAATCAACCAGTTCATTTAAAAGTTGAAAAGATTAGTGGAAGTTCTATAACAGTAGATATAGTAGGAAACATTTTAAACAGTAATGATACATACTATTTTTATGACAATAATTTAGTAACACCAGTTGACTACTCATTAGATATTGCTGATGCTAATGGTAATAAATATCAAACACTTTTTGCTCAGTTAAATAATGAATTGAAAAGCTTTAACACAGGGGATATTTCTGGGCCAGAGATTCAAGCGTTGCCTTTGAGTGTGGAAAGAAGTAGTGGATTTACTGAAGATGGATATTACAAGCTAGATTATGATGAAGAGCATAATCAAATAACAGTTCCATTTAACAAAAACATCTATAAGGATGAAGCTTTTGAAAGCATTTTTGTCTCAATAGAGAATGCAATATATGCGTGGGATTTCTTTGGTAGAGATTTTGAGAGGAAAACAAGAGAAATTATAGCAGAGAATAATTTGTTATCAAGTGCAAAAATAGAAGGTAATAAATTAATAATAACTCTAGATTCAATAGATAAGCTAAAGGGTAGAAATTTAAGTGTATTTATACCTAAGAATGCACTAAGTTGTATTAATAATTTAAGCATATATGATTATTGGTCTGAAATAGAAGCAAAAGACATTAATAACTATAAAACTGGATATATTGATAAGTATCTAAAAGTACTGGTACATAAATCAAGTGAAAATCCACCAGAAGTCATTTCTCTTGGAGCACTTAAAGATACTAGTATGTTTGGAATTATGGGCTCAATTTTCAGTTCTTTACTTGAACAAGTTAATATTCCTTCAAGTAATGTGATTGTTCCAGTATTTTCTCATGATGTAGAAGTTTCAAATCAGGTAAATAATATAAGGCTATATAAGGAAGGAAATATTGAAGTACCTATAAAAGAAATAAAGATTAACAATATTAGACTTAAAGTTTTTGCCAATAGCGGAGTAACAATTGAGTTAGCTAGTCCTTTAGAAGAAGGAGCTAACTATCAGTTAGTATTGCCACAAGACTCATTTATTTCTGATCATATTAGCAATGAAGCTCAGACAATTGATTTTAGTGTTAAAGATTCAGGAGTTGGTTTAAGCGGAGTCAATAATATGGTAAAAGAAGATTTTAGTGGAATTTTCAGAAGTGATGAGAAGATTGTTGCAAGTACAAGGTTTGAAAAATATATTAATATGATTGGCGGAAAAATTGAATATCAGTGGTACAGATCAGTCAATCCTTCACAAGATACTCTAGAAGCTATTATTGGTGCAAATAGTATTGTTTACACTCCTAATTCAGAAGATGAGAACCAGTATTTATTCTTAGAATTAAATATAGAGTATCCAGGAATGTTTTCACACCTTAATGTTAGCCAGTTAGCTTCTGTTCTCTCGCCGCCAATTGGTCCAATTAATAGTGCATTTTTAGACAAAGCAGACTTAGATAATATAGGACTAATCTTTAATCAAGATAATTATCTAGATAATTTTGATAAAACAAAGAATAGATATGATATTACACTAGAACCACATGTAGACCACTTAACAGTTGAGATAGATTATGATAAGAGTCAAAATAATAAAGTTTATGTTAATGGAGTTAATTATGAGTTGTTTAGTGAAGAAAATGAGAGTTTTAATATAAAACTATCACCAGGAGATAATTATATTATCATTAATTCTGTATCTGAAAACCAACTGATTAATCATGTATATACTTTCAAAGTGTTTAGAAAAGGTTTTAGTGAATTGAGTAGTTCTATTTCAAAACCTGAAGCTAATTATGTTGAGATACTAAATCCACTAGATGTTTTTGTGGGTAAGACTTTGATTGGAGACTATCAATATTATGATTATTTAAATAGAGATGAAGGTGAATCAATCTATAAGTGGTATCGTCAAGATAATGAAGAAGGGGACAATTTAGAGCAAATTACTACACCTAATGATAAAGAATATACATTAACTGAAGAAGATAGTGGAAAGCAAATCTATTTTGAAGTTATCCCAAAAACCAGTTCTGAAGTTACTGGAGAAGCTCGATCTTCTTGGTGGACAAAACCAATTATACAGACAAATGAAATAGATAGTAATTTAGAAAATATCAGTATCATTTATGATGGAGTAAATTTACTTAATGATTTTAGAC
>CAZCFQ010000054.1:0-12468 GCA_964497955.1 uncultured Clostridiaceae bacterium
GGAACAATATCAACTAATTTAACCTTGTTGCTATTTGTATTCTCTATTTTGTGATATGCACCTTTTGGGAAGTAAATGAAGTCATTACTTTCCATTAAATACTGATCCTCTTTTGTTTTTGCTGTTAAATTGCCATTTACTAATATATAAAGATGTGAATTCTGATGATCTCTATTTTCAATAGATCCATTCTTTTCAATTTCTATCATTTTCATTGAAAGATTTGGCCAGGCTTCTCTATTTGAAATAATTAAATGTGCTCTAGCATTTTTAAATCCTTTTCTAAAAATGGTTTGTTTAGAGTCATTAATATTACCAACTAAAACCTCTTTTTTTTCTCTTTTTGACACTGAAATTTTAATTACAGGTAGATCTAACCTATTTCGTAAAATCTCAAATATGCTTTCATTATCAACATTCCTAATATTTGGGAAGGCCTCTATGAAGTGTCTAAACTGATTAACTCTTTTTTTACTAAGTAAAGAATCATATCTATTTATTGCTTTATTAATAAAGATTTTCGTATCTTGTTTTACTTCTTCTAGATCCTCACTTATTTCATCTAAAAGCTGATCTAACTTATTATTATGAATAAAGTCTTTTATATCAGGTAAATCTAAACTTATATCAGCTTTTTCAACTCTCGATCTTAATTCTTGTCCAGCAGCACTAACATCTTTAGTAAAGCTTTTAAGTCTGAATGCAAGATCAATACTTCTAGTGAAGTCAATAACAAAATAAATTAGAAATAAAATGCCAACGTATTCAAAAAAAGGACGTGGTAAACTAATACCTCGGTTAAGTTGCAATCTATCTAAGAGAATATAAAAAATAGAACCTCCAACACCCCAATAAAGAGAAAACCTAATAGAAATAAACCCTGCAATATGATAATCCAAATCAGAATAATCCCACCAGCGTTGATTAAAAAGTTTCATTAAAATAAAGCCTACTATAAACTCTAAAAGTGTAGTCAAAATGGTAGTTGCTAAAAATAAGAGTGATATATTAAGTAAGTTAAATTTAAAAGGCACAAGGTTTAAAATATCAGTAGCGACAAATATCAAAACAATCCCCATACCATATATAGGGCAAAAAGGGCCATGTAAGAACCCTCTATTAACAAACTTTTTATTATGATAATACTTATAAAACACTTCTAATGACCAGCCAATAAAAGAAAAAATAGTAAAGTACCAAAATAAATCAAAACTTGTATATAAACCAAGACTAATATCTTCCACTTTGTTTACCTCCCAACATTTACATTATACCTTATATAAAGAAAAACTAAATTAATTAACAAATTTGTAAGTGGTTATATATATTCAATTGACTGCATTACTTTACTTTGCTACAATTAGGTAAACGTTTTAGTAAAACGTTTTACTAAGGAAAGGGGGAGAGAATATAGCTATAACTATTAAAGACATTGCAAAAAAAGCAAAAGTTTCAACTACAACTGTTTCCAAAGTTATTAATAAGAAAGATGACAATATTGGAGAAGACACTAAAAAGAGAGTTAAAAAAATTATTAAAGAATATAACTATACCCCTAATAGATTGGCTAGGTCTTTGGTAACAAAAAAAACTCAAACAATTGGTTTAATAATCCCAGATGTTAGGAACCCCTTTTTTACTGACTTAGTAAGAAGTGTTGAAGATGTAGCTGAAAGATGTGGATATAATGTTTTCTTTTGCAATACTGATGAAAGTTTAAAAAAAGAGATAAAAAGTATAAATGCAATGGTAGAAAGACAAGTTGAGGGTTTAGTAATTGTCCCTGCATCAAACAAAGATTGTGATGATAATAAAAGACTTGAAACAAATGTGCCTATTGTAGTAATTGATAGAGATGCTAATTACAAGAAAGTTATAGGTAAGGTTTTAAGTGACAATTATCAAGGTGCATACAAAGCTACAAAACATCTCATTGAACTTGGTCATAAAAAAATTGCATTTATATCAGGTCCAATTGAAATCAAACCTTCAATTGAGAGAAAACAAGGGTTTTTAGATTCATGTAAAGACAATGGGGTTTTAGTAACAGATGAAAACATATGGATTGGATCTTTTACTGTCGATTTTGGAAAAGAGATTATAAAGAAAGTAGGCAGTAAGTTTAGTGCGTTTTTCTGTGGTAATGACCTTATAGCAGCAGGAGCAATACAAGGGTTAAGAGAAGATAATTTATTGGTACCTAAAGATGTTTCAATTGTAGGTTTTGATGATATACCACTGGCAAATATTTTAACACCTACACTAACTACCGTTAGACAAGATTCATATAGGATAGGTTTAGAAGCAGCAGAAATTTTAATTAAATATCTCAATAATCCAAAACTGAAAAGTAAAACTATAACATTAACAACTGATTTGATTAAAAGAGATTCTGTTGGGAAGGTTGACTGAGATGGAGAAAGTTGTGGTAATTGGCAGTATTAATCAAGATATAATTTTTGAACTAGATAGAATCCCTAGTATGGGAGAAACACTTTTAGCAGATAAAAGTACCTATATGTATGGAGGAAAAGGAGCTAATCAAGCGATAAGCTGTTCAAAATTAGGGGTTAAAACTGCAATGATTGGAAAAGTTGGCAACGATGTTTTTGGCAAAAATTATCTTAATAATTTTTCTGAGTTTGATATAGATACTTCAGGTGTGATTGTTAGTGAAAGTGAGAAGACTGGATTAGCAGCGATTTGTGTTGATAGAAATGCAAACAATTCGATTGTAGTATCCAAAAATGCTAACGATACCCTTAAACCCGAAGAAGTACTAGCTAATAATTTAGAAAACTCAGAATATATACTTCTGCAAAATGAAATACCTTTGGATACAAATTTGAGTATCATTACAACCACAAGCAAAAAAATTATATATGATCCAGCTCCTGCTAAAGAAATTGATAAAAAGTTTTTAGATAAAATATATGCAATTACACCAAATGAAAAAGAAGTTAAGAATATTCTAAATAACAGTAATGATTCAATTTATCAAAGTGGGATAAAGCTTAATCAATTAGGAGTTAAGCATGTGTTAATAACAAGAGGAGAACGTGGAGTGTGGTACTTTACTCAAGGTAGGGCATATTCTTTTAATGCATATCAAGTAAACTCAGTAGATACTACTGGTGCAGGAGATACTTTTAATGGAGCGTTGGCTGCATATTTATCTAAAGGTTATGATATGGAAGTTGCAATTAGTTGCGCTCAAGGTGCAGCTGCTTTGAGTACAAAAAAGGTTGGTGCACAATCAGCAATGCCAACACAAGAAGAGTTAGAGATGTTTATTGCTGATTATGGAATTATACATAAACAAATCTTACAACAAGATGGGGGAGAAAAATGAAAAAGAAGTTTTTAGTTTCACTCGTGATTGCTTTATTACTTTTTAGTGTGTTTGGATGTACACCAGAAGCACAAGATCCAGTAGATGGAGATGAAGGTGCTGATGATGATGGGCTTAGAGTAATATTACTAATCCCAGGCGAATTAGGAGACAAATCGTTTTTTGATGCAGCCAATAATGGAATGGTCTTACTAGAAGAAGAGTTAGGTGCAGAAATTAAGGTAGTAGAAATGGGAACAGAGAGTACAGATTGGGAACCAAACTTTTTAGATGCTATTGAAGGCGGATATGATGTTATCATTTCAGGAAATGATACAACAGAGCTTATGAATGAATTAGCTGCTGATTATCCAGATCAAAGTTTCATAAACTTCGATACATCTGTAACGGAGAATCAACCAGATAATGTATATGCAATGTTTTATTCTACAAATGACTTATCATTTATGGCTGGAGCAGCAGCAGCTTTGATAACTAATTCAGATATGGAATTAGCAAATGAAGAAAAAATAGTTGGATTCTTAGGTGGAATGGATATTCCAGGAATTAATGACTTTTTAGTTGGCTACATTGAAGGAGCTCAATATGTAGATCCAGAGGTTAAAATGTTCATTTCATATGCTGGAGATTTTGGAGATCCTGCTAAAGGTAAAGAATTAGCATTAATTCAATACAATTCAGGAGCAGATGTAAGTTTCAACGTAGCTGGCGGAACAGGCCTTGGCCTATTAGATGCAGCTTATGAAACAGATAAATATGCAATTGGAGTAGACAGTGATCAAGCTATGCTATTTGCTGATAGTGAGCCAGAAAAAGCAGAACATATTGTCACATCAGCAGTTAAGTATATAGATCAAGCAATCTTAAGAGCAGTAGAACAACACCAAGAGGGAACTCTTCCTTATGGAACTCATGAAACACTTGGAGTTGCAGAAGGTGGAGTAGGTTTGGCTAAGAATTCTTATTATCAAGAATTGTTAACAGAAGAGATCAAAAATGAATTAGATTCAATAGAGCAACTCTTAGTTGATGGTGAAATTACTGTTAGTTCAGCTTTTGGAATGTCTAGTGAAGAAATTAATGAAATTAGAGATTCTGTGAGTTTAGAAAACTAAAAAAGATTGCCAATATATCGCTAGAATAATTCTAGCGATATATTGATTTTCTTACCCAAGGAGTATATATAATGAATAAACCTATATTAGAGTTAAAAAATATTACAAAAGTTTATCCTGGAGGGGTCATTGCTAACAAAAATGTTAGTTTTGATTTATATGAGAATGAGATCCATGCTCTAGTTGGTGAAAATGGGGCAGGTAAATCAACATTGATGAAGATTCTTTTTGGGATGGAAGATGCAAACAGTGGTGAAATATATTTAAATAATAAAAAAGTTGAGATCAGTGATCCAAACCATGCAATAGATCTTGGTATTGGAATGGTACATCAACACTTTATGTTAGTACCTTCTTTTAGTGTAACAGAAAATTTACAACTAGGAATGGAGCCAACTAAAGGAATATTCATTGATAAAAAAAAGGCAAAAGAAATAACACTTAATTTAGCAAAAAAATATAACTTCCAACTAGATCCAGATGCAAAAGTTAGTCAAATAAATGTAGCAATGAAGCAAAAAGTAGAAATACTCAAAGTGTTGTTAAGAGGAGCAAGAATTTTAATATTAGATGAACCAACTGCAGTTTTAACACCTCAAGAAACAAAAGAACTCTTTTCTCAACTAAGATTACTAAAAGAAAATGGTCACAGCATAATATTTATTTCACATAAACTTAAAGAAGTTAAAGAAATTAGTGATAGAGTTAGTGTTTTAAGAGATGGCCAGATGGTTAAAACAATAAAAACTTTGGATGTAAGTCAAAGAGAAATATCAAAACTTATGGTAGGAAGAGACATCCCAAAATGGGAAATGGATCACAAATACCAATTTAGTAAACCAATTTTTCAAGTAAGAAACTTGACATATAAGGTGGATGAAAAAAAGGTGCTTAATAATTTAAGTTTTGATGTAAATAAAGGTCAAATTTTGGGCATTGCAGGAGTTGAAGGTAATGGCCAAGTTGAACTAGTTAAATTGATAACAAAATCTCTAGCTATAAATAGTGGGGATGTTTTAATAAATGATAAATCAATTAAAAACCTAAGTATAGGGGATTTAAGAAAAGAAGGACTTTCATATATCCCAGAAGATAGAATGCAAAAAGGAGTTGCATCAGAAGCTTCAGTAGAAGAAAATATTGTAGCTGATAAAATAGTGTTGAATGAGTTTAGTAAAAATATATTTCTTAAAACTAAAGACATAACAGCTTTTGCAAAAGATTTAATAAATGAGTATAGCGTAAAAACTAATGGTCCTAAAGAAAAGGTTAAATCACTTTCTGGAGGCAACATCCAAAAAGTTGTGGTTGCAAGAGAAACTCATAAAAATACAAAAGTATTAATAGCAGAACAACCTACTAGAGGCGTTGATATTGGATCGATTGAGTTTATTCATAATCAACTAATCAAGCTAAGAGATGAAGGCAAGGCAATACTTTTGGTTTCAGCAGATTTAGAAGAGATTATGAAGTTAAGTGATCAAGTGGTAGTCATGTTTGAGGGTGAAATAGTTGCCTTTTATGATAACAATGTAGATTTGAGCGAAGAAAAACTAGGTCTTTCAATGCTTGGAATTGAAAAACAAAACGAAAGTGAGCTAAGGAGGGCTATAAATGAGTGATAAACAATTTCAATTACTTAGAACATTTGTAGCAATCGCTATAGCTTTAGTGTTAGCTTTTATTGTTACCATATTTGTTTCAGATGAGCCATTTGAAGCATTTAGTTTATTCATGTTTGGACCACTTAGAAACCTTAGATATATGGGTAATGTAGTTGAAGCTGCTATCCCACTTGCTTTTGCAGGGCTTGCTACATCAATTTTATTCTCTGCTAATCTTTTTAATCTGGGAAGTGAAGGCATATATTACGTCAGTGGATTAGTAGCAGCAGCAGTTGTAATCAAAAGTCAAATAAGTGGGGTTATGTTACCAATTACTGCAATTATAATAGCAGGTATTGTTGGTATGATTCTATCTTTAATCCCAGGTTTTTTAAAAGCAAAATGGGATGTAAATGTATTGGTAACATCGTTAATGCTGAATAGTATATATTTTGGTTTTGGACTATATTATCTAAACTATTTTTTAAGAGATCCTAATATAAGTCAAATTGCTTCAGAACGATTTCCTGAAAATGCAAAATTGGCAAACATTTTAAGTGGGACAAGAATACATGCTGGATTAATTGTTTTAATTGCTTTTGCAATACTTGTTTATATATTTCTATTTAAAACAAAGTGGGGCTATGGGATTAGAATGTATGGTATGAACAATAATTTTGTTAAACATGTGGGAGGAAATCCTTTCTCACTAATTATGTTAGCTCATATTTCAGCAGGTTTGGTAGCAGGTATTGGAGGAAGTGTAGAGGTTTTAGGAATGTATACAAGATTTAGATGGGCAGCTTTACCAGGTCTTGGCTTTGATGGAGCTTTAGTTGCAATGTTATCTAAGAATAAACCTTTTGCTTCGTTAGGTGCAGCACTTTTTTTAGCATATATTAGAATTGGAGCAGATTTGATGAGTAGATTATCTGATGTGCCTTCAGAATTAGTAGCTTTTATTCAAGCACTAATAATTTTACTTATTTCAGCTGAAAGATTCCTCTTTTATTGGCGACAAAGAATGCTCTTAAAGGAGGCTAGGAACTAATGGGAAGCTTAAATGATTTAATTTTTTCAACTAACTTTTTTTATTCAATAATAAGAGTTACTACACCCATTATACTAGCAGCTATGGGAGCTTTAATTTCAGATAGAGCGGGTATTGTTAATATTGCTCTTGAAGGGATAATGCTTATGGCAGCTCTTAGTGGAGTAATTTTTAGTGCTTTTACAGAAAGTGCTTTAATTGGCTTTGTTTTAGCTCTATTTACCGGGGTATTAATGGCACTGATATTAGCATACTTTACATTGGAGTTAAAAACTCATGTTATTTTAGGCGGTATTGCCTTAAACCTATTTGCTACGGGAGGGTCTGTTTTTATCCTTTATGTAGTATCTGGAGACAAAGGAACTTCAGCATCATTAGCTTCAGAAATAATGCCAAGGATAGACTTACCTTTAATTAAAGACATTCCAATTTTAGGAGAAATTATTTCTGGTCACAATATAATAACATACATGGCACTTTTATCAATTGTAGGACTTTATCTTATGTTAAACAAAACTAGGTTAGGTAGAAAGATTCGCGCTGTTGGAGAAAACAAAGACGCTGCGGAGTCAGTTGGAATTAATGTTAAAAGAATTCAGTATTTAGCACTAAGCTTAAGTGGAGTTTTTGCAGGAATGGGTGGCGCATTTTTATCAATGGGTTATGTTTCTTGGTTTTCTAGGAATATGTCAGCAGGTAGAGGTTGGATTGCACTAGCTGCTGAAGCAATGGGACGAGGAAATGTAATTGGAACTAGTTTAACATCGCTATTATTTGGTGTAACTAGTGCTTTAGCTAATACATTACAGGTTATGAATTTCCCAAATGAAATAGTTAATACGATTCCCTACATTGCTACAGTTTTAGGTTTAACTATTTATTCAATTCAAAAGTATAAGAGTAAGGATAAGGTGGATTAAATGAAGAAAATAATTATTGATTGCGATCCTGGACATGACGATGCCATAGCAATTATGCTAGCTTTGGCTCATAGTGATAAGTTAAGTGTAAAACTTATTACAACTATTGGCGGCAACCAGACATTAGAAAAAGTTACAACTAATGCATTGAAGGTATTAGAATTTTTAAAAAGTGATATAAAAGTAGCTAAGGGAGCCGACAGACCTCTTATTAGACCACTAAGAGTAGCACCAGAAGCTCATGGAGATAGTGGGATGGATGGCCCAATACTACCTAAACCAACAAAAAAGGCATTACCAAATGCAATAGAAGAAATGGCTAGAATAATTAATAATTCAAAAGAAAAGATTACACTAGTTCCAATAGGACCACTGACTAATATTGCATTGTTAATCAAGACACATCCAGAATGTTTAGATAATATTGAAGAGATTTCTTTCATGGGTGGAGGTATTAGTGTAGGAAATGTTACAAGTGCAGCAGAATTTAATATCTATGTTGACCCAGAAGCTGCTGATATAGTTTTTTCTAGTGGTTTACCTTTAGTAATGAGTGGATTAGATGTTACTAATAAAGCTTACATATTAGAAAAAGAATACGAGATATTAAAAAATAGAGGTAAAGTGTCTAAACTTGTAGGCCAGTTATTAGATTTTTATAGTATCTATGGTAAGATGCATGGATATACAGGTAATGCTATGCATGACCCTTGTGCAGTTGCTTACTTATTAGATCCCACACTCTTTAGCCATAAAGAATATTATGTAAAAGTGATTACAGATAGCCAAGAATGTAGAGGTATGACCTTGGCAGATAAAAGACCGAAACCAGAGCTTGATAGTAATGTAAAAGTATTACTTGATGTAGATAGAGTGAGGTTTAGAGACTTTTTATTTAACTCATTAAGTATATTAGATGAGAGAATTTAGAAAAATGGATATTATTAAATATAATAAACAATTAGTAGAAGGGGCAAAAGTTAAAATTGTATATGAAAGGGAAGAAGATTGGACGCAATCAGACTCCACAAAAATAAATGATGATCATATTAAAACACTTTGGTATTCAAAAGCTCCTGGTTCTGGTGCACCAGCTTCTGTTTTAGCAGGAGCAATACAAGCTACTAGGAATTTAGGGTATAATGTAGATGAAGCTAGTAAAATATTTTTTAAATACAAGGATAGTGAAGACATTACACTTTTAGCAGAGAATTTATCATATATTTTCTATTTACTTAATAACGCTAAGAAAGATGAAAATAGTGATTATTGGAACTATACAGTATATAGCTCACTTGATCAATACTTAAGCAGTTTGCCAAAAGGACTTGATATTAATAAAAAGGTTTTTGATATAGAAGAAAAAATATACTATGGTTGGATAGGTCAAATCGCAGCTGGTTCATTAGGGACAGCACTAGAAGGCTATTCAAGAAAAAGAATAAATGAAAAATTCAAAAAAATTGATAAGTATTTAAAACCAATAAGTACATATAACGATGACTTAACTTTTCAAATAGCTTTAATGGCAGCCCTTGATGAAAAAGGTAAAGATATTACTTCAGCTGATATAGCTAAAAGCTGGGTAGGGTTGATACCTTTTGGATGGTCTGCAGAGGATATCGCTTTGAAAAATTTAAGACTTGGTATATATCCTCCAGAAAGCGGATTAAGATCAAATCCATACAGGGAATGGATTGGAGGACAAATGAGAGGGTCAATTTGTGGTATGATTAACCCAGCAAGACCATTAGCTGCAGCAAAGCTAGCTTATATTGACGGTCAGGTTTCTCATCACAACAACGGTATTTTAGGAGAAGTATTTAATGCTGTAATGACTTCGATTGCCTTTTATGCAAAAGATGTTAATGAAATAATTGAAAAATCAATTAAATATATTCCAAGTGACAGTCAATATTACAAGGTAATAACAGATGCATATAAGATAACTTTGCAAAGTGCAACTTATATGGAAGCTATAAAAAAGCTAGAGGAAGAGTTTTATGCATACAATCTTGTTCATGCATATCCAAATATCGCTATAGAAATAGCTTCATTAGTCTATGGAGATGGGGATTTTTCCAAAACGATTGATCTTTTAGCAAGAGCAGGGTTAGATGTTGATTGTAATGCAGCTCAAGTAGGTAATATCTTAGGAGTGTTGAATAAAAATGTGCCAAAAGTATGGAGTGATCCTTTAAGAGATAGTTTTAAAACTTATTTAAGAAAGTATAAGGAAGTTTCTATTAAAGAGGTTAGTAATTGGACTTTTAAGTTAAGTAAAGATATAAGATAAGAGGTTTTTTATGAAGCTAACAAAATTAATAGGTGCAATTTTAATCGTATTATTAATATTTTTATTTCAAAATATTGATTTATTCTTAGAAGAGCCAGTAGATGATACACTAGAAAGTGTAGAGAGTATAGAAGTTTTTGAAGAAGAGAGTTATTCAAACCCCTATTATGTAGCAGCATATATTTTTAAATTTGATAAACTGCCACCAAACTATATAACTAAAGAAGAAGCACAAGAATTAGGCTGGTTAAGCCATGAAGGGAACTTGTGGGAAGTAACTGAAAATAGGAGTATAGGTGGAAATCGGTTTTATAACCGTGAGGGTCTCTTGCCAGAAGAATCAGGTCGAAAATGGTATGAATGCGATGTCAATTATGAAGGTGGATATAGAGGTGCTCAAAGATTAGTGTACTCAAACGATGGCTTAATATATTACACAGAAGATCATTATGAAAGTTTTTTTGAGATTACTAGGGAGCAAGTTATAAAATGAGAATTATTTTAGATGGCAAAAAGATGTTAGAAAAAGACCAAACACATAAGTATATAAGGACTAAGTTTAATTTTTCTAAATATTATGGTAATAATCTGGATGCTTTGTGGGATATGTTAACAACGATTCACAAAAAAGTTGATGTGCAGTTTATTAATGTAGACTTTTATAAAAAAAACTCAAGCTATAAAGAGAAATTAATAGATCTCTTTAGTGAAGCCAGTAAGGTTAATGAATTTTTAAATGTAGAGTTTGTAAACGAGGCATTTCTTTCTAAGGAGGAAAACATAATGAAGTTTAATTGGGTTACTATTATGGTAAATGATATGAAAGAATCAATAAGCTTTTATAATGAAATTTTGGGGCTACCTGTTAAAAGAAGATTTAAGTCTGGTAAAGATTCAGAAATTTGTTTTTTAGGAGATGGAGAAACCCAAGTAGAATTAATTCATAGTCAGGGAATGAATGAATCAAAGCACACACTAGATATTTCACTAGGATTTGTAGTAGATTCACTAGAAGAAGCAATAGGAATGTTAGTTGAGCAAGGAATAGAAATTTTTCAAGGCCCGTTTAGTCCAAATGATCACATAAAGTATCTATTTATTCTAGACCCTAATGGAGTCAAGATTCAATTAGCTGAAATGTCATAAAAAAAGCCCTCCATTTGGAAGGCTTTTTTGCTTATTCTTCTAAATCATCTGGATAATTAAAAGTTTGTATTACTTCATCTGTTTCAAAGTCTATTAATTTAAGAGTATTTGTTTTCTCTTGACCTGTAATTTGATGATAAGTCCCTATGTTAGAAGCAATTATTACTAGTAGTTGATCTCCAATTTCCTCATCAGCTTCAAAAGATTCTTTATCAACTATAATTTCAATATTTCTAAATTCTGGGTCGTAATTTATTTCATTAATATATTCAGTTTGTTCTCCTCCAACTAACTCCTCCATAAATAAGTCAAACTGTTCACTGAATTGATCTTTAATATAATTATAAGTAGACTCTTCCATACTTACACTAATAGTTCCATCATCATTTAATGTTGCTTTTGTAAAGCCTTCATTTTGTTGTAAAAACAGAGATTCACTAAAATTATCTGGATCTTCCGTAACCATTTCAATTGGCCATACTAATGATATAATTTCTTCATCAGCTTTTTGATCTCTATCACATCCAGCAAGAGCAGTTCCTAGAATCATTACTAAAACTACTGCGGCTGCTACAATTCTTTTCATTATTAATTCTCCTCAAATCATATTAACTTTTAATCCTACAATTAAGAATATCACAAAATTAAGTCATTTCAAAAGTTATTAAATATTAAGACTACCAAATCCAAAAAATTGAACATTTACAGTTTATATAAGGTCAAACACGACTGGAATCTAAAGTTATTGTAATGGTAGATGCATACCAAGCGATGGTTTCAGCAAGACCATATAAAAAGAAGTTGTCAAAAGAAGAGGCTATAGCAGAACTTAGAAAAAACAAAGGCAAACAATTTGATGCAACTTTAGTAGAGATATTTATTAACAAGGTTTTATAAAATAAAGAAGGAATCAGCTTAAAAGTAGGCTGATTCCTTTAAAGTTTTTTAACATTTTTGGTTTGCAAAAAACTCGTTAATATCTAA
>CAZCFQ010000055.1:0-12245 GCA_964497955.1 uncultured Clostridiaceae bacterium
TGCAATACTATTTTCTAATGTATGCCCATTAGCATTCAAAATAGGAGGAGTATATGCACTAACTTGTGAAACTATTGTAATTGCAATAATTCCTAAAATGGATATTACAGCATATTTAAATCTACTAGTTAATCTAGAAGTTAGATTGCCTGATTTTTCATTGTTTTTCTCCCTTATTTTTACTATTAAAGTTCTTAAAATAGTAACAGTAAGAGATAAAGAAGCAAAGATAAAATTAATAATTACAACACCAGCTATTAATAAATCGATTGGGACGGTATTAATTCTAGGAATCAAGAAGTTTCGTATTAAAACATAGTAGATAATAATAAAAGCTAAAAAGCTTAAAGCTAGTATTTTAAATTTATTGTTTTTGTGAGCACTTTTCATAAGAAAACACCTTTCTATATTAATCATGAGCTACTATTTTAACATATATTGAAAACGAGTTAAATGAATGGTGTTCATTGTTTAAAGATAATCAAACAATTATATTTGAAAAAAATATTACTTTAAGAAAAAAAATAATATTTACAAAGAAAAGAAGGAGATTAGGACTCACTGTAGAATACTCTGTGTGCTAGTTTTACTAGCTATTTATTTTTTAAAAATTTACTTATATATGAAAAGTATCAAAAATTAAAATAAGTAACTAATTAATAATTATGTATTAACAATATCGTTTTTGCAAAATAAATAAGATGGGAGAGGGATGCTATCAGAATATTTAATAAATAGATGTTCGATGCAAATATTAATTCATTAGCAAAATAGTTCGTTTTTAGAAAAGTAAGAAAAATTTAGAATAGAGTTAGCATAGTCGTAGTTTCAATATAAAGATAAATTACTACAATAGCTAATAATTAGGTTTGGCAAAAAAATAAAATTCAAGTAATAGGAGAGTGTGGGAATGTTTTGTAAGAAAAAATTATCTATAATTATAGTTTTTATATATCTAATTGTATTTATGTTGCCTCAAAATGTAAATGCAGAGACTGTAGATCTAAACTATGTGGATTTAAATAATTGGTCAGAAGACTTTCCAACTAATAAGAGTAATGGTAGTTGGAATATTGAAGATGGAGGTAGATCATTAAAACAAACAGTAAATGGACAACCAACAGGATATTTGAGCCCGGATGAAGATTTTAATGAAGTTATTATGGGTACTATTGAAGTGCAAACAACGAGTGATGATGATTTTATAGGGTTTATCTTGGGCTATCAAGAACCATCTTTAAATAGCACTATTGGACTATATGATTATGATTTTATACTTTTTGATTGGAAACAAAGTAGTCAGACTGTAGGCAATAATAGTGTGGCTATTGAAGGATATACACTGAAAAGAATTAATGGCACAGCTGATTTTTCTGGGACTGAGGTTATAGAACCTACATTTTGGGAAAATCAAGATGATTCTAGTGATACAACCATGAAAATATTAGCAAAAAATAATAACTATAATGGCTGGAATGACAATCAACGTTATTTATTTAAAATTTTATATACTAATAATCAAATTAAAGTTAAAGTAGATGATCAAGTCATATTTGATGTCTCTGGTTCATTTAATAGCGGACGTTATGGCTTCTATAATTATTCTCAAGAAGCTGTTAAGTATGGGAAAGTACAATCAGCACCAGGTTCAAGCACTCCAGCTGATCCAATAGCTGAACCTGATGAGTATGTCATATATAAAGGCGAAAGTAATTCTATACAAACTGATGGACTTTCAGGGATACTTTTTAATGATTATGATCCAAATCTTGATGATTATAGTATTGTTCTTTCTGATTCAACAACAAAAGGTAATCTCAACTTAGATACTAATGATGGTTCATTTACTTATATTCCAAATTTCGGAGAAGTAGGAACAGATTCTTTTAGTTATTATTTAGAAGAAACAAGTGGTAGTACTTCTGAAGAAGTAACAGTAACAATAAATATAATTGAAGGAACTAACGAGCCTCCAACAGATATAAGTATTTCTAATAGTGTAGTTTCAAACAATGCTAGTAATGGAAGTGCAGCTGGATATTTAACTACCACAGATGCAAATGCTTCCGATGTTCATGACTACCTACTAATCAATAATGCTGGTGGGACTTTTGGTATTAGAGATAATGAAATATTTATTAATGATAACTCTTCTTTTGAACCAGGTAAAGAATACTCAATAGAAGTTAGAAGTATTGACGCAGGAGATTTATCCTACCAAGAAACTATGACAATTGAAGTAGATTATGTTAAGCCCACAGTGATAACGAGTAGCTATAGTAATCTATCTTCTATACAGACTACTTTATCAGGAAATGTAATAGATGATGGTGGTGATACTATTACTTCAAGAGGAATGGCTTGGTCAGAACAGACAAATCCAACTACTGATGATTCTATTAAAACTGTAAGTGGTAGTTTAGGTGAGTTTGATGTAGATCTTTCAAACTTAAAGCCAAATACAACTTACTATTATAGAACCTTTGCAACAAATTCAAAAGGAACTTCTTATGGTAGTACAGAATCATTTAAAACTGATAAAGAGATATTAACTTTAAATGGGTCATTTACTGCTAATAATAAAACCTATGATAGTAACACTTCGGCAGAAGTATTAGAGAACAATTTAACACTTGAAGGAATGCTAACAGGATTTGAAGATGTTAGCTTAGATAATGTTAGTTTAAACTTTACTTCTGAGGATGTTGGCACAGATACATTAGTAAATATTGATTCAGCTATATTAACAGGTAATGATGCAAATTATTACGAGTTAAGTTTAGTAGGAGCTCCTACAACTACAGCCAATATAACAAAAAGAGATTTAATTTTAGATAACTTCCAAGTAAATAATAAAGCATATGACGGTAATGTAAGTGCTAATGGAGGCTTTGATGATAATCGGGTAAGTGGAGATGATTTGTTCTTTACGTTTGATGTCTCTTTTAGTAATAAAAATGTATCAAATGATAAAGAAGTTAGCTTTTCTAGTATTGCAATAGATGGTGGAAGTGATGAACTTAATTACAACTTAGTTACAACAACAGGATCAGCATTAGCCAATATAACAAAAAGAACACTAACTTTATCAAATTTTGAGGCAATTAGTAAAGTTTATGATGGGAATACTAATGCACAAATAAGTTTTGATGATAACAGAATAGGAAGCGATGATTTAAGCTTTAATTATCAAGTAGAATTTTCTGATAAAAATGTTGGTAATAATAAAGAAGTAACAATTAATAATATCAGCATATTGGGTGGGATTGATGCAGGAAACTACCAGTTAAGCACATTAAATGGCCAAGCTACTGCAGACATAACAAAAAGAACATTGAAAATAACTAATATAAATGCTGATGATAAAATATACGATAAGACAACAGAAGTATATGGAGCAGAATTTATTGATGATAGACTATCAGGAGATGATCTTAATTATGATTTTGAAGCTAACTTTGCAAGTATAGATGTTGGTACTGATATAGTAGTTACATTTAGCGCTATTAGCTTAAATGGTGGTGAAGATATTGGAAATTATCAATTAGATTTAGCTTCAACAACAGGAGTATCAAGTGCAGATATTAATCCAAGGCCTATTAATTTCTCAAATTTTTATGCTGATGATAAAACTTATGATGGGAATATCGATGTTTGGGGTGCTTCAATGACATCAGATATTCTCAGTGGTGATAAAGTAGGATATAGCTATGAGGCACATTATGCTAATAAAGATGTAGGTATAGATAAAAAAGTTTATTTCTCAAATATAGCTATTATTGATGGAAGTGATGCAAGTAACTATTATATCCCTAATCAAAATAGTGAGGATAATACTGCATTATCTACAATTAATCCGTTAGAAATATCTGTTGAAGGAGCAATAGCAGCTAATAAAGAATATGATGGTACTACTCAAACTGTGATAAACAATGCTTCTCTAAACGGAGTCTTAGATGGAGATGAAGTTTTAATTGGAAGTAATGTCGCTGATTTTGTAAATAAAAATGTAGGATTAGGTATTGAAGTAATTGCTAACCTAGCTTTAGGTGGGGCTGATTCAAACAATTATATAGTAGCTCAACCTACAAATCTATTAGCAGATATAACTAAAGCAGATTTAAATGTAGTTAATTCAGTTGCTTTAGATAAAACATATGATCAAACTAGTGAAGCTGCTATTACAACTGCCACATTGGATGGCATATTTGGTAGTGATGAAGTCATATTAAATAACCACACATCAGGAGTTTTCACTCAAGTTGATGTAGGTCAAGATATAAATGTAACTACAAGCATGACAATCAGTGGTTCTGATTCAGATAACTATAATTTAATACAACCAGACTATCTAAAAGCAGATATAATTCCAAAGGAACTAATAGTAGCTGGAGCTAATGGAATTAATAAAGAATATGATGGCAAAGTAGATGCAGAAATAGAAAATGGAACTTTAGAAGGAATACTTGGACTAGATGAAGTTACTATTGATAAAAGATTAGGACAGTTTGTTAGCCCTAATGCTAATAGTAATGTTGAGATTGAAGCATTGATAACTATAACAGGGTCTGATGTAAATAACTATTACTTAAAACAACCAGTAGGGCTTAGTGCAGATATTACTAAAAAGGATTTGAGTATAAAAGCAGATGATAAAGCAAAAGTATATGACGGTAAGAGTTTTAGTGGAGATTATTCAGTAAACTATGAAGGATTTATTAGCCAAGAAGATGAATCAGTATTAAATGGATCATTATCATATAGTGGTAATAGTCAGACAGCAATAGATAGTGGTTTATATAATATTACTCCATCAGGATTGTCTAGTAATAATTATTCAGTAACATATGAAGATGGTGTTTTGACAATAACTCCTCGTTTATTGACAATTAATAATTTTGTTGTAGTAGACAAAATTTATGATGCAACAACATCAGTAGCAACAGTTTCAATTGAAGATGATAGACTTAATGGAGATGAGTTGAGTTATACATACAGTGCTAGTTTTGATGATAAAAATGTAGGGAATAAATTAATTTCAATAAAAAACATAGCAATAGCTTCTGGTGATGATAAAGATAATTATACATTAACACAAACAGAAGGATTTACTAATGCAAATATATTAGCTAAACCATTAAATGTTGAAGGAAGTATCGATGTGTTAGATAAGGTATATGATGGTACAAACTTAGCTAATATTGATTCATCTGCACTGAGTTTAGATGGAATCATAGGTAATGAAGTAGTAGAAATCTCTAGTCTAAAAACTAGTTTTGAAGAAGCTTTAGTAGATAACTTTAAGAAGGTATCTCTAGTAGAAGTAAATTTATCAGGTGAAGATTCAAGTAACTACTATACTAATTTAGAAAACTCACCAGAAGATTTAGCCAATATAACTCCTAAAGAGTTAACTATCACAGTAGAAGATGAAGAGAAAATTTATGGCCAAGAAGATCCAGAATATAATGTAAGTTATACTGGATTTATAGACGGTAAAGACAAAAACATATTAAATGGTGAACTGGACATTAGTAGAGAACTAGGCGAAGAAGTAGGAATGTATTTAATTAGCGCACAGGGTTTAACTAATAATAATTATGATATTAGTTATGCTAGTGGTGAATTAGATATAACTCCTAAGGATTTATTAGTAACAGTAAATGATGAGGCTAAAATCTATGGCGAAGAGGATCCAGAATATAGTGTAATCTATAATGAATTTATTGAAGGTGAAAATGAAGATGATTTAGTTGGTAGACTAGTATTTGAAAGAGAAAGTAATGAAAATGTAGGTAGCTATCAAGTCAGTGCGAGTGGCTTGGTAAGTGATAACTATAATATTACATATCTAAATGGTAGTTTAGGTATTACTAAAAGAGATCTTTCAATCACTGCAATAGCAAGTGATATTCTTTATGGAGACCAATCTCCAAGTGTAGATTTAGAATACAATGGATTTATTTTTGAAGAAGATGAAAGTGTCTTAGATAATACATCTTTCGTTTTAGGAACTACTTATACACAAGGAGATAATGTAGGAAGTTATCAAACAACAATAGAACTTGGAGAAGCTAGCGATAATAACTATACTTTTGGTCCACTTAATAGTAGTGATTTTGATATACAAAAGAAAGATCTAGAGATTAGTGTGCCAGACTACTATAAATATATTAATCATTCTGATCCTGAGTTTGAGATAGAGGTAACAGGTTTAATCCCGCAAGATACAGTAGCAAATTTATCTGGAGACCTTTTAATTGAAAGAGAAGAAGGGGAAGTTAGTGGGACTTATATAATAACTGCTAGTGGGTTAAGTTCAGATAACTACAATATAAGTTTTGTAGATGGTAATTTAATAATAAGAAGACCACCTTCTAAGAAAGAAAAATCGAAAATCATAGTAAAGACTGATAATAATTTGCAACCAACAATAACAAATGAAGTAGAAGATGAAAATGGTAAAAGACTAGATATTATAGTAGAAAATGAATATGATAATAATAGTGAAGTAATATTAAATGGTCAAATGGTTAAAGAGATGGAAGAAGAAGACACAGTGATTAATGTAAAATCACTTGATACAGAATACTCTATTCCAGCAAAAGAGATAACAATTGAATCAATAGCAAAAGAACTTAATGTGCCAGATGATGATTTAGAAGAAATTGAAGTTGAGATTGTTTCTGGGAATGTTTCAGATGAGGATAATACCAAATTTGTATCTGATTCAGAAAATAAAGGATATCAGATTGTAACTAAAGCAGTAGATTTTAAGGTAAAAGCAAAAGCTATAGGTAGTGATGGTAGACAAAGAGAAGTCGAAGTTAAGAAGTTTAGTAGTTATGTTAAACGGTCTATAGAAATACCTGAAGGTATTGATCCAACACAAATTACTACTGGTGTAATACTTAATCCTGATGGAACAACTAGTCATGTTCCAACTAAAATAATTGAAAAAGATGGTAAGTATTATGCTGAGATTAATTCATTGACTAACTCAATATACTCTGTAATATGGAATCCAATAAATGTAGAATCAGTAGCAAATCACTGGGCTAAAACTCCTGTAAATGATTTAGCTTCAAGATTAGTAATAAGTGACTATGAAAACTTTGATCCTAACAAGAATATTACTAGAGCAGAGTTTGCTGATTATATTACAAAGGCTATTGGTATATATCGAACTGATATAGAAACAACAGACATATTTAGTGATGTAAATGAGAATAGTGACTTTTCAAAAGCAATAACAATTGCTAGTGAATATAAGATTATTTCGGGGTATCCTGATAATACATTTAAATTAGATAAAGAAATCACTAGACAGGAAGCTATGGCTATGTATGCTAATGCGATGGATTTAGTAAGTCTTAATGATATCGATGTAAATAGGATTAGTACTTATGAAGATAATATGGAAGTTAGTACTTGGGCATATGAAAGTGTCAAAAAAGCTATAGGTGCAAGAGTCTTTAACGGTAGGACATCAACTTTGATTAGTCCTAATGATACTCTTACTTGTGCAGAAGCTGCTACTGCAGTTTGGAATTTGTTAAGAGAATCTAATTTAATAAATAAATAAAGAATTAAAAGGTATCGATAGTTTTCGATACCTTTTTTTTAAGAAAGATGATTTAATACAATTAGTATAAAGAATTGAGCACTATATTAGCTAGCTATGAAACTAACTGTGTTTAAAAATAACATTAAGTTTATCATATTAAAGAGTTGTTTGGTATAATAGATATATAAAGTTTTAATGGAATATGTTTTAGTTGTAATATGATCTTTTATAGAAAGGCTTCTCAATTAAACAAAATTGGAGAGAAAAAATGGTTACTTATATTCATAACATAACACTATTAATAACCCTGACAGTTCTTTACACGATGGTTTTACAAAGAGTTAATAAAGAAGAACTTAATGGCCAAATATACTCAGGAATTTTGTTTGGTATATTTGCTATATTATGTATGACAACGCCTTTTCAAATAAGAGAAGGTGTAATTTTTGATGCTAGATCTGTCATATTATCAATTGCAGGGTTATTTGGAGGACCAATAACAGCTGCTTTATCAATTACTATTGCTAGTATATATCGCTTTATTATAGGGGGTGCAGGTGTAGTTGTTGGGATATTTACTATAGTACAGTCAGGGATAATTGGAGTAGTTTTCTTTCACATGTTTAAAAAACGAGTTAATCGATCACTAAGAAATATTTTTATAATGAGTGTTATTATCCATATTATTATGTTAATAAGCTTTCTTTATATTCCAAATATTAGTTTTAATATTGTAATTAATTTATTAGCTGTGCCAACAATGATTATATATCCTTTAGCTACAGTTATAATATCTTTCATAATATTAGAAGATAACAGAAAAGACAAAATAACAGAACAAATAAAGATAAGTCAAAAAAGACTAGAAAACATTATTGAAGCAGCAGAGGTTGGTACATGGGAGTGGAATCTTAAAGAGGATACGAAAGAATATAACAATAGATGGGCAGAAATAATAGGATAGAGCCTAAAAGAGATAAAAAATTATGATGAGGATATCTATAAACATCGTGCACATCCTAAAGATTTTGAGAAAGCTAAAATTGAAGTTGGAAAACTATTAAATAAAGAAATATCATATTATGATTTAGATGTAAGGTTAAGACATAAAGAGGGACACTGGATATGGGTAAATGACAGGGGAAAAGTAACAAAGTGGTCTAGAAATAAAGACCCTTTATTAGTTAGTGGTACTATTTTAGATATTACTAGTAAGAAAAAAGAACAAGATAGACTTAAGTTAATCCTTGAAGAACACAAAGCAATTGTCTTATCAATAGATGATAAAACGGGAGAAATTGTGTATGCTAATCGTGCCGCTTATGACTTTTATGGCTATAGTGAAGATGAGTTGCTAAGTTTATCTGTTTATGATATATGTCCATTGAGTAAGAATAAAATAACAGAATTTATGAAAAAAGTTCAAAATAATACCCAGCAATTTTTTACTGTTCCACATTGTATAAAAAGTGGAGAAGTAAAAATGGTGGACGTTTATAGCAGTCATGTACAATATGATAATATGAGTTCATTATTATCAGTCATCTTCGATGTTACAGACAGAGAAAAAGCATTTGAAGAAGTTAAAAACTTAGCATATCATGACTATTTAACAAATACCTACAATAGGAGGTACTTAGAAGAAGCATTCAGAAGAAAAAATAAAGAGATAAACTGTCCTATTTCTTTTATAATGGCGGATATAAACGGACTAAAACTTGTAAATGACAACTATGGTCACTTTATTGGAGATGAGCTTATTAAAAAAACTGCAGAAATAATTAAGTCAATTATAAATGATGAAGCTATTTTAGCTAGACTTGGTGGTGACGAGTTTGGGGTTTTATATACACAGACAACTAAGGATGAAATTGCAAAGATCAACTCAAAGCTAGAAGATGCTTTAGAATCATATATAAGGGTTGGAAATAATGTAGAAATTTATCTTTCAGTAGCACTAGGTTATGCTACTCAGTCTCAAGAAGGAAGTAGTTTAGATTACTTGATGAAAACAGCTGAAAGCTATTTGCATAGAAGAAAATATCTTACAGAAAGAAGTATGCACAGTAGTATGATTCATGCCATGATGAGTACTCTCTTCTTAAAAAGTGAACGAGAACAAATGCACTCCAATAGAGTGGGTAAGTATTGTGCGGAGATAGCGACTGCTTTAGACTGGCCAAGAAGCAAGGTTAATCTTGTAAGAGTAGCAGGAATTTTGCATGACATTGGTAAGATAGGAATTGATGAAAAGGTATTGAATAAAAAAGCAAAGTTAAATGAGGAAGAATGGGCCTTGATGAAACAACATTCAGTCAAGAGTGCTAAAATTTTAGATAATGTTGAAGAATATAAAAATCTAACACAAATAGTAATTGCTCATCATGAGAGATTCGATGGTAAAGGTTATCCTCATAAGCTAAAGAATGATGAAATTCCTATTGAAGCCAGAGTGATAGCAGTTGCAGATGCGTATGATGCCATGATAGAAGAAAGACCTTATAAAAAAAGCTTAACTAAAAAAGAAGCTATTAATGAGTTGATTGAAAATTCAGGAACTCAGTTTGACCCGTTAATAGTCGATATTTTTAATAATAAAGATTTTCCTACACATTGAGATTACTTTTTTATAGATTTTATAAAGTCATATCTTTTCAACACCGATATAATAAAATGATATATTTAATACAAATTTAATATAAAGTTATAGATACTAAGAGGGAGAGAGCACTCTATGAATTATGATTTAGAAAATATAGTTAACTCTATAAGTGATTGCTTGATGATTGTTGATAAAAATAGAAAAATTACTAGAGTTAATGATAAGCTTGTTAATTATATAGGAGTTAAGAAATCTAATCTTATAGGCCATATTATGTGTGGATTTTTCCACTTCGTTAATAAAAGAAATGAAAAAGTATGTCCTTTAATTGATGCATTAAATAGTAAGAGTAGCTTAGAATTCTCATATAATGATTATAAACTTATAATTGACAACAGTAAAAGATTAATTGATGGTAAAGTAGATCTAATTAAACATAACGGTGAAATTAGTGGAGCTATAATCACATTTAAAGATATCA
The DNA here is from genome assembly GCA_964497955.1 of uncultured Clostridiaceae bacterium. Lineage (GTDB taxonomy): Bacteria > Bacillota > UBA994 > PWPR01 > PWPR01 > PWPR01. The sequence continues at coordinate 10,651 of CAZCFQ010000055.1, forward strand.
CTGAAGAGGTAAAGACTGAAGAATTACTAATAGAAAGTGAAAGAAGATTTAAAAGTCTATATAACTCAATGGTTAATAGTTATACTTTAAGAAAGGTAATATATGATGATAATGGAGATCCTTATGATTATCTGTATTTAGAAGCTAATCCAGCTTATGAAAAACTTATTGGGAAAAGTAGAGATGAAATTATTGGTAAAACTTATAGAGAGCTATTCCCAGAAAGTGATGAATTCTGGATAGATACAGAACATTATGTAACAACTAAAGGAGAATCAAAAATCTTTGAAGGATATGTTCCTGAGGTAGATAAGTATTTACGTACTTATGTATTTATGGTTACAGAAGATTTAAGTGGCTTTATTGCAACTGATATAACAAAGCAAAAAGAATTAGAAAGATTGTTAGAGAAGGAAAAAGAACAATTTGAGCAATTATTTACTAGTATGGATAATGCATATGCTTTATGTGAGTTAGTTGGAGATGAAAATAATATTGATTTTCGTTATTTAGAAGTTAACCCCCAATTTTTAAGTTTTGTTAATAAGAAAAAAGAAGAAATTATTAATATCAATGCCTCAGAGGTTTTTGGAGAGTTTACAAAAAAGGATCCAGAAGTAAGTCAAAAAATACTTAATGCATATTATGAAGCTGCAATGAATCATAGAACTCAAAGGTTTGATGTTTATTCAAACTTGATGAGTAAACAAATTGAGGTTATAACTTATGGCCTTGGTAATAGGAAGTTTGCAGTTGAGTATATAGATATAACTGAACGTAAGAGGCTTGAAAAAGTTTTAAGAGATGAAAAGGAAAGATACTCAAATCTTTTTAACTCAATGAGTGAAGGATTTATTATTTTAGATCTAATCAGTTCAAATACTGATGAGGTAGATGATTTCAGAGTTTTAGATTTAAATCCCAAAGGAGAAGAAATCATAGAAGTAGGCTCTAAAGAGATAATAGGTGTAAAGGCTTCAGAATTTTTTATTGATTATGGATATAATGAAAGATTTTGCTATAACAATTTAAAAAACTTGTACAGTTTAGTTAACAACAGTATGGATAAAAAGAAGTCAGGAATTGTTGTAGAAGCTTTTAATAGGGTTTTAGATATATCTGCATTTAAACCCAGCGACAATACATTTGCAATACTTTTTAGAGATGTTACTTCACAATATAAGCTTGAAGAGCAAATAAAAAAAGAGAGAGAATTGTTAAACTTAGTTTTTAAGACTTCATTAAGTGCTTTTGCAATAATTGAAATGATTTATAATGAAAATGGAGAGCCAGTGGACTATGTTTTTACTAAAGTAAATCCAAAATTTCTTAATCTTGGTAACAGAAAAGAAAATGATGTAGTTGGCATTAGAGCTTCTCAGTTATATGATATTGACATCAAACGAGAAGGTGCTATGTTTTATGAGTATGTAAAGGTATTAAAAACTGGTATACCTGTGCGTAAGGAATTCTTTTCTATTACTTATGATGCATATCTTGATATTACAGTAACAAAGGTAAAAGAAAAAACAGTTGCAATATCATTTAGTGATATTACTGAGAAGAAAGAAATGCAAGATAAGCTATATAAAAAT
>CAZCFQ010000056.1:0-12172 GCA_964497955.1 uncultured Clostridiaceae bacterium
AAATAAATACTTTGATTATTTAAAACTTCCTTTTCTACTTCTCCATTTTTAAGTACCACTTTACCTTTTAATACATAAATAAAAATATCCGCAAAATTAGGTTCTACATCTCTTATTTTGCCCTTTGGCTTAAGAAAAACTAACATTGGTTCCATGGCATTTTTTTGAGCATTTGGTACAAGCCAATTGATCTTTGATCCATCTTCTAAATATTGAATAAACACATCTTCTTTTCTAAAAACATTTTGCTTACTTAAATTATCATCAAAAAACTCTGCTATATCTGTTCCTAAAACTAATAGGATGTCCATTAAAGTAGCTATTGAGGGACTGGTTAAGTCATTTTCAAGTTGTGATATAAAACCTTTAGATAACTCACATCTCCCTGCTAATTCTTCTTGGGTTAATCCTTGTTGAATTCTTAAATTTTTTATTTTCTTTCCAATTTCCATTTAAAGTCACTCTCATTCTTATTCTTAAGTTTATTATTACTAATTATTATTCTTATATTTATTAAACATTAATAGAATACTCTTTTTATAAATATAAGTCAATATGAATATGCAATATTATTTTTTAACAATTTTTGCTATAATTATATTATTAGACTAGTTAGGAGAATTAAAATGTTAAAAGATGCTTATTTTGTTATTACAGAAAACATTGATAAGCTTTCAGAAATGGCTTTAAATTATCAGTTCAATAAATCCCCTCAATTAAAAGAAAGACTATCTAAAAAACAGTTGGAAATTAGTCTAGAAGATACTAAACATCATCTTAATTATTTGAGTGAGGCTGTTGCATATAATGATATTGATATATTTGTAAATTATGCTAAATGGGTAAAGCATTTATTTGAAAACAGGAACATTCCTTTAATATGGTTTACTAATAGTCTAATTGCTATAAATCATATTTTAACTCATGAAAAAGAAATCGAGATTACAAGCACTTTTATTGAAGCAGCTATAGAGGCTATTAGGAAGAAAGACCATCTTGATACATACATTGACACTTCTACAGATATAGGTCAATACACAAGGAAATACACTGATTATTTACTTAAAGCAGATAAGCAAAAGGCTAGTGAGCTAATTAATGAAATGATTGATCAAGGCTATACAGTTGAAGAGATTTATTTGAATGTATTTACAAAATCTCAATATGAGATTGGTTTATTGTGGCATACAAATGAGATTTCTGTTGCCGTAGAACATTATTGCACTGCAGCTACACAAATGATTATGTCACAACTATATCCGCTTATTTTTAGTACTCCAAAAGAAGATAAGAAAGTGATAGTTGCTTGTACTAAAAATGAGTTGCATGAACTAGGAGCTAGGATGGTTGCAGATATTTTAGAACTTTATGGTTGGCAAACATATTATATTGGTGCACAAAGTCATTATGAAAGTGTTATAGAAACTATTAGAGAGTTTCAGCCAGATATAATCGCTATATCTGCTACTATTAGTTATCATCTATCAGAAGTCGAAGAGTTAATTGAGTTTATAAGAGTCAACCAGGATTTTGATGATATAAAGATTATAGTTGGCGGAAGACCTTTTAACGAAAATAATGATTTATTCAAAAGAATTGGAGCAGATGGTTATGCAAAAGATGCTATCGACGCAGTTGCCTTATGTGAGGAGTTATTAAAAAAATGATTAATTATGCGTTCTTTACATGTGACTGGAACACCACAATAAAAAACATTATTCATTCAACACTAGATAGTAAACTGATCTATGTGGGAAAACCTTTGTATACTGTTTTTCACAAAAATAGCCAGAAGAAAGTATTAAACTTTTGCAAAGATATCAAAAAAAATAATTTTTCTTATGGATGGGATTTGAATATTGAGCAAAATAATGAAATTGTTAATATGATTCTAAGTGGTGCAATAATTGATAATAAGATTTTAATAGCACTTACTGAAAAAGATACTTCTATTTCTAAGTATTATGAAGAAATGCTAAGAGTAAATAATCAGCAAATAAATCAAATTAGAGTCTTACAACAAAAGCTTGCAAGCTTTGAAGACAATTTGGCTACACAATTTGATGAAATTAGTAAACTGAATAATGAACTTATAAACACAAAGAGACTATTAGAACAAAAAAATGCTTCTTTAGAACAATTGAATAATAGATTAGAAAGAATCTCAACTACAGATGAGTTGACTAAACTATATAATAGAAGGTACTTTTTTGATAATATAAAAAGTGAAATAAGTCGAGCTAAACGAATGAATTATACCGTTACTCTTCTATCAATTGATATCAATAATTTTAAAAGAGTGAATGATACTTTAGGTCACTTAGCTGGTGACAAATTACTTAAAAAGCTAGCGTGTATTATACAGGAAAAAATAAGAGATGGACTAGACATACCTTTTAGGTTTGGCGGTGATGAGTTTTTAATACTATTATCTGATTGCAACAAAGATCAAGCTTTGATCATTGCTAAAAGAATTGATTCCCAGTTTAAAAGCCATACTGAAATTGCTTCACTTGCATATGGCGTTAAAGAATTAGATTTAGATAACCCAAATATTGAAAATCTATTACTAGAAGCTGACAAAAACATGTATAAACACAAAGAAAAAATCAAGAAGCGAGAATAGCACTCGATTCTTGATTTATTTTTTTATAACCCTATACTCTCTAAGTAATACAAGAAAAGGACTAATACAAAGCTAAATGGTATTGTGTAAATCAAAGGATGATACTTCATTTCATTGAAAAAGGATCTTTCACTAAATTTATCTTTAGTAACAATTTTTACATCTTTTAACTTCTTATAAAGTGATGCAAACAGGCCAGATCCGAGAATAATTCCAACTACTCCTCCTATTAAACCATCAATATTACCACTACCAACTGCTCCAGCTACAGTTCCTGGGCAATATCCTAATGTACCAAACCCAATTCCAAATAAAAGTCCCCCAATTATTGAAGTTTTTATAGATCCACCTTTTGGCTGCAATTTAATTTTTCCAGTTGGTAATACTATACTTATTAAAAGCATAGTCGTTATTACTGCAGCGAGCATAATTTTTAGTACAGTAAAGTCTATCAATCTAAGTTGGTTTATTATGACTTCATATCTAGTTACTCCACCTTTTTGTAAGAGAAAACCAAATATAATACCAAATAAAAAACCCATAAATAGTTGTAGTTTCTTGTTAGCATATAATTTATTCATTGATTATCCTCCTAAAATCCAAAAATAATTCCAGCAGATAAGATTCCACCTATGAAGAAACATATCGCAGCAACCCAGCTTATTATTGAAAGTTGTGACGCTCCACTTATACCATGTCCGCTAGTACAGCCACCAGCTAGCCTTGCTCCAAAACCCATAACCATTCCACCAAAAATAGCTACTAAAATTCTTGTAAATAAACTAGCTGAAACTAAATCTGTCCATAATTTAGGAATAACTATAAACTCAAAGGATCCACTTAAATTTGAAGAGATAAATGATCCTACTACAATACCTATTACCAACATCCATCCCCAATCAACTTTGGGAGTTTTAATTTTGTAATATTCATTTTCTTCAACATCTTTTTTATTATATATTTTTTTAATCATTCCACTTGTTTTTACATATGAAGTAGAAGCACCTAGAAACTTCTTTGAAATTATCAAAGTTAAAAAGTTTAAAACGCCAATTAAAACGCCTACGACATATGGTGACCAAGTTACTTCTCTTAAATAATCCATTAATTAATCCTCTCCTTGAAGATATTTATCGTAACTTTTCATTCCCCCTGCAATATTATATATATTGTCTATACCTTTCATCTTTAAGATACTAGCACCTACACTCGACCTATTTCCTGAATTGCAAACTAAAATATAGTCTTTTTCCATATCCAACTCGTTATATCTTTCTCTTAACTCAGGAGTTGGGATATTGATTGCTCCTTGAATATGTGATTCTTCATAAGCTGATGTCTCTCTTGTATCAATTACAAAATATCCATCTTCTTCAATCAATTCCAGTGCCTCAAATATATTTAGTTGATCAACGTAATCAACGGTATATCCATTAGAAACCCATTTATCTATTCCACCTTTTAGATATCCAACTGTTTTATCTAATCCAACTCTATGTAACCACATCATTGTTTCATAAACTTGATCATCACTATCAGCTATTAATAAGATATCTTTATCATATGGCACTATCCAACCAGCAAATATTGGTAAATTGCCATCAAAAGCATTGCTATATGATCCTGGAATATGTGCTCCCCCAAAAGCAATATAGCTCCTTACATCAACAATAACTGTTTCGCCATCCATATATTTATCGTAAAATTCATCAGCATTCATAGCTTTTAGCGGAGGTAACTCATCAATTGTGATAGGGCCTTGTCGATTAAAATCACTACAAAGAGCAAAATGATCTGGAACTTCAGGCATTCCTTCTGTCAAAGCTGTAATAAACTCTTGTCTATCCTTAATTTGTAAAATTGAACTAAAACGCTTTTCAATCCCAATAGTACTTCTATATTTTGATGCCATAGCTTTACCACAAAGAGAACCAGCTCCATGTGCAGGATAAACCTCACAATAATCTGGTAATGACATTAATTTATCTAGACTATCAAACAATTTGTCTGCTAGTTCTTCTTTTCTTTCTGGGAATAAATCTGGTCGTCCAACATCTCCTACAAAAAGAGTGTCACCTGTGAAAACACCAATAGGAGTGTCTGCCCTAGACATATCAGTAACAACATAACTAATATGTTCAGGAGTATGTCCTGGTGTTTCCAATATCTCAAATTTAATATCTTCAAGATTAAAAGAATCTCCTTCTACTAACTCAATCGCATCAAAACTAGCACTTGCTGATTTTGGCATATATATATCAGCCCCTGTTTCTTTAGCTAAATCCATATGTCCTGACACAAAATCTGCATGCAAATGAGTTTGGATTATGTGTGTTATTTTGACATTTCTTTTATATGCTTCTTGCAGATATCTATCAACATCTCTTGCTGGGTCTACTACCGCACAATTTTCCTTACCTATTACCATATACGAACTGTGAGCGATCTTTTCTACATAAAAATGTTTAATTAACATAACTATCTCCTTTTCTTTACTGGTGTAAATAAATATCCATATGTGGATATGGTATTGATATCTCTTCTTTGTCAAATCTCTTCTTAACTTCTTCTAATAGTTCAAACTTTAAATCTCTATAATCACTACTTAAAACCCAAGTTCTTGATGTAATAAAAACTGCACTATCACCATGACCTGAAACTACTACTGTTGGCTCGGGATCATTTAATATTAACTTATTTTTATTTAATACATCGAACAATACTCTTTTTACTTTGTCAATATCTTGTTCATAACCAACTCCAAACTCAAGGTCTAACCTTCTAGTACCTTTTGTAGAATAATTTATAATACTAGAATTTGATAAATCTCCATTTGGGATTATAATTGTCTTATTATCTACTGTTATTAGAGTTGTATTGAATATATTTATAGCTTCTACTCTTCCAGAATGGCCAGCAACCTCTACAAAATCTCCAACTTTAAACATCCTTAATGTTAAAAGTAAGACTCCACCAGCAAAGTTTGATAACGCTCCTTCAAAAGCTAACCCTATTGCAAATGAAGCTGCACCTAAAATGGCAACAAAAGATGTAACCTCAACCCCTGCTTGTTGTATTGCAGAAATTGCAATTAGTACTTTCAAAACTACATCAACCATTGATAAAATAAAAGGCCTTAATGTCACATCAATACTTGATTTATTCAAAAACTTACTTATAATTTTTTTTACCCACTTAACTACTTTAAAACCAATATATACTATTAACAAAGCAATAATAAACTTGAAAGCATATGTTTGCAATAAATTCACAAAGTTATTCAAAATAGCCCTCCTAAGAATATTTGTACTTCTTATTATACATTAAGCTATACTTTTATGTTAGTAAATTTTTGCAAAGATAAGCTCAAGACTACATATTTAAAACATAAATCTTCACACAATCAGATTTTTCTGATAGTATTCTATTAGAATAAGGAGAATTAACATGGTGAAAAAAATAAAAGAAATAATTGAAAAGTATAGTGTTTTACTATTTATGTTTTTTGTATTAGTTTACTGGGAGTTATTGAATGCAAACCTGATATATAGCAATATACTTTTAAGTGGATTATATCCAGTTTTTATAGCACTTATATGTGCTATTGTTGTGTATTTAATAATTAATGTAGTTCCATTAAAATTTAAAAAATATATTCTTTTATTTTCATTAGTAACTTGGATGTTTATTTATCTTATTTACTATATATATTATAGAATATTTCAAACACCCTTGTCTCTTTATTCATTAACTGGTGCTAGTGATGCAATGCAGTTTAGTGAGGTAGCTTTCAATACTATTGGCAAAAATATATTAAGCATTGGTTTATATGTATTACCTATGATTTTTTTTAAGATATTAAATTTAAACTATTCAAAGATTGATAAAAGAAAAATTTACTCCTTTATTATACTTCTGTTATTACTATTTTCTTCAACCTTTACTTATGCTAACTCTAGCTCAAATAATAAAATGGTATATAGACTTTTTCACGAAGTAAATGATCCTGATTTAAACTTGCAGAATTTAGGGTTAATCCAAACAATTTTAATTGACTTTAACCGGACAGTTTTGGGAAATGAAATAAAAATAGATGAGCCAGTAATAATTAGTAATGAAGAGGACATTGAAAATACTTTGCCTAAAGAAGAAAAGGAGTACAATATTCTCAATATTGATTTTGAATCACTAACTGGGTTCACTTTAGATAGTGAACTTATTAACATGCATAGATATTTTAGTAATCAACAGCCAACTGAAAAAAACGAATATACTGGAGTATTTAAAAATCATAACTTAATATTAATAACTGCTGAAGCTTTACATCCAACAGCTATTAGTAAGGAATTAACACCTACATTATATCGGATGGCTAACGAAGGATTCGTGTTCAATAATTTTTATAACCCTTTATGGGGAGTTAGTACTATTGATGGAGAATATGCAGCTTGTACTGGATTATTGCCAAAAACAGGTGTTTGGAGTCTTTCTGAATCTGCTAAGAATAATATGATGTTTACTCTAGGAAACCAACTTAAGAATAAAGGGTATCTGACATATGCATTCCATAATCATACATACTCTTACTATAATAGAGATGAGTCGCATCCCAACTTAGGATATGAGTATTTTGGTATTGGAAATGGTTTAAAATTAACAAAAATGTGGCCTAGATCTGATCTAGAAATGATAGAAGTAACAGCTCCAATGTATATTAATTCTGAGCCTTTCCATGCATATTATATGACTGTAAGCGGTCATTTGGAGTACAACTTTAATGGTAATCATATAGCCAAGAAGAACAAAGACTATGTTAAAGATTTACCATATTCTGATGCAGCAAAAGCTTATCTAGCTTGTAATCTAGAACTAGAATTTGCATTGAATAAGTTACTTTTATTATTAGAACAAGAAGGTGTATTAGAAAATACAGTAATTGCTATCAGTCCTGACCATTATCCATATGGGTTAAGTATGGAAGAAATCAATGAGTTGAGTTTAGAAGAAATATCAAATAACTTCGATTTATTTAAAAGCACTCTTATAATATGGAACGAAGGAATAAACAAAGTTGAAATAGATAAACTTTGCTCAAGTGTAGACATTTTACCTACTTTATTGAATCTTTTTGGACTAGATTATGATAGTAGATTGCTTATAGGTAAAGATATATTATCTAATCATAATCCTTTAGTTATTTTTAAAAATCATAGCTGGATTACTAATTTTGGCTCTTATGATTCGGAAACTGAAAAATTTACTCCAAATTCAGAATTGTCTGATATTTCAGTTACATATCTAGACAAGATAAATAAAAAAGTAAGAGAAAGTTTTTATTACTCTGCAAAAATATTAGAAAAAGATTATTATTCTTACATAGAAAAATCATTAGAGTAAACCTGAATCTTACTGTATATAAAAATAACCCCCTTATACAAAGGGGGTTTATTATTTATTTACTTTTGTAGCGTGTTCCTTTGGGAACCACACAAATAAAGTCTAAATCTTGAGTTTTTGAGATATTGATAAACTGATGTTTTTCATTTGGCTTTATGAAAACAAAATCATCTTTCTTTATATCTCTTTCATCATTATTCTTATCTCTAATAGTTCCTTCACCTTTTACAATATAAACTTCGTGTTCCCATGGATGCGCATGAAAAGGTGTAGTACTACCAACTGACAATGATATGTATCTCATTTCAAAAGTTGGAGCTCCATCTTCTTCTGTAATAGCCCATTTAATTGTTGACTTAGCCTTACCGATCAGTTCAACAGGTGTAACATCTACTTCTTTAACTTTTTCTAAAGGTTTTATTTTCATAACTTTCACCTCATCTAAATAGTCTTACATCTATTTTACCATAATAAAGATGAAAAGTAACTAAATAGAACTACTTTGCTAAATATTAAGATTATGATTTTTCTCATAAATAATTTTTAAACCGTGTAATGTAAGATTTGAATCATATATATCAATAACCTTTGATTCATGAGCTATAATTCTTCCTAGTCCTCCAGTAGCTATTATAGTTTTGCTTACCCAACTTAGTTCCATACAGATTCTATTGATAATATACTCTACTGCACCTACATGCCCAAAAACAACGCCTGCTTGCATACTTTGAATCGTATTTTTACCGACAATATTTTTTGGTATTGATATCTGTATATTAGGTAACTGTGCTGCTTTCTCATACATTGCATTTGCACTAACTTGTAACCCAGGTGCAGTTACAGCCCCAATAAATTCTCCTTTTTCATTAATAATGTCAAAACTAGTAGCAGTTCCAAAGTCAATAACAATTGCTGGCAAATCATATAGGATCGAAGCAGCCACACTATTAACTACTCTATCGGCACCAACTTCCTTTGGATTTTCAGTGCGTATTGAAATACCAGTTTTTATCCCAGGACCGACTATTAATGGATCAAGTATTAAATACTTCCTAACTGAATTTACAAAAGAGTGCATTAAATCTGGCACAACTGAAGATATAATTACACCATCAATAGATTTAAGTTCATTTCTTTCTAGAATTTGTGAGATAAATAAGCCATATTGGTCAGATGTCAAAAAAGGTCTAGTCTTAATCCTCCATGGCCCAAATAAGTTATCTTTTTCCCACACTCCGAATGTAATATTTGAATTACCAATATCTACTGCTAAAATCATAAACTCACCTTACTTATTTAATTTATTAAAAGCAATTACTATTGGTAGTGTCAAAACTGCTCCAGCTACTGCCTCAATAATAGCATTAGTAGTTATAACTGAAATTAAGAATACTTTAAAAGAAGCTCCAACCATTTCTACAATGTCTGATGCGTAAACAAAATAAAGCATCGTCATAACTAAAGCTGTATTCGAAGCAGCACCAACTGCGCCTCCTAGAGATATAGCTATTTTTTCATTATTTATTAACTTTTTAGTTAAAGAAAACCCATAATAAGCGAAAAGGCCTACTAGTGTTCTTGGTAAAACAGACACTAATGGATTAATAAATAAATAATCAAATGGGGACATTGGAGCTAATATCGCTCTTAGCATCGTAGCTACTCCAGCAAAAAAACCCATCACCATTCCTTCTTTTGGACCATAAATAATAGCAGTTGCAAAAGTAGGAACAAACATGACCAAAGCCATACTTGCTGCTGCAGTAGGAACTGCAGTCATTACTACAAAAGCAATTGTCAGCGCTAGCATAACTCCCATAAAGGTGAGTTTGCGTGTGTTTGTCTTAGTTTCTTTCATTTTCTTTTCCTCCTTGTTCTCATTCCTATTGGATATAAGACACGTGCATTATAACAAAATAAAAAAGAAATTGCTATTGAAATAGCAATTTCTTTTTTTCCTAAATTAATATTATTCTTTTCTTCTCTGGTTTAATCACTTCACCTACAACAGCATAAAATGTATCTGATATTTCTAACTCATTGATTAATATATCTAACCTATTTTTAGGGACCGAGATTAAGAGGCCTCCTGAAGTCTGCGGATCACTCAAACAGTCCAATGTAGACTCATCAACTTCATTTTTAATTTGTATATGGTCTTTAACATGTTCATAGTTCTTGTATGCCCCTGCAGGAACTATTCCCATTGAAGCTAATTCTAAAGCTTCATTAAAAATTGGTACACTTTTAGTATTAATTTCTATAGTTACATTGCTACCTTCTGCCATTTCATATAAGTGCCCAAGAAACCCAAAGCCAGTTATATCTGTACAACTATTAGCTTCTGCTTTAATCATTGCATCCTTTGCATTTCTATTAAGTTGTAGCATCGATTCTGTTACTTTCTTATAACCATTTTTACTAATCATACTCGCTTTAATTGCGGTATTTAGTATACCTACGCCCAATGATTTTGTTAATACTAAAACATCTCCAATATTTGCAGTGCTATTTTTTTTCACATTCAGAGGATCTATAAAACCTGTCACCGATAGTCCATACTTGGGTTCTAAATCTTCTACAGTATGACCACCTACTATCATAGCTCCTGCTTCTCTTACTTTATCTTGACCGCCTTTTAAAATCCCTTCAACATATTCTGCAGGTAAAGTATCAGGAAAACATACAATATTCATAGCTAATATAGGGTCAGCTCCCATCGCATAAATATCACTCAAAGAATTAGCCGCTGCAATTTGACCAAATAAATATGGGTCGTCAACAATTGGAGTAAAAAAATCCAATGTTTGCACAATTGCTAACTCATCATTAATCTTATAAACTGCTGCATCGTCAGATGTTTCTATCCCAACTAATAAATTTTCATCTTTGTCTTTTGGTAAATGACACATAACTTGTGCCAGGACATCAGGTCCTATTTTTGCTGCTCAACCAGAACTTCTGCTCATCTGTGTCAATCTTAACTCTTTTTCAGACACAATATTCTCCTCCACATAACTAATTTTTATACTACATATTCGCACTTATTATATTCTAACATAAAGCTTCGTATTTTCAAATTAAATTAATTACTTGTTTTTCTTTCTATATAGGCTTTAACTTGAGCATAGTTTTCAGGAGTGCAAAATATTGCAATTTTATCAGCAAAGTTGGCCATCACATATACAATTCTATCCTTATCATGATAAGTAACTTTTTTAATTTGATTCCATGATAGATAATTCTCTAAGTTTGCCTGACTAGCATAACCTGCTGCACCAGCTCCTGGACTTTTAGCAATTATTGATAAAAACATGACTAAAAATGCAATAGTTTTTGACTTCTTCTCATGATCTTTTTGTGTCTTATATAAAATTCCTTCATTATCTATTCTGAATTCTGCTTTAAAAACTCCTTTATAGATCAAGCGCGTTAAAAAATATGTCATTAATGCTAGAAAGAGAATTATGTATATAAAATATTTAAACCCAGAATCAAAGAATGCTTCTCCACCACTAGAAATTCCAATAACAGAAAGAACTAGTAATAAAGGCAATCCTAGAGCTATTATAAGTTGTTTTCTAACCAAGCTAGTTCCAAATATAGGAACATCTATTTTCCAAATGTATTCACTTGACAAGTTATTATAACTATTCATATTAAAATACCTAAAAATCAAAAATGTTGAGATTATATTTTGAACCTTTAACTCTCGCAACATCACCATCAACTTTATTAATAATCATTTCACAAGTCGCACTTACAATTCCTTTATCAAAGTGACCACCAGTAATATTGAAATCTTTATCACCTAATGTTATATGTATATGTAGATAAGGTTTGCCATCCATCCTAGAAATATTACCTATCATTGAAGTTATTTCAAAATCACCTTTTAGCTCTTTTTGTTGATATTCTTTTATTTCAGGATTAAAAAAACCTATTGTTGCCTCTCCTAAAGCTCCTATAGCTGATAAGTATGCTGCCTTAATATCTAACTCCTCACATAAAATTTTTAGATTACTCACTATTTCTTCTCCTGGATCAAATCTTACAAAAATTTTATTTTCTATAGTTTTGTGCTTCATAAATATCCCTCCATTTTTTTATTTCTTTAATTATATAACTAAATGAAACTTTTTAACAGAC
>CAZCFQ010000057.1:0-12035 GCA_964497955.1 uncultured Clostridiaceae bacterium
AGACATATCATCTGTATAAGTAGTTCCTTTATCAACACGTCCAATCTCTTTTATAATATCTGTCTCGTACAATAAATTTTCTGTTACTGTTGTTTTACCTGCATCTACATGTGCATAAATACCAATGTTTTTTACTTTCATATACACCCTCACTTTTTTTTAAGGGTAATATGAGTTATAAGTTTAAAAGTTCATATCACCCTTGAGTCCATTAGTAATCTTTCCATCATTATATGTTATATTAGTATTTCTCATAATCCCGTACCTCCATATTATTAATATATATTTATATTTTAATATTACTAATATGAAAATCAATAATATTTAGTCAAACTTAACAAAAATGAAATATAATAAAAATCTTTTATTAATAGAAATTTTTATTGGCAATACCATAATATTATTGATATTATATTAAAGAACATTAAAAATGCTCATAATTAAGCAAAATTAATATATATTTTATTAAAGGGGGATATTCTGTGGGAGAAGATAAGAATGCTAATAAGTTTGATATTGTCATAATAGGTGGTGGCCCAGGAGGATATGTAGCTGCTATAAAAGCTGCAATGATGGGAGCCAAAGTTGCAGTTGTTGAAAAAGAATTTATGGGTGGTATTTGTCTAAATGTAGGGTGTATTCCTACTAAAACATTGGTAAGATCAGCTGAAATATTAGAAAATGTTAGAAGTGCAAGAAGCTACGGTATAAAAGTTAAAAATTATGAAATTGATATGAAAAAGGTCATATCTAGGAAAAAAAGAGTAGTGAAACAGCTATCAATGGGTACAAGACAGCTTGTAACTGAACAAGGAGCCACAATATTTGATGGTGAAGGTAAAATTATTGATAAAAATACTGTCCAAGTTACTACAAAAGATGATAATTTTGAACTTAAAACAGATAATATAATTATTGCTACAGGAGCAAAATCTACAAGTTTAAATATATCTGTGGAAGATAATGAAAACATTATTTTTAGTAGACAAGCTTTAGATATTCAAGAGTTACCAGAATCGATGGTTATTGTCGGTGGTGGAGTAATTGGCATGGAGTTTGCATTTATTTATAGTATTTTTGGAGTAAAAGTAACAGTTATAGAATATTTTGATAGAATATTAACAATATTAGATGAAGACGTTACAGATGAACTTATGCGTATAGCCAAAAGAAAGCGTATAGAAATAATAACAAATGCTGCTGTACAAGAAGTAAAAACCAACGAGGATGGCAGATGTGTCACAAGGTTTAAAGTTGGTGACGAAGTGAGTGAAATAGAAACTGAAAAAGTTTTATTGAGTGTCGGACGAAAACCTTTTGTAGAAGGATTGGGTCTAGAAAATATAAATATTGAGATGAATGAAGGTAATAAGGGTATTAAAGTAAATGAAAAGATGGAAACAAATATTAAAGGAATCTATGCAGTAGGAGATGTGACTAATAAGATACAATTAGCACATGTAGCTTCTCATCAAGGAATTATTGCTGCAGAAAACATTATGGGTAATGAAATGCTTATGGATTATACAGCAGTTCCATGGGCAATCTTTACTGAGCCCGAGATTTCAGTTGTAGGTATAACAGAGAAACAAGCTAATGAGCAAGGAAGAGATATTGCAATTGGTAAGTTTCCTTTTAGTGCTAGTGGTAAGGCACTGGTAGAGGGAAGTAGAGATGGATTTGTAAAAGTAATAAAAGATAAAGAAAGTGATATGATAATAGGTGCGACAATGATTGGACCACATGCTTCTGATTTGATAAGTGAACTTACAGTAGCAATCCAAAATGGCTTAACAGCTGAACAAATATCACATACTATTCATGCTCATCCAACCACAGCTGAAGCAGTACATGAGGCAGTATTAGCGACTAATGGAAAAGCACTTCATTTCATTGAAGGTTAAATCAATAAAAATTCCCAGCAGGGTCAATTGCTGGGAATTTTATTATTAATAATTGTTTTTATTCATCTAAAGCCCACAAAATATCAAGTTCTGCTAAGGTTGCTTTAGTAGGGACACCATTTTCATCCCATCCCATTAAATTGTAATAAGCTTTTCTAGCAATTTCAGCATCATCTTTGTCAACTACCTTGCCTTTAAGTGGATTATCTCCTTCAATAGGCTCATAGAATCTTTCTGGTAGATAATCGTCTTTTTCGCTAAAACCTTCTCTTAAATTAAATAGCCTTGTTAAAGCGATAGCTCTTTCTGTAACTTGCATCATTTCAAGTAAGGAAGTATCCCATCCGGTTACAGCTTTATAAGCTTTTTCTATTTGTGTTGGTGACCAAGGAAGAAACTGACATAGTTCACTAATGTTTGAAAAATGTCTCCACATTGATCCAACTTTTAACATATGAGCTTTCTCTTCATCTAATTGATCAACGGGAAGTGGTTTTTGTAGCCCAAGAGGTCTCATTTTATCAATATTAGAACCTTCTTTAGAATAAGCTGTGTCATGTAAATTGTGACAATGGTCTGCTCCTGTTGGACTTACCATATAACCTACCCCTAAACCTTGTTTAAATCTTGGCTCATGCATAGGTAATTCTTGTCCTTTTACTTCCATAGCATATTGCATTGCTCCATTACCAATATGTTCAGCAGCAAATTTGGATCCTTTTGCAAGGATAGCACCAAAGCCTTCCTTTTTTGCTATCTTTTCTATCATTTGAACTAAAGCTTCTCCATTACCAAACTTAAGTTCTATACCATCTGTATCTTCTTTTGTAATTAATCCATTCTCAAAGCACTCCATTGCAAAAGCGATGGTAACACCGGTTGATATAGTATCTAGTCCTAATGAATTGCATAGTTCATTACCTTTACAAACAGCTTGTAAGTCATCAACTCCACAACAAGACCCTAATGAACCAAGTGTTTCATATTCTGGACCACCAAACTCTGGAGCAACTTTATACCTATCATCAATCTCTACCACGCGTTTACATTTTACAGAACACATATGGCAACCATCATTACTGATAAGATAAGTGTCTCTCATACGTTCACCAGAAATCTTTTCAGCACCTTCAAAAGAACCTGCTTTAAAGTTATATGTTGGTAAGCCTCCTACAGCATTCAAACTCATTACGATTGCAGTAGTTCCTAGTTCTGTCATGCCTTTCATATTTTCTTTTATATGCTTACCCATTGTTTTGTTTAATTCTGTTAAAGTTTTTGTGTCTTTAACTTCTGGGTGTCTATTGCCTACAATGCCGATAGCACGAAGCTTTTTAGATCCCATAACGGCACCCATTCCACTTCTACCATAAAAGTGAGCTAAATCATTGACTATATTAGCTACTAAAGTCATATTTTCACCAGCTACACCAATTTGTGCAACACGAGCTTTTTCATTATCCATTTCTTCTTTTATAGTGTTTTCAACTTCATTAGTCAGTTTACCCCATAAGTGAGCAGCATCTCTAATTTCAACATTCTCATCTTCAATTGCTAAATAAACAGGTTTGTCAGACTGGCCTTTGATAATAATTGCATCATAGCCAGCTCTTTTCATTTCTGCTCCAAAATATCCGCCAGCTTCTGCATCACCATAAGTGCCTGTATGTGGCGATTTAGCTCCTACACTATTTCTCCCACTTCCAATCATATTCGTTCCTGTTAAAGGTCCACCAGCAAAAATCAAAATATTATCTGGCCCTAATGGATCTGCACCTTTTGGTACCTCTTTCATTAGATAATATGAAATTATACCTCTACCACCAATATATTTGCGATAAAAATCTTCTCCTGGTTTTTCAACTTTAACTGTTTGATCACTTAAATTAACTCTTAAGATTCGATTGTGATATCCAAAAGACATTTAACTTCCTCCTTGTTTACTAAATTTCTTTAGCTACTCTAATTATTAATTTCTACAAAAAAGCTAAAATTCCTTTATTGAAATAAAAATTTATAATTTGTTTCTTCCCAAAACAAAGTTAAATATATATAATGTATAGTTAAAACAGGTGATATCAATGAACAAAAACATTATAATAAATAATCTAATTAAGAAAGATCTTCTAATGATTCATAAAAGTTTACCTAAAGAGTTTGATGATGCAATAAAAGATAGTAAAGTTATTTTTAGTAAGCACTTTTTAGGATATGGTTCTATTGTAATTTTTTTTGACAATCAAAAAGTTTCTTTTGTATATTCATTTAATAAAACGAACAAAAGGATTTTAAAATATATAGACAATAGTTTTATTAGAAATAATGATTTAGTAAAAAAGAAAGAATATGAAATTTTAATAAATGAGAATAAAGAGGTTCTTAACCTTTTTAAAAAATATAATTTAAAACTTTGTGATAGTGGTTCAGAGTATAAACTTGATATAATACCAGAAGCAGTAAAACTAGAAGGCTTGAAAAATGTAAAATATAATCCTTTTAGAGTTGATGAGTATATTAGGATTATTGATGAAGCTTTTAATCCTCTTAGAGATAAAATGGGCAAAAGCTTAAACTATAGAAAAAGTCATTATAAAGAAAGTGTAGAAAAATTTAATAGTAGTGCAATAAAAAATAATCTTTTCATTTTTGAAAAAGATGGAGAAATAGTTGGCATATGTTTCCTAAATGCTAATGTAATTGACACTTTAGTCATTAATCCTAGTTTTCAAGGTCAAAATTATGGTAGTATTATTTTAAGTTATATATCTCATATTTTAACTAGGAAAAAAGGCTATGCAGAAGTTTATTTGTATGTAGTTGCTGAAAATGAAAGAGCCAAAAACTTTTATTTAAGAAATGGATACAGAATCAATGCAAAATATAGAGTATTAAAGGAGAATTGTGATGAATGTTAAAGTAGTATTACCTAGTTGTACATGAGTTAAAGATCTTAACTCTGCGGCAGTAGAGAAAATAAAAAATATTTTAAGTGAGTTTGACTTTGAGTATGAATTAGAAGTTATTAATGATTTACAAAAAGCCTTAGAGCTTAATATAATAAATCCTCCAGCGGTAATCATTAATGATCAAAAGGTATTTGAAAAAAGATGGCCAGATGAAAACCAATTAAGAAGAGTAATAAAACTAATGAAATAGGGCCAATTGGCCCTATTTTTATAGTAGTAGTAAAAAGCCTAGTAATAAAGAACTTCCACTAAGAATGTAAAATAAAAAGATAGTTCCTTTTTCACCTAAAATCTTTACCATTACTCTCACCTTCAAGCTATCCCAAATTATTATTGGCTTTTGAATAGCACAAAAGAATACTATAATTGCGTATATAATTAGTAATAAGCCAAGGATTTTTATTTTAATCACCTCATAATAAAAACGTAACATAATCTATTCTTAACTAAATTAACAGTTTATAAAGGCTCAGAAAAATCTTATATTTATCTTAAAGGTAAATCACAAAACATCTAAGAATACAGATAAATGTGCAATTAACTTATTTATATTATCGGTATTAACAAAATGCATAGTACTTCTACCCACTGTCTCAGAGTTAATAAGATTTGCTTCTCTTAAAACCTTAGTATGATTACTTACAGTAGGTCTTGAAACATCTAATAATTGGGCCATTTGAGTATTATCCATAGAAAAATATCTTATTAAGCGTAATATCTTTAATCGAGTAGGGTCTGAAATTGCTTTTAGTGCAAGTGTTAACTGATCAATTTCATTATTAAGTTCATCTTTACTAATAA
Source organism: uncultured Clostridiaceae bacterium (assembly GCA_964497955.1). GTDB lineage: Bacteria > Bacillota > UBA994 > PWPR01 > PWPR01 > PWPR01. The sequence continues at coordinate 5,672 of CAZCFQ010000057.1, forward strand.
AGTGATTATTGCAACTTGCTATTAAATAGTTATGCCTTATACTCAAAATATTAGTAAAATTAAAAGGGTCTATCCAAAAGAATGATTTTACTTTATTTTGCGTAATAAGATTATTGAGTTGTTGATACATTTGCATAGGGTGTTGACTATTTAACCAATCAATTTTGGGAGCTTTTAGACTGAGGTCTGTATCGCCAACCTTTTTTATCGTTTGTTCTTTATACATTTCTATTGCTTTTTTTCTTTGTTTTCTCCAAGGCAGCAAAATAGTATAATAATACTTATCAATAAGCTTCCAAAACTTTTCAAAATGGCTACCATCTGATAGTATATCAACCAATTTAGAATATTGTTTTTTATTATTCTCTATAAATAGAGTATTATTATCTAAGTTTAAACCAGCATACTTATGATCTTTTATTCTTGTACTAATAACTAAGTTGATAAAATTATCATAATCGGAAAGATCCTCCTTTGGCTTCAATTGATAGTCACTAGCATTTAATAATACTTTTGAATATGCTTTTTTAAAATCTAGTTTCTGCATTTTTTCCTTAGCTTCTTCATAATCCTTTATAGAGATAGCTTCTGCTAGGTCAGCTAAATGCATGACAATTACATGAGTTCTCAGGTCTTCCTGAAATATATTTTTCCAATCTCTTAAAAATTCTTTAGATAATTTTGGCGATATTAGTTTGTTAGACTGTGTCCACACTTTAACAGCTTCTTTTTGGAAATAATTAAGGTCGTAAGTTTCTGCTCCAATGCCAAAAGTAATATCTAAAGCTATAGACTCTCCGACTTGGTATCCTTTAGTCATAATACTCACTCTCTCATGGTTATTAACTACGCTTAGTTTAGCAATATCAAACACTGCTGTCAATAAAGCTTGATTGTAGAAAAAAATAGAATTATAATATATAATCCAATATATTTAAGGAGGTCAATTTATATGTTAGGACTTAAAAAAGGTGAGCTTATAATTAAGAAGTATAATCTCCAATGGCCAAAGTTTTTCTTGAAAGAGAAAAAATATTTACTTGAGTTGATAGGAGACTTTGTGTTAGCAATTGAGCATGTTGGTAGTACCTCAGTTCCAAACTTAGATGCAAAACCTGTCATTGATATAGCTGTTGGAGTTGCAGATTTAAAAATAGTCCAAAAATGTATTAGACCTCTTGAAAATACTAACCTTTATGTATATAAAGGAATAAATGGAGTCCCAGGTAGAGAGTTGTTTGCAAAATATAATGGTAAAAAAGGGACTCACCATATTCATTTTGAAGAAATACACAAAGTTAATTGGCAAAATCATATAATTTTTAGAGATTTTTTAAGAGATAGTGATACAATTAGAAAAGAATATCAAGATCTTAAATATGCTTTATTTGAAAGTGGAGTTTCAAGGGTTGAGTATACTGAAAGTAAAGCAGATTTTATTCTTAATGTGATAAAAAAAGCAAAAGAGGAGGGGTACAATGCCTAATTATAGTTTTAAGTGTCAAGATTGTGGGTATGAGTTTGATGTCTTAGCTAAATTTAGCGATCTAGATAAGTTAAAATGTGAAGTTTGTAGTAGTTCGAATTTAGAACGAGTTTATAAAAGAATAGGTCTTAATGTTAACTCTAGTACTACTTCTAGTAATTCAGGTGGCGGCTGAGGTCTTTCTAGATAAGCAGTTTGCTTATCCTTATTTAAATCAATTAAGGAGAAATTACCTGCTATATTTTAGCAGGTAAATCCTTAATTTGTTTAGACTTAGACGCTATTAGATATATAGAATAATTAATTTTGTATACAAGTCAGTTTTATAAGTTACAAATAAGATAGATTAGGAGGATTAAAAATGGAGTATATGTCTTTTTTAGCACCAGTAGCTTTTGTATTTGCATTGTCAGCTATCTCACAAGTTAGTAATCTTAAAAAGGAAGTCCAAAAACTTAGAGAAGAAATAGAGAAAATGAATAAATAAGATTGAGTAGTAGTTTTTATTGAGTCACTAGATTTTATATAAAAATCAATATCATAAATTCTAATGAAGACATTTTTGTCTTCTTTTTTATTTTAAAAAATTTATAAAAACACTAGACAAGCAAACATATGTTTGTAGTATAATATTAATAAGGGGTGAGCGAACATATGATTGTCTTTCATATAGATGTTAATTCAGCATATTTAAGTTGGGAAGCAGTTTATCGCTTACAACATGGGGCTAAACTGGATTTAAGAAGTATTCCTTCTGCAATTGGAGGAAATGAAGAAAACAGGCATGGAATAGTATTAGCTAAATCAATTCCAGCAAAGAAGTTTGGTGTAAGAACGGGTGAGCCTTTAGTACAAGCAAGACGAAAGTGCCCCAATTTAGTCACAATTCCACCTAGATATTCTCTTTATATGAAAGCAAGTAATGCTTTATATAAGCTATTATTAGACTATTCACCTAGAATTCAAAGATTTTCTGTAGATGAATGTTTTTTAGATTTTACACCAAGCCAGCATAAATGGTCATCTCCAAAAGCAGCAGCTAATCATCTAAGAGAAAGAATAAAAAATGAGCTTGGTTTTACTGTGAATGTAGGGGTTTCTAGTAATAAGCTACTTGCTAAAATGGCATCAGACTTAAAGAAACCAGACAGAGTACATACCCTTTTTAAAAAAGAAGTGGAAGAAAAGATGTGGCCTTTACCTGTTAGTGATTTATATATGGTGGGTAATGCTACTACTAGAAAATTGCTAAGAATGGGTATTGTAACAGTTGGAGATTTAGCAAAAACTGATAAAGATTTATTGAAAGCTCATTTAAAAAGTCATGGAGAGTTGGTTTGGCAATATGCTAATGGTTTTGAAAATACCCCAGTTTATAGTGGAGATTATTTACCATATAAAGGCGTAGGGAATGGAACTACTATTTCTTACGATGTAACCGAAAGAAGTGAAGCACATATGGTTTTGTTATCTTTAGTTGAAAAGGTAGGTATGAGACTTAGAAAAAGTGATCATGTTGCTAGAGTTGTTTCGGTTTCGATAAAAACAAGTTCTTTAATTCGTTATTCTCACCAAAGTACATTAAGGTCAGCTACAGATGTAACCAATGAGATATATGAAAGTGTATGTCAGTTATTTGACGAAGTATGGCAAGGAGAACCAATTAGACATTTAAGAGTAAGGTTGTCACAACTGAGACCAAAACATTTAAATCAGAGGATAATTTTTGGAGCAAAAGAGAGAGAAAAATTACAAAGTTTAGATAAGGTTGTTGATCAACTGAGAGAAAAATATGGAGATGGAGTGTTACAAAGAGGAGTTTTTATTAATAGCAAAATGGCTCCTACCGCTGGGGGAGTAGGAGAAGAAGATTATAAAATGATGACGAGTATTTTATAAAAATAGGGGTGATAAAATTGAAAGTTATTTCAAAGCCAATAGAGGTGATAGCACATTGTCCAATAAAAGGTATTCCCCAACCAATAAAATTTAAAATAGAAAACAAAGGAGAAGAGATTGTTGTAAAAATAGATAGGATTATAGAGATTTGTGAAGAAAAACTAGCTGGAAATAAAATGTATGTCTATCGCTGTGAATCAACTATCAACGATAGACATAGATTGTTAGAATTGAAGTATGAGCTAAATACTTGTTTGTGGTATTTGTTTAAACTTTAAATTTAAATCATAGAGATAAACTCTTTTAACTCATCTTGATACTCATTTTTTTCGATCTTAAGTGAATCCATTTTGTAAATTGTTCTAACACTGTTTGTTGTTATAGGTAAGTTTTTAACTGTTGTTTTTGGATCACCACAAGTAAAAAGCCAAGCTGATTGGGGTATTTCAAAATCATTACAGTAAGTCCTAATTGCAGGAGGAATAGTACCTGACCAAACGGGTGAGCAAATAATTACTAAATCATATTTACTAGGATCTTTTGAGGTTTGAATTTGGGTTGTCCTTTTACTAAAAGCAGCAAAACCAGCTTTTATGAATCCAATAATACCAGAATAATCTTTTATATCAATAATTTGATCAATATCAGCTTTTAGCCGAGAAGCTAAATCTTTTGCGACCTTTTCGGTTTTGTTAGTCCTTGTATAAAAAGATACTAAAACTTTCTTATTATCAAGCATTTATAAAGGTCTCCTCTCCAATTAATATATTACAATCATACCAAAATAACTTGCATTAAAAAAGGTAAGTTAAAAGAACATTTTTGTATTACTTATTCAATTAATATGCTATAATAAAGTTCTGCAAGGAGGTATTGCTAATGAACGAAGAAAAAGATATGAATCATGAGGAAGAGATGGATGAAATATTAACGATTACTTTAGAAGATGACACTGAATTGGATTGTCATATATTATTGACATACGATCTAGATGATAAGAATTATATAGCTCTTTTACCTGTGGATAGTGAAGAAGTATACTTATATAGTTATGAGGAACTTGAAGAAGGAGAACTAGAGTTATCTAATATAGAAGATCAAGAAGAATTTTCTAAAGCAGCAGATGAATTCTACGAACTTTTAGGTGTTGATGAAGAACACGAACATAATCATGATTGTGATTGCGATTGCGAAGAGGACTGCGATTGTGAAGATGATGACTGTGATTGTGACTGTGAAGATCATAAGTAAAAGATAGTTTTTTAATAGCCATGAGAGTGGCTATTTCTATTTTAAAAAAAGGTTTTTTTAATACTAAATAGAAATTAGTAAATAACAAATAAGGAGGGCTAATAAATGAAACTAAATAAAGATAGGATAGATGACTTTAAAACTTATTTAACAAAAATGATGGAAAAACACAATATACCAGGTATTTCTGTTGCCATTGCTCATAAAGAAGATGTTTTATTTTCAGAAGGATTTGGTTATAGAGATAAAAAAGAAAGCCTTGAGATTGATCCTGACACTATTTTAGGTATAGCCTCAATAAGTAAATCATTTGCAGCTTTAGCCATAGCTCAACTAGTTGAAAAGGGAAAAATGAGTTATGACGACTCCATAAAGAAATATTATCCTAATTTTAAATTACCTGATGGATATGACCCTAAAGATATAAAAATATATCATATGTTAGACCACACCACAGGATTCCCTCCACTTAAATCTTTAGGATATTCTATAAGAAACAATACAATTGCTGATCAAGGAGAAGATAGGTCAAAGTTTGATGAAAAACATAAAGTTGATACTATTGAGCAATTAGCAGAATATATGAGCTTGGGACAGTTTGAAATGTTAGGCAAACCGGGTGAAATACTAAGCTATTCTAATGATTGCTACGGATTACTAGGAGGAATTGTTGAAAAAGTTAGCAACAAAAAATTTCAAGACTATATAAAAGAAAATGTATTTGGACCACTTAGCATGAATAGAAGTTTCTTTGATGGAAACAAACTGAAAGAGTTTGAAAATGTAACTACTCTATATTATGAAAAAGATGATGAGATAAAAGCATCTAATAACTGGCAAGAGGCACCTCCTTATTTAGCATGTGGATGGGTTAGATCTTGTGCTAATGATTTAATAAGATATGGACAGATGTATGCAAATGGGGGAGAAGTTTTTGGAAGGAAAGTAATCTCTGAGAGCTCTATTGAAGAAATGATTTCTGGAGGTGCTTTATACTCCTCATATAGTAAATATGGTTTTGGACTTAGTGTAACTAAAGATTATAATGGTCTTACGTTAGTGGAACATGGAGGAAGTCTTAAAGGAGTTTCTTCTCATTTTGGTTTTATTCCAGAGGCTAGTTTAGCTGTTGTTGTTTTATGTAATTTGAGTGGAGTTGCTGTAAGTAATATCTGGTTGGCAGCAGTAAATGCAGCTTTAAGTCTGCCTCTAGAAACACAGAGAAGAGAGTATAAAGATTATAAATGGGATAAAGATAATATAGCTGATTTTGAAGGGATATATACTTCAGGAGAGGGAGCTGTAATTGAGATAGAAATAAATGAAAATATATTACTAAAAAGGGATAATAAAAATTTTGAAGTCAAGATGGTAGGACCTTTCTTAGGGATTATTGAAGTAAATGATAGAATCAGAGAGGTTAAATTTATTAGCAAAAATGATAGTCCTTGGGCTATATATACTGGTGGAAGAGTAATTTTAAAAGAGAAAAGTGAATAAGAAATACATCTAAGAAGTATCCAAAAATAAGGGATACTTCTTTTGTAATAAAAGCTGATTGGTTCTAATATTTAGATAGAAGGTAATAAGATGCTATAAATCCTTAGATAATATATGAAATACAGTTTATGGTGTAAAATATGAATAGAAGCAAATTTGGAGGTGTAAAAGTGATTATTATTGAGGACCTTACAAAAACATATAAAAGTGGTAAAGGCGTATTTGATA
>CAZCFQ010000058.1:0-11578 GCA_964497955.1 uncultured Clostridiaceae bacterium
AATATCTAATTCAAATGTTAAAGGGATTGGTATTGATACAGGAAATATTGACAAAATATATGACTTAAGTTTTCCTAACCATCATCTTTTATTGAAAAATGAGAAGGTTATAATAGAGAACTTAACTAATTTAGAAGATTTAATAAATAAGGAGTTTATACTTACTGCATTTCCGTTAAAAATTAAATATGGTGATGGTTCTCCAGTTAGAGCTGTTGCATTCATTGATTAAGGCTAGAATATTCTAGCCTTAACTATTTATGCAACAGTTTTCTATTTGATGTATAATTAGAGTAAGAGAAAGATAAACACATATTATTGGGGGGATAGTAATATGCAGAAACAACTTGAATCGTTACTGGACTATTTGAAAGATCAAGGCGTTGAATATGCTGACATTAGGGTACATGATACTGTAACTGAAGAAATTGCTACTGAAAATCAAACTGTAATGAAACTATCAACAGATTACTCAAAAGGCTTTGGAATTAGAGTTTTCTACCAGGGAGCTTTAGGATTTGCAAGTTCTCATGATTTTGACAAAATGGAAAAAGCAGCTGATAAAGCTCTAGAGATTGCAAAAGCTAGCTCAATAACTCTCAAAAAACCCGTGGAACTAACTAAAAAGGAAATGGTTATAGACAATTATACATCACCTTATAAAATTGACCCTTTTGATGTAAGTAAGAAAGAAAAATTAGATCTTTTGTTTGCCGCAGAGAAAGTAATGAAAGAATCTGCTAGTCTAATTAAAACCTCTGGCTTCATGCAGTTTAAAAAAGAAATGAAAACTTTTGCTGACACCGATGGTTCCTATATCAGGCAAACCATAGTTATTTCAGGAGGAGGAATACAAGCTTTTGCTGCAAGTAAAAATGATATGCAAACACGATCTTATCCAAACTCTGCTAGAGGAAATTATCAAACAGCTGGATATGAATACATTAAAGAATTAGATTTTGTTAAGAATGCTAAAGAAGTTGCACAAGAAGCTGAGCAACTAGTAAATGCTCCTGAATGCCCTAATGGTATTTATGATCTAGTTATTGATGGTACTCAGTTATTTTTACAAATCCATGAAAGTGTAGGTCATCCTACTGAACTAGATAGAATCTTAGGGTATGAAGCAGGATATGCTGGGACAAGCTTTTTATCTCCTGATATGCTTGATAAGTTTCAATATGGCTCAGACTGTGTAAATATTTTCGCAGATGCCACTTCTCCCAAAGGGTTAGGTACCTATGCATATGACGATGAAGGCGTAAAAGCTCAAAAAACCCCTTTAATAGTTAATGGGATTTTTAAAGGTGTTACTTCATCTAGAGATACTGCTAGTGAAATAGGAAAAAAATCTAGTGGTGCTGCAAGAGCTAGTGGCTGGAATAGAATACCTATAGTTAGAATGACAAACATTAATTTATTACCCGGGAAATATTCTCTTAAAGAACTAATCGCAGATGTAGATGATGGTCTTTTGTTGAAAACAAATAAAAGTTGGAGTATTGATGATAAACGCCTCAACTTCCAATTTGCTACTGAGATTGCTTATGAAATTAAAGGCGGAGAACTAACAGGACAGATATATAAAAACCCAATTTACTCTGGAATTTCGTATGAATTTTGGAGAAGTTGTGATGGTATTGCAAACAAAGATCATTGGGTAATGTATGGTACTCCTAACTGTGGAAAAGGAGAGCCATCTCAAGTTATGCATGTAGGACATGGATGCTCACCAGCAAGATTTAGAGATGTGAAAGTAGGTGTTTCTAATAATGCTAGATAGAATAGATTCTTATAAAATAATTAACTATATAATAAAAAATACTAGTGACTATAAAACTAGTGTTTTAATTAATGGACAAGCACAAGGTTTGACTCGATTTGCTAACTCTACCATCCACCAAAATGTTTTTGAAGACAGTGTAGAAGTTAATATTCAAGCCATATTAGATGGCAAAAAAGGAGAAATTACTACTAGTGATTTATCTGAAAAAGGATTAGATTTAGCGATAGAGCAACTTAAAGAAAACTTAGAGCTTTCACCTGTTAAAGATTATCCACCGTTAGTAAAGAAACCTTTATTGTCTGAAGTTTGCTCATACAAAAGTGATCTAGTTAAAAAATTTGGAGTGACACAAAGAGCTACACACCTAAAAGAAGCATTTGAGATGCTACCAAAAGACTATTTGGCTTATGGAATCTATAGCTTAACTACAATGTTAATGGCTTATGGCAATAGCAACCATGTGAAAAGGTACTTAAAAAATAACTATGTTAAATTAAATACTTTAATCTCTGATGGCAATGACGGTACAGCCTTTTACTCAACATTAACACAAGACCCTAACGGGTTAAAAGTTAATGATATATTTAATAATGTAATTAATCGTGTAAATGTGAACAAAAACAGAAAAACAATTGAAACAGGAGAATACACCGTAATACTTGAACCAGCTGCTGTTGCTAACATTTTGATGTATCTTAGTTTTGCTGGCTTTAGTGCAAAAAGTGTCCAAGATAATTACAGCTTCTTATCAAATAAAATAGGTGAAAAAGTCTTTGATGAGAAAGTTTCAATAGTTGATGACTGGCATAATCACAATACTATGCCACTACCTTTCGATATGGAAGGGTTTGAGCGCAAGAAATTAAACATTATTGAAAACGGAGTAGCTAAAGATTTAGCATATGACAGCCTTAGTGCTTATAAAGAAGAGGTTAAGTCTACAGGGCACTCTGTTTCTATGCCAGATCGTGGTGGAATACCACTAAACATTGTTATGGATGGCGGAGAAAAAACTTTAGAAGAAATTATTAAAGAAACTGATGAAGCTATATTAGTGTCTCGCTTTCACTATATGAATATAGTAAATCCTAGAACTGCGCAGCTTACAGCTTTAACAAGAGATGGATTATTCCAAGTTAAAGAAGGAAAAATTGATCACGCTCTTGAAAATATGAGATTTACTGAAAGCATATTGAATGCATTTAATAATATTGTTGAAATATCAAAAGATAGACAGCGTGTACCTACTTTGATAGGTAACTATTATGTCCCGGCTCTTAAGATTAAAAACTTTAATTTTACAGGTAAAACAAAAAGTTAACTAGAATTGGAAGTGGAAAAATGGATGATTATTTAATTCTTGTTGATAGTAGTTGCGACATTAGTGATGAAATGAAAAAGGATATGCCATTAGAAGTCGTCCCAATTAACCTTACAATTGATAATTCAGACTATATTGATGATGGTAGCATAGACTTAGATGAGTTTCTTGATAAAATGGCTAACAGTAAGGATGGCCCTAAAACTTCAGCTCCAGCTCCAGGTTTATTTATGCAACACTTTGAAAAAGCTGAAACAATCTTTATAATATGTATTTCTAAAGAAATAAGTTCTTCCTATAACAATGCCTTAATTGCAAAGGAAATGTATTTAGAAAATCATCCAGAAAAGCATATTGAAGTAATTGACTCAAGAAGTGCTTCTGTAGCATTAGCTTTGTTAGCAATCAATTTAGATCAAAAGTTAAAAAATGAAGTACCTATTGAAAAAGCAGTAAGTGAAGTGCGACAATATGCTCATAAAATGACAACTCTATTTGTATTAAATGACTTAAGCAACCTATTGAAGTCAGGCAGAATAACTCACCTAAGCAAAATATTTGCTTCAATACTAAATATTAAACCTTTAATGGGATCTGATGGTAAAGGTGGAATTGGGCTTGTAAAAAAAGTTCGGGGATATAAAAGAGCCATAAATGATATGCTTGATAGCATAGGAGAGACTCCTATGTTAGAACTTAAAGACAAAGTATTAGGAATAGCTTATTGCAAGGCTCCCGATGAGGCAAAAGAGTTTGCAAAAGAGGTGAAAAAACGCTATCCGTTTATGCAAGTTCATATAACTGCAATGAGAGCTACAATAAGTGTATATGCTAATATTAAAGGACTATTGATAGCCTATTAATAAAACTTCCTCTAGCAGACAAATCTGTTAGAGGAAGTTATTTAATTTCTTTTTGTTTTGATATATTATAAAATAAATATTATGTTTTAATTATAGGAGAATTCTGATGAAACGTTATTTGCCAAAAACAAGCTCAAAGCAGCTATTAATTATGCTAAGCGCTATAGTATTAATTCTTTTCATTATCAAATTTGCTTTTTATGATGATACCCACTTGTCTTTCTTAATATGGAATTTATTTTTAGCGTGGATACCTTTGTTAATTTTATATATAATTTCTGCATTACCTCAAAAAGCTATAAACTCAGTTATAGCAATAGTTCTTTTTTTCTTCTGGTTAATTTTCTATCCCAATGCACCCTATATAATAACAGACTTAGTTCATATAGCTAATATTCCTATATCCTTAACTTTTAGTAGCACCGATTTATTATCTTGGTTAAAGATTACAATTATTTTCTTATCTATTTGGCTAGGTATTTTATTATCATTTTATAGCTTATATCCAATTCATTATTTTGTAAAAAATAAAACTGGGGATTTTTTTGGAAAAGTTTTCTTAATTTTATTCTCAATTATTAGTTCGTATGGCATATATATTGGCAGATTTACAAGATTGAATAGCTGGAACTTTTTCACTACCCCGAAATTAATTTTATCTGTAATCAAGAATTCATTTATAGTGGAAAACTTTATGTTTATTATCCTGTTTTCTTTGACATTTTATTTAATTTATAGTTCTATTCATATATTAAAACATAATAAGTAAGGCAGGAAAATTCCTGCCTTTTTTAGTTGATTATATATGCATCATTTCTTTGTCTTGCTTTTAGATCCTCATAAAACTCTATTTTTGAGGCATCAAAATATGGTTTCAAATACAAAAATCCTAATCCTAATGTAATAATGCTTAACAAAAATAACCCTGCAAAGCTTATTACAAACTGAAAATATCTCATCTTATTTCCATTCATAATTATTTTACTCTCCTGAATAGCTTGGTAAGCATTCATTTGTGGATTATCTTGAAGTATTAAATAAACCATTGAGTAAGAAATAGCAGCGATTATTCCAGGAATTATCAATAAAAGTGCCCATAATACTATAAATATAGTAGTTACGATATGGGCGATAAACGTTTCTTTGAATCTCTCACTAAAACCTAAAAATACTTGTGATATATTTCCATTACCATTCTTCAAAGATTTTATAAAATAGAGATACCCATAAGTTAGTGGACCCGTAACTATAAGAGCAAAAATCTGCCCAAATCCTCCGCTTAGACCAAATTTAAAGTTCCCAGACTCAAAGCCTAACCAAGACTCGCCATTTGATACACTAGTAAATAACAAAACAATAATTGTAACAATGACTATTTCTGGCCAATTTCCATCTAAATAAGTTTTTGCCTTTTGTTTATAATTTTCATTCATATAATTACCTCACACAAATTTTTTCTATTCCGCCCATATACTTTGACAAAGCTTTAGGGATTTTTACACTTCCATCTTCTTGCTGATGATTCTCTAATAAAGCAGCAATGCATCGACCAATAGCTAACCCTGATCCATTTAGGGTGTGTACAAAGTCTAAATTACCAGACTCTTCATTTCTATATCTAATATTTGCGCGTCTAGCTTGGTAGTCTCTACAATTACTACAAGAAGATATTTCTACGTAATCATTATAACTTGGCATCCATACTTCTAAATCATATTTTTTAGCTGCACTAATTCCCAAATCTCCTGTACACATTTCGATTATTCTATATGGTAACTCAAGTTTTTCTAGTACATGTTTAGCTGCATCTACCATATTATCAAGTGCTTTTGGTGAATCTTCTTGTTTTACAAAGTTTATCATCTCAACTTTATCAAACTGATGTTGCCTAATTAAACCTCTTGTATCTCTTCCAGCAGCTCCAGCTTCTGCTCTAAAACAAGCACTGTATGCGCAATATTTTATGGGAAATTCATCTTCTGTTAGAATATCATCTCTATAAATGTTAGTAACAGGCACCTCTGCTGTTGGTATCAAATAGTAGTCTTCATCTTCTACTTTAAAAGCATCCTCAGCAAATTTAGGTAATTGACCAGTGCCAATCATGCTATCAGTATTCACTAAATACGGTGGTAAGACTTCAGAGTAACCATGTTTTTGTACATGTAAATCTATCATAAAAGCAGCTAATGCTCTAACCATTCTTGCTCCGTGCCCTCTAAACATAGTAAACCTTGCGCCTGTAATTTTTGCTGCTGTTGCAAAATCTAATATATTTAAGTCAGGGCCAATATCCCAATGTGCTTTTGGTATAAACTTAAAATCTTTTGGTGTGCCCCACCTGTATACTTCTACATTCTCAGATTCATCTTTTCCAACAGGAACATCTTTATCAGGGATATTTGGGGTAATCAATAGAATTTCTTCTATCTCATTTTCAATATCCTTTAAACTATCATCCATTACTTTAATTTTATCTCCTACTCCGCGCATCTCTTCTATAATTGGCTTTATGTTTTTACCTTCTTTTTTCATTACTGGTATTTTTCTTGAGACTTCATTCTTCAAATGTTTTAATTGCTCAACTTCAGATATGATTTCTCTACGTTTTTCATCTAAGATTACTAATCTATCTACTTGAAATTCTTCTCCTCTAGTTTGTAGTCTTTGTTTTACTTCTTTTGGATTATTTCTAATTTCTTTAATATCTAGCATTTTAATACCTCCTTATATTTTAAAACAAAAAAACGCCCCTTAAAAGGGACGAGGATTACCCGCGTTACCACCCTTATTGGCTAGGCCCGGCTTAATTAGATAACGGTTTTACCCGTGTCAAACTACTTAAATTCATTTAACAACTCAAAGGTGCTATTAAATATTACTATTTGGTGATTCTCAGCTACCTCACCTCTCTGTAATCAAGCAAATATTTAATCTGTCCTTTTCAACGCTTTTCTTTGAGCAGTATTATACAATTATTAGCTAAAACATGCAAGTGTTAATTAAATTATTCATCTAAAAAGTTTTTAATTATACTGTATACAATTTATGAAATCTATGCTAATCTAAAAACGTAAATACTTAAGGGAGGCTGTTTTCTTTGAAAAAACTTACTGAAAGAACAAAACGTCTTTCTCCTTCTATGACTTTAGCTATTAGTGCTAAATTTAAAGAATTAGTGAGAGAAGGAAAAGATGCTATTAACTTTAGTGTTGGTGAACCAGATTTTAATACACCTCAACACATATGTGACGCTGCAATAGAAGCAATTAATAGTGGATTTACAAAATACACTACTGCAAGTGGAATTCCTGAGTTAAAAGAAGCAATCTGTAAAAAATTGAAAAGAGATAATAACTTAGATTATACAACAAAAAATATCATAGTTGGTACAGGAGCTAAACAACCTTTATTCAATGCATTCTTAACTTTATGTGAAGAAGGCGATGAAGTTTTAGTACCTGCTCCATACTGGGTAAGTTACAGTGAAATGGTAAAAGTAACTGATGCTACTCCAGTTTATATTGAGTGTCCTGAGGATAATGATTTTAAACTTAAAATTGAAGATTTAGAGAATGCTATTACTGAAAATACAAAATGTATGATTTTTAATAGCCCAGGAAATCCTACAGGAACTGTCTATAATGAAGAAGAGCTTAGAGCGATTGCAGATTTAGCTGTCAAATATGACTTTTATATAATTTCTGATGAAATATATGAAAAGTTAATCTATGATGGATTAGAGCATGTGTCTATTGCCTCGTTTAATGAAGATATCAAAAACCGAACTGTTGTAATTAATGGTATGTCAAAAGCTTATGCTATGACAGGGTGGAGATTAGGATACGCTGCCGCTAGTGTAGAAATCATTGCTGCTATGAATAAAATACAAGGGCATAGTACATCAAACCCAACTTCTTTTGTACAGAAAGGTGCGTTAGCTGCATTAGAAGGTTCTGAAGAATCAGTTATTGCTATGAGAGAGCAATTTGATAAAAGAAGACAATATATGGTAGAAACAATTAACAACATGAATAATGTTAGTTGTAGAAAACCAGGTGGAGCTTTCTATGTAATGATGAATATCAAAGAATTGTTTGGAAAAGAAATTCAAGGTAAAGTTATCAATAATAGTATGGATTTCGCTACTCATTTAATTGAAACTGCTCATGTAGCTACTGTTCCAGGATCCGCTTTTGGTATGGAAGGCTTTGTCAGACTTAGTTATGCTAACTCTATGGAAAACATTGAAGAAGGTCTTAGTAGGATAGCAGAATTTGTTAAATAATTTGATAGAGGCTTTTATAGCCTCTTTTTTATTTTAAAAAGAATTAATTTTTTATGATATAATTGACATGTTGTTAACAAACAAAATATAGGTGAAATTACATGAAGAAAAAAGTAGTTATTATTTTGCTTTCACTTTTAATTTTCTTTTTACTAAATTCTTCAATTATATTTTTCACAGCATACCTAAGACCATTGCCTGAACCTATGTTCCCAGAAGTTTTAAATCATACCAAAGTTAATGGTACTTTAGTAGAACTGAATGAACCTCAAGTAACGAAAATGGTTAAATTTGAAGAAATCTCTTCAAATTTTACTAAAGCTGTAGTCGCTATCGAAGATCACAGGTTTTATGAACACAACGGAGTTGATATAATTGGCATTTTCAGAGCCTTTTTAAGTAATGTAAGATCTGGCGATATAGTCGGTTCTGGCGGTAGTACAATAACACAACAATTTGCTAGAAATGCATATCCATTTTTAGGACAAGAGAAACTCTTGTCTAGAAAAATAGCTGAAGCAGCTGTAGCTATTAGGTTAGAAAGGGTTTATTCAAAAGAAGAAATATTAGAATTTTATTGCAATATAATCTATGTTGGACATGGCTTATATGGAATAGAATCTGCTGCAAATTACTATTTTGGTAAAACAGCAAGTGAGCTATCGCTTAACGAAGCTGCTACTATTGCTGGTTTGCTAAAAAGTCCTGGTTATTACTCTCCTTATGTTTCTATGAGTACTGCGATTAAAAATAGAAACACTGTATTAAGACGCATGTCAGATCTTGGAGAGATTACATCGGAAGTTGCTAGTGAAGAATCAGAAAAGGAAATTAACTTAGCCAGATAAGGATTATGGGTTGCCTTAACTAACCTAAATACTTATATAAGGAGAATAAGTATTATACTTATATATTTTTAATATGGACTTTGTCGCAATAGATTTTGAAACTGCCAACAATAAAGCTTCAAGTGCTTGTGCTTTAGGGCTTGCAATCGTAAGTAATGGGGTTATTGTAGATAATCCTAGTTGGTTAATAAAACCAAAGCCTTTATACTTTGAGCCTTTTAATATAAGAATACATGGTATTAATGAATATAAAGTTAAAAATGTACCTACGTTTAGAGAGTTGTGGCCAGAGATATATTTATATTTAGAAAATAAAATTTTAGTAGCACACTCTGCTGCTTTTGATGTAAGAGTTCTCTATTCAACATTAGGCACACAAAACATTATACCGCCACCATATGAATATGCATGTTCTCTTAAAGTATCGAGGAAAGTATGGCCCTTTCTAAGCAGACATGGGTTAGACAATGTAGCTAATTACTTAAACTTGAACTTCAAACATCACGATGCAAGTGAAGATGCTTATGCAAGTGCTCATATTATTCTTGAAGCAGCTAAATCACTTGAAGTTAATAATATGTATGATTTATACAATAAAATTGGTTATAATATAACCACTACTTATTAAAAGAAAGATGAGGGGAATTATGGAAAAACTAGACAAGCTTATTGATTCTTACAAGGATCAAATAGTAGAGAATATCCAAAGACTAGTTAAAGTTAAAAGTGTAAGAGAAGAACCCGTTGGAGATATGCCTTTTGGTAAAGGTGTTCAAAATGCATTGGAAGAAGCATTGAAATTATCTGAAGAACTTGGTTTTGAAACTAAAAATATAGATAATTATGTAGGTGAAGCTACTTATGGAGAAGGAGAAAAGGAAATAGCACTAATTGCACACTTAGATGTAGTCCCTGAAGGCAATGGATGGACTTACCCTCCATACAGTGCTACTTATAAGGATGGTGTCATCTATGGGCGAGGTGTAAGCGATAATAAAGGTCCAGCTATTATGGCTTTATTTGCTATTAAAGCTTTAGTGGACTCTGGAGAACCAATTAATAGAAAGCTTAAAGTATTGTTTGGTACAAATGAAGAGTCTGGTATGGAAGATTTAAAGTATTACGCAAAAAATGTAAAAACTCCTGATCTTTCCCTCGTGCCTGATGCTTCGTTTCCAGTAGTTAAGGGCGAAAAAGGTATTATGACTTTTAAATTCCAAACTATTTTTAATGATAAAAAGTTAACAAAAGAGATTAAAGTTGTTTCTGGTAATGCAGGTAATGCAGTAAACTCTGTACCTGATTATGCAGAAATCATATTAGAGACTGAAAATATAAACTTAATAATAGATGTAATTGACTTATATAATTCAGAAAATGAAGACAAGATAGAGTATGAAGTAGAGAATAGCGAAGTTAAGTTAGTTGCAAGAGGTACCTCTGCACATGGCAGCAGACCTGAAACTGGCAAAAATGCAATGTCAATATTATTTACTGCAATAGAACCTGTTATTGAAAATTCTGAATTACCAATTGCAAAATTCATCAAATTTTATATCGAAAAAATAGCTTTTGCACATCATGGTGAGAAAGTGGGCTGTGGATTTGAAGATGAAGAGTCTGGTAAACTTGCTTTTAATCCTGGCTTGATGAGTATTGTAGAAAATGCGATTGAGGTTTCAGTTAACATTAGATTCCCAATTACTTATACTGCAACTCAAGTATATGATGGAATGCGTAAAGAGATAATTGGCATACCTGTGACTTTAATTGAAGGGTCTGATAGTAAACCTTATTACTACCCTGATGATCATCCAGTTATAGAAGGGTTAATGGAGGTATATAAAGAGTACACAGATGATACAGATTCTAAGCCTCTTGTTTTAGGAGGAGGCACCTACTCTAGAGTTATAGATAATTCTGTTACCTTTGGTCCAGGGTTTAACTGGAGCCAAAGTAATGCACATAAACCGGATGAACAAGCAAAAATAGAAGATATATTATTGGCAACAAAGATATATGCAACAGCTCTTTATAGATTAACAAGGTAAATTTCAAAAGGCATCAGCTTCCTAGCTGATGCCTTAATGCTATCCTAATAACTCTTTTTTTTCTAGCTTCTCAAAAAGAATCATATGTGACAAAAGTTCTTCCTCTAACTTCTCTTTACGCTCAAATAATTCTTGCAACTTTTCTAAATTCTTCTCTTTTCTTAGCATATTTTCAATAGCTAATATTTCTTTTTCACACTCATCAATATTATTCTTACATTCTTCAAATTTTCTTTGGCGCTTTCTAATTAAACGATCTTGTTCTTTCTTTCTTTGATAAGCTAGTTTACCCTCTAAATTTAAATCCTTATCTTCGATGATATACTTGTTTAAATACCTATCTCTTTTTTTTTGCCAAAATTCATAACCACCATGATACAATCTTAGAAATTCAGGTTGTATTTCAATTATTTTGTTGCCA